>NZ_CP004393.1:3630000-3930000 GCF_000819565.1 Celeribacter indicus
GGCGGCCTGGAATTCGTCTGACGCATAGAAGAGGCCTTCAAGCACCCGCACACCCTCATCGTTGGGCTGCAACTTGAATGGCCAGCCCAAGTGGACGCGACGGAGATCTTCATCCAAAAGACGAAATGTCTCCCTGGTCTCATTCAGTTCTTGATAGACCTCTGCTGGGCGGCGCCCGCTCATACCGACGCCCATGTGTTTCAGGGACGGGTACTCGTCGATGAAAAACTTGGTCAGGATTTCATAGAGAAGATCGATGTCAAGGACGCCTGATTTTTTGGCGTCATATCCGGGCAGCTCTCCTGCTTTGCGACCCGTGTAGCCGTGAAGCAGTTTGAACAAGACGGATTCCGTGGTGCCGAACATCCGTTCGGCATACGGCTTGTCTGCCGACGCGTAGGTCCGCACATCGGTATTCGCCGATGCGATCCCCATGAGCGCGGACTTGACCTCGGCGTTCCGCAGGCCGGTACCGTTGTCGTTGCGCACCATGCCGAGCCCCATGGCCGGCATAGCCTCGCCCTCGCAACCGTAGATGCGCCTCTCGCGGGTCTTGTCGCGCGTTGCCATCCGCAGCAGCTGCATCGTGGCTTCCGCTTTTGGCTGGTCGCTGACAACCCAGGCCAGCGGCATGCGTGTTGCGACATCGATCATGACAAGGATGCTGAGGCGGCTGCGGATCTCCTCATCCGCCCATTCCATAGCCTTCTTCATATCTTCAGACAGCGTATGCCAATAGCCTTTGGCCTTGGCCGAGGTAATCAGGGAGGCCCGACATTCGTCCATCTCGCAGAATTCGCCGATCATGAGCGCCCGCACGTCAGAACTGCCGCGGCCCCGCTTGTTGCGCGCGTGGCGCTCGCCCTTCGTCGCGACCATGTATTCGGTCGGCGTGAGCAGCTCCTTGCGGTGACGAAGAACGGATTGATGGGATGGGACCGGGAGCGCGGGGAGGTCGTTGAGCGCCCGCTGCCGGTTTTCCCTGTTGATCAGTGCTGCAAGGTAGCCATGCACATTCGCCACCGACGGTCCCTTGAGATCCAAGCCGATCTCCTCCCACGCCTCTGTCATGAGTTCTTTCAGACGCAAGGGCAGACGCGGTGTCTCGTTGCCTTTCAGGTGGTCAAGTGTTGCCAGCCCAGCGATGACATCATCACCGTCCTGGAGACCCTGATAGATCCCGTAGTATTTCTTCAGCGTCCGCCCTTTGTAGAGAAACCAGCTCTTCTGCTGGCCGCCCTTCAAGGTGGCCGCCCCCAGATGCACGCGCTCGCCAAAAAAGGCTTCGACGAGTGGACGCAAGAACTTCCTGTTCGCGGGGTCGTTCAAGGCGCCGATGGAAATCCGGAAGTCCTCATCGCCCTCGACAATGGTCCGGTGGCAATGGAGCTCATCGATCGCCCTGCATATCGCGTAGTGGAAGCGGCCATAAGTCTGTTGCTCATCGGAGAGTTGAGCCGCGACGCTCAGACCACCCAGCCTGAGCTTGGCACTTCCCTCCGGCAACAGCTGCGAAGGGGCGAAAGTCACGGCGCCGGATTTCATCAATTCGACGAAGGATGAGAACCCAAGGATACTCATCTGGCCGCCCATCGGGTCCGCCAGCTCATAGCCTTGCGAACCGACCTTGCGGAGCAGGAGGTCGCGCCCCTGGACCACGATTTCGGTTCCGGCTTCGAAGTTGTAGCGAGGCGCGATCGTCATGACGCAACCTCGACGCGCGACCACTCCGCGATCACATGATCGAGGTTCGCACGCAGGGCGCCACGCGCGATCAGGCGGTAGCAGGATTTAAAGACCGTCTTCTGCGGCAAATCGAGCAGCGGAAAAAGATCACGCCTCAGCCAGAGCGAACGATGGTTGCAGGCGGTCCAGAGCACGATGTCGTCGATTTCCGGATCGGGTGTCTGGATGGCCTCATGCAGCCGGAACAGGTTCTCCCGTCGCTGCCGCGAATAGCGGCCAGCATCGACGATGATCATGCTATCTGCAGCGCGCGAGGGTGTCGCCGCTTGGATCGCTTCGATATCGCGCCGCGTCCGAGGCTTTTGCAGGCTGTCGGAGTTGCGAACGAAGATGAGCGTGCGCCGTCCATCCACGAAAGTGGCAAGCAAGTCATGCGTATAGCTCGGACCTTTGCGGTCACCAGGACGCAGATAGACCTTCAGCGGCTGGAATTGCAGATCATAGAGGAGAGGCGAGAGCAGCAGCTCGTGGGCGACGGCGGCTTCCGCTGCACTCTCGGCAATGCCGGACTTGGGCTGGAAGTCATTCGCGATGGTCCGGTAGGTCATCCACACCCGATGCGAGCTCGAGCTCCGGAAGCCGGGATTGCGAACGCCGGTGAAAGGCAGGACACCGTGGATCCGCCCGAGTTTGATCTTGGACTGCCTGGGCAGCTTCGCCGGCGAATAGTTCCAGCTGTCATGATCAATAGTCTGATCGGCAGACATGACTTCTCCGTTCCCGGAACAGCGTTGCGCCGGGTGCATTTTTGTTTCTTTTCAAGAGGACATGCCACTCTTGCCACGCTCAACCGCTATCGGTAGCGTGACAGATGTGATGATGCGGCAGTACCTCTGCTTCTGGTGCCCGGTCTGGGCGAAATTCCGTCCTGCCCCACCCGGTAGCGCTTGGGTGGGCCATGCGCTTATTTTCCGCGAAGTCGGCGAAAATCCCAATTGAAAACGGGTCGCCAAGTCTTCATGAATGTGGAAAACTCACTTAACCATATGATTTTTAATGATTAATCTGATCCGCTCGGGTCAATGGAGCATCGGCCGGCCCTGTTGGTCCAAGCCCAGCTCCAGCATCCGTTTGACAGTCCGGATGTTGATCTGATGGCCTGCCTCGAACGCCTCAGCCAGCGCGGTCGTGATGGCCGCAATGATGAGCGGGGAAAGCTGCCGCTTCTCGGCCTCACGCAGGACAAGGTCATTGATCTGCCCCGGCGTGGGTGAGGGCACGCTGACGACGCGGATCCGCGACAGGAGCGGTTCCGGCAGGCCGCGCAGGCTATTGGACGTGAAGACCCAGTTGACGAAAGACATATCGAACTGGTGCTGGAAGTATGGACAGGTCCACCGACTTGCTGTCAGGTCTTCAAGCAGCGGTAGGAGGGCATTCGGTAGGCTGAAAGCCCGGCCCTTGTCAGACCTAGGCGTGCCGGATTTTTCTATTTCGTCAATAATGACAAGCCGATTAGCAACCTGCCGCATCAGCATCAGGCTCACAAGCCGGCCGGGGCCGGCATTTGCCCAGCCGCGTTGGCTTCCTATCAGTCCGAAACTGGCATTCTCGCCTGTGGCGTCGAGGGTCATGTCCGGCGTTTCCAGCAGCTGCGCAAGACGACGTGCCCATGCGCTTTTGCCAATGCCAGGCGGGCCATCGAGAAGAATCGGCGCAAATTGAGCACCGGGCCTGCCACTTGCGCGATGATGGTGGAGGCTGCGCCATACATGTGTCGTCGCCTCTGCGACCCATGGGAACTCCGTATGAAGCGCCGCGGCGATCTCGTCGATATGATGCGCAGAGCGCAGGTCGAAGATTTCGGCGCCATCGCGACAGCCCTGCAGCATGGCACGGTCTTCTCGCGACAGGCGCGTTGGCTCGACCTCCTTCAGATGGTGGCGGTGGATCTTCTGCGCCCACCGCCTGATCCGGATCTCGAGCGCTTTCGGGAGTTCATTCTGCGGGTAGCGCCATAGTTCATTGTGGGCGGCGCGCTCTTCCTGGGGGATGCCATCGGAAATCTGCCGCTTGTCCTGCAAGGCGGTGTAGAATTCCTTGAGACGCTTGATGATGGCGGCCTCGTCGAGTGCCGGATCGAGCTGTTTGCTCAGGATGAAGCGGATTTTGGGCATGGATGGGGACTTTCGTCATAGCTCCGCCAGCCGCCATGATGGCGGACATGCGGGCAGAGCCTCGGATTGGAAGGAAGATTGAGTTCGCTGTGCGTCGAACATCTCTCTGAGCCGGAGGCTGGCCGGGCAGGAAGAATTCAGTGTCAGCTAGGGGTATGTAGCGCAGGTATCATCGGGCACTCGCTGAGGACAGACATGGGAGGGACGCACCATTCCATCGGGAGTGGACGATTATCTGGAGCGCCCATGCCATAGCACTCAAACCGCCGCAAGTGATTCTAATGGTATGATATTATTGCGAAAAAACGGATTTGGTTTTTCGCAAACACGAGGCCGACTGATCGGCAGGTGTCCTGGGCGGCGCCCGCACCTCACCAAAAGCGTGAGCCATGCGACCCACTAATTTTTATTGCTGCGCTGCTGCAAACTTGACCGAGGCTGTAGGTCCCATAGGGACCGTTCGGCATGCCGCCCATAAATGATTGATCAACGATTCCATTGGTACCTCGCCTGGCCAGGTAGGAAGAACCTTCACGATTGCTCGCCCTGCAGCCTGAGTGGCGCACCGCAGCACTGACAGGCCGGGCGCTTCGCCTTCAACTCCTCGAGGAGATGCAGCGGCGCACTTTCCACAAACCTCTTAACCCGTTCAGGGTCGACATGGGCCCGACGGACACAATCCCGGTAGACGAGCCAGCAATGGATGGCTCCTACGAAGCTGATCACTATGCCAGCTATGCAGATGAACGGACCGATCATGCGCTTTCCTTTCTTACTGAGGATACCGTCATACTGAGAGCATGCCTGTGGCAAAATACTCGCGGTAGCACGTGTCAGGGTCAAGCTCGCGCCGTTCGTGTGAGTCTGGCTGAGGCTCACATTCCAATGGGCTCACGGCCATCGCAACGCTCCAAAAGAAAATGCTTTTCATCTTCAACTTACGTGTGCCGTGTGTTCACATTGAAATGCAACGGCTCGCGAGAGGGAGGGCCATAGCGAAAATGTGTTGCTCAAACGCAGAGAAGTATGGTTGTGCGTACAACAAAACGACAGGCAGACGCGACTCCGTACGCGGCATCACTGATCGAAGGTATGAGGGATTTCGGTTATACCTTGGAAACTGCAATGGCAGATGTCATCGACAATTCGGTGACTGCCAAGGCGACCAAGGTCGAAATTCTCGCAGAAACGGCGACAGATGATCCGTGGATCGCAATCGTCGACAACGGGACAGGCATGACCGAACCCGAGTTGATTGAAGCAATGCGGCCTGGGACGAAAAATCCGCTTCAGGAACGCGAAGGTCATGATCTCGGACGGTTCGGGTTGGGCTTGAAGAGCGCGAGCTTTTCGCAATGCCGCCAGTTGACCGTGATCTCCAGGAAGGATGGTCATACATCTGCCGCGACATGGGATCTCGACAAGGTTGCGGAGAGCAATGACTGGCGCGTAGACCTCGAGGATGACCTGACAGATATACCCGCAGCGGACAGGCTGCCGAATGCCGGGACCATTGTGCTTTGGCGCAAGCTCGATCGGCTCTCGACGAACTTTCGGAATGATGTTGCAAAGCGCTCAGCTGAAATCAACAAGGCCATTTCGGGTGCGGAGCGCCACTTGCGGCTCTGCTTCCATCGCTACATGGAGGGCAGCAAACCCGCTCTGCGGATACTGCTGAACGACCGAAAGCTCTTGCCGATAGACCCCTTTGCGACGGATCACCCGGCAACGCAGACGGATCCCGAAGATATCTTGCCGTTACTCAACGGCGAAGTGGTTACCCAGTGCTTCACGCTTCCCCATCACAAAAAGATGTCGAAGACGGCTTGGGAAGACCTCGGTGGCCCCGAAGGCCATCTAAGGTCCCAAGGCTTCTACATCTATCGTGAGCGCCGTCTCATCATCGCCGGCAGTTGGCTGGGCCTCGCACGGCAGACAGAACTGACGAAACTGGCAAGGGTGCGTGTCGACATCCCGAACACCATGGACTCGGACTGGAAGATCGACGTTCGCAAGGCATCGGCCCAGATGCCGCCAGTTGTGCGCGAACGATTGCGGAGGATCGTTGAACGGCTCCAGGGAACATCGAAGCGAACCTACCAGCGCCGGGGCCGAAAGCTCGTGTCCGATGAGTATCTGCCGCTCTGGAACCGCGTGCAGAGGGATGGTGGCATCGTCTACCGCCCCAATGTCGAGCACCCCTCGATCACCGGTTTCGCCGCCGCGCTGCCTGAAGAGTTTCGGCATGGGTTCAGGACCTGCATCAGTCTTCTGGGCAGCGGCTTGCCCATTGCTGCATTGCACGCGGACATGCTGGGCGGCGCCGAGGATGTGACCCAAGACGCGGCAGATTTCGCGGATTTCGCCGACTCGGCCGAGATCGCCATCAGGGCTTTGCTGCATTCGAACATGACAGGAAATGACGTGGTGCGAGCTCTATGCTCGACCGAGCCGTTCATCCACCACAAGGACGCGATTCGACGGCTTGTCGAAGAAATACAGGGAGAACCCTCGTGACCGCAGAGCTCAAGCATCTTGATGATGTCGTTTCGCAATCACTGGCGCATCAGCGCAAAAGCGGCACCGAACTGCGGACGTTCATAACTACGATGAACGGGGCGTTGAACGTGAATGCCGGGCCGGATGCCATCGAGCAGCTCGCACGTGACATTGAGGAGCGTTTCGGCATCACCATGGGGCTCGGGGCGATGGTCGATGACGAGAGCTTTCGCCCCTGGCTGGATGAGGCCAAGGCGTCCATCGACCCGTTCTACTGGGACCGTTACAAAAAGCTGCTGCACAAGAACGGCCTGCCACAAGACGTCATCACCACCACTGACGAACTAACTGACCGCATCCTCGGTCGCTTGGGCAATCCGGGACTCGATGAGAAATGGGATCGCCGGGGGATGGTTGTCGGCCACGTCCAGAGCGGCAAGACGGCGAACTACACCGGCTTGATTTGCAAGGCGGCGGATGCGGGCTACCGACTGATCGTCGTGATCGCGGGCATCCACAACAATCTGCGCAACCAAACCCAGGAAAGGATCGACGAAGGCTTCATCGGTCGTGATACCGGGCGGCTGGCAACGCAGGGCAAGAAGGGCAACCGCGCCATCGGTGTCGGACTGTTTGATGACCGCCATGTCCCGGTTGGCTTGACGAATACACTCGCCGACTTCCGAAAGGACACGGCGTCCACCAACACCAGCCAGATCGATTCATACAAGGTGCCGGTGGTTCTGGTCATCAAGAAGAACCACAACACGCTGCGCAACCTGTTGGACTGGCTGCGCGAGAACAGTGCCAGGGGCGACGATCAGATGATCGACCAGCCGATGCTGCTGATCGATGACGAGGCCGACAACGCTTCGATCAATACGAAGTATTCGAAGGACGAGATCACCAAGATCAATGGGCAGATCCGCGATCTGCTGAACATGTTCCACCGCAGTTGCTACGTAGGTTACACGGCAACGCCCTTCGCCAACATTTTCGTCGACCCGGACCAGTATGACGAAGCGCTCAAGGAAGATCTTTTCCCGAAGCACTTCATCGTGGGGTTGGATGCGCCGTCGAACTACTTCGGCGCGAAGAAGATTTTCATCGACGGAATTCCCGATGATGGCGACCCTGTCTGGCTGCGCTACATCACTGACAACGAAGACGTTCTGCCGATGAAGCACCGCATCGACCAGACGGTCGATGAATTACCTGAAAGCCTGAAAGAGGCCGTGCGAGCGTTTCTGATCGCGCGGACAATCCGGAATCTGCGCGGCCAAGCCTCGAAACACTGCTCGATGCTTGTGAATGCAAGCCGCTTCACGGATGTGCAGGGTCTGCTGCGGAACCGGTTGCACCAATACGTCGGCGGCATTCAGGACTCGCTGCGTGTCAACGGTGCGCGTGGTGACGCCGCTTTGCGCGACGCGATGATTGCGGATCTGCATGAGACTTGGGAGAGGGAGTATTTCGACGCCGAGCCGGACTGGTCCAAGGTGCTTGCGGCCATGCTTGAAGCGGTCGCGGCGGCGAAGGTCGTCGAGGTGAACAGCCGCGCCAACGGCCTCGACTATACCGGCGAGTCCAACGTTGGCCAGACAGTCATTGCCGTTGGCGGCTTCTCGCTGTCGCGGGGCCTCACGCTCGAAGGCCTGACGGTCACCTGGTTCCTCCGCAACACCATGATGTATGACACGCTGATGCAGATGGGCCGATGGTTCGGCTATCGTGGCGGCTACGAGGATCTGTGCCGCATCTGGATGCCCTCCGATGCGATCGACTGGTATGCTCACATCGCCGAAGCGAGCGAGGAACTGCATCTCGAGTTGAAGAAGATGGAGAAGGCCAAGGCGACGCCTTCCGACTTCGGCTTGGCCGTGCGCAGCCACCCAGCATCGCTCTTGGTGACTGCCCGCAACAAAATGGGGTCAGGCCAGAAACACATCCTGATCGGCCTGTCCAACGCTTGGGTTGAGACCGCAAAGATCACGGCCAAGCCAAAGGAACTTGCAGCGAACCATGAAGCCGCTGTGCGCCTGCTGAAGGGCATGGCCGCACGAGGACTTGGACCGGCGGCAGCTGACAAGGTGAACGGTGGACATCTTCTGAAGGACGTGCCGGTCGAATTGATCGACCAGTTTCTGCTCGCCTGGCGCAACCATGAACAAGCCTTCCTGACCCAACCCGGGCCGGTTCGCGGCTACATACGCGATCGGCAAGATGACGAACTGAAAGAGTGGGACGTTCTTGTCACCGACGTGAAGAGCGAAGCCGACAACTTTGATATCGGCGGCTGGACCGTCGGACCGCAGATGCGCCGTATCGGTTACGCCGACCTCGGCGATCATCTTCTGTCCATGAGTGGCAAGCGCGCCCGCATTGCTTCCCGTGGCGTAGAGCGTATCGGGGTCGATGAGGAAAAGGCCAAGCAAGCTGAAGCAGCATATCTGGCCGCTGAGAAACTCGATGGAACGGACGAGGAAAAGCGCCCGTCATTCCCAGACCGGATCTATCGCCAGGTCCGCGACAAGCCACTGTTCGTGCTTCATGTCGTGCAGGTTCGCCAGCCTGAGGAAAAGGACATTGATCAGTTGCGTGACAAGAGCGTGCTCGACCGGCTGCCCGAGCGTCCCGTGATCGGTTGGAGCATCAGCCTTCCCCCGTCCGCCAAACCGAATGATCGGGTGGAATACATCATCAACATGGTGAAGTTCCGCGAAATCTACGGCTCCGAAGAGGATGACGATGGCGCATATGAGGACGATTGAGGGACCGTGGGCCAGCCTCGCCGAGAACGAGGCGCGGCGTGTCGACAGCAAGGGGCGGTTCGACTTCTTCTGGGTGAGGATGCCTGACGGGGCTCCGGGTTTGGTGCTGCGCCTCTCGGCTGGCGTCGAAGAGGTGCGCCCATTGCCGAAGCTCAAGCATGTCGGCGTTTTCTACCGGGTCGTCGAGGGCGCCAACCACCTTTGCATCACGCTGTCCGAATTCGCCCATATCGACCTTTTCGAAACACTTTGTCGGGACGTGGTTTCAGCGGGTGAAGAGGCCGCCGATCTCCAAGGGGCACTCGGCCGCGCCGTTCGGCGGGCCATGCGCTGGCACCATCTTCTGCGGGGCGGCAAGCAGGGAATGCCGCTGGAAGTGCAACGTGGCCTAGTCGGCGAACTTGCATTTCTGCGCGAGCTCGTCGCTGTCATCGGTCCGAGCAAGGCGGTGGAAGCTTGGAAAGGGCCGGATGACAGCGCGAAGGACTTCGAGCTTCCCGGCATGTTCTTCGAAGTCAAGGCGCGGAGGAGCGCGGCCCATCCGAAGATCCGGATTTCGTCCGAGGCCCAACTGATGGACATCGTCGGAGCCCAGCTGTTCCTTCGCGTCCAGGATGTGGACACCGCACTGGATGCCGAGGGTGACAACCTGAAGGATCATGTGAACAGAACGGCGAAGCTGTTCGAAGATGATGTTGCAGCGCTGGACGTGTGGGAGCAGCGCATCGCCGAAAGCCCCTATGCGGAAGACGCCGTCGAACCGGAACGTCGCTGGCACCTTGGAGCGGCACGGCTGTTTCAGGTCGTCGAGGGCTTCCCGAGGATTGTCCCGCCCCTGCCAGCAGGGACCGAAGAACTGGCCTATTCGATACGCCTCGACGCCTGCACCGGCTTCGAGACCACAACAGATTTGAAGACATTGCTATTGGGGGAGACACGGGATGTCGGAGCTTGAGGAATTCCATCAGAGTCTGATCGCGGATATCCAGGGCAACGCCGATGCGATGGGCGCCTATGTCCAGGAAGCTTTCTTTGAAAAGGTTGGAGAGATCCTCAACGAAGCCGGCGAGATCGAGGAAGCCGACTACTGCCACTTCGCTGGCAAGCGGGGGAGGGTCACGTTGCAGGTCAGCGGATACAGCGGCGATCCACGTGACACCAACGGTGAGCTTGCACTGATCCTGACAGACTTCCAGATCACGCCGGAGGTGCGCAAAACTGATGGCAAGCACCTGCAAACGCAGTTTGCGAAGTTGGTGGAGTTCCTGAGACATTCGCGGACGGAGCAATTCCTCGATGACCTGGAAGAAACCAGCAATGCCGCGCAACTGGTCGAGCTCATCCAGACCCGGTGGCCGCTCGTCGAAAAGATCAAACTGATCTATGTCACAAATTCGGACAACCGGGCGAAGGCGGACGCCAAACCCGCAGGTGAAATTGGCGGCAAGCCCGTCACTTACAGTTCGTGGGACCTGAAACGCCTTCAGGCATACCTCGAACAGGGCAGAGCCCGCGAAGATCTGACGATTGATTTCGCCGGTGAATTCGGTGGTGCAGTGCCGGTTCTCCGGGCGTCCGGGGCGGATACGGCACTCGAAAGCTATCTCGCGGTCATTCCGGGTGCGCAGCTTGCCCAGGTTTACGATCGATGGGGTGCCCGTCTGCTGGAAGCCAACGTGAGGAGCTTCCTTCAGGCGCGCGGCAAGGTGAACAGAGGCATCAGGGACACCATCAAGGATGATCCCCAGATGTTTTTTGCCTATAATAACGGGCTTTCCGCCACAGCAGAAAACGTCATCTGCGAGAAGACCGAAGACGGTCTGGTGATTACCCGCGCCGAAAACCTTCAGATCGTAAATGGAGGTCAGACTACAGCCTCAATCCATGCTGCCCGCAAGCTGGCTGGCGAAGGTCTTAAAGACATCTATGTCCAGATGAAACTGAATGTCGTTCCTCCGACACTGGCACCGACGGTGGTCCCGCAGATCTCGGAATTCGCCAACAGCCAAAACAAGGTCAACGCCGCGGACTTCTTTGCCAACCACCCGTTTCACATTCGCATTGAAGAACTATCTCGGAAGATCCTCGCGCCGGCTGGAGCAGATGGATACCGGGAGACCAAATGGTTCTACGAACGGGCGCGCGGTCAGTTCGCAGACGAACGCGCCAAGAAGACCTCCGCTCAGAGAAACAAATGGGATGCCGAATTCCCGAAGTCGCAGTTCTTCACCAAGACCGACCTGGCCAAGTTCGAGAACTCATGGAGCGGGCGTCCTGAAGAGGTCTCAAAGGGGGCTCAGAAGAACTTCGCGGAATTCGCCAAGGTGATCCAGAAAGTCTGGGGCAAGAGTGGTGCCCGGGTGGACGAAGTCTGGTATCGTCAATTGATTGCGAAGGCCATCATCTTCCGCAGGCTGGAAAAGCTGGTCTCGGCACAGGAATGGTATGAAGGTGGCTACCGGGCGAACATCGTCACCTATGCCATCGCAAAGGTCGCGCACGACGCCGAAGCCGCAGAGAAGCAAGTCGATCTCCAACGGGTCTGGCGCATGCAGACCGTACCAGCCGCCTTGGAAGAGGCGCTGCTGGTCGCCGCCGCCGAAGCACAGAGCCTGATCACCAGTCCGCCGGAAGGCATCCGGAACATGAGCGAATGGGCCAAGAAGCAGGCCTGCTGGGAGCGTTTCAGAAAAACGAAGCTGGATTACCCGGAAGACTTCAAAGGAATGCTGATAGCTCCCGAGGAAGCGCGCAGTGAGGACGACGCGATCAAGGATGACGTCGAATTGACCAAGAGCGTCGAGGATCAAACTCGGGTGTTCGAACTCGGGCCGAAGTTCTGGGACGAAGCGCGAAACTGGGGGCGGAGCCACAAGCTTTTGACTCCCATGGAATATCAGGTCTTGGGAATCTGCGCGAAAATTCCTGACCGTATCCCCACCGAGAACCAGACCGCAGTTGCAATCAAGGCGCTCGCCAAGCTGGAGAGCAACGGCTTCGGTATCACTGAAGAGGCGAAGGCGGGCGAGTGATCGGCCTTCGTCGCATCGTTTTCACGACAGCAACCGCATGACGGCCGTTGCGATTTGATGTGCAAGGTAGGGTGGAACCGCGTTGCCGACCTGATGATACTGCTTCGTGCGTGGGCCGCAGAACCAGTAGTTGTCCGGGAACGTCTGCAAACGTGCTGCCTCGCGCACAGTCAGCGCGCGGCATTGCTTCGGATCCGGATGGATGAAGTAGTGTCCGTCCTTCGAGATGTGGCTGGTCACGGTCGTTGACGGCTTGCCTGCTGCCTGCGTCCGGAAACGGTCGGCGAAGTCTCCGGAGCTGCGATTTTTGTGTTTCGGCTGCAGAAACTCAGGGAACTCGATCAGCTTCGGGGCTTTCTTGAATACATGAGTGTAGGCGGCCGAATACATGTACCGCCCGAGGTCTTCCGGAATGTGGCCGCGGGTCTCGTGCTGGAGTGTTGTGCGCAACCGGTCGTCAGAGAACCAAGCTTGGAGATGATCCGGCATTTTTGACTTCTCACCCTTCCAACCACTGCTGCGATGGTGAGGCAGATCGTTGGCCGAGGCGATCGCGCGCGCGATTGCTTGTACATCGTCGGGGATTTCACTGGCATTCGCGATGGCGAGGGCCTGCTCACGGACAGCGTGGTGCCAACTGTCAACGCTGTCCTGTCGGCTCAAACCGCTTCTCAATTGCCACATGCCGGTGATGGCCTCACCGACCGTGACCGGCGGCTGGGGTTCCCCCAGGATCGGGCCATCCAAATCCAGACCTGCCGCGATGTCCTTGCGTATCCCGAGGATGATGACACGGTGGCGAGCCTGAGGAACACCATGGTCTTCGGCCCGGATAAGGAAGCTGCGCGCCTCAGCCCGGCTGCCATCTTGGGGTGTCGGTTGAGCCAGGGGGAGCAGTCGATACCCGTCCCCCGAAGCCTCGAGATCATCCAGAACCCTGCTGAAGATGCCCCCGCCATCGACCTTGCTCGATAGCATGCCTTTGACATTCTCCATGACAAAGGCCGCCGGATTCAGGCGATCCAGAATTCGCACGTATTCTCGATACAGGTAGTGCCGCTCATCCTGCTCCGGCACGTAATCAGCCTTGCCCTTGTTCCTTGAACGACCCGCGAGGGAATAGGCTTGGCAGGGCGGCCCCCCGATCAGGATCGTGTTTCCTCCGTGCGCTTCGCGGGCGTGGTCGAGTTCGACAGCCAGCTCTTCGAACACGCCGTCCCCACCCAGAACCCGCTGCCTGACCTCCTGTTCCGCCAACTTCCAGTTCGATGGATAGAGTTCCGACCAGTCAGGAAAAGGTGCGCCCTTGTTCAGCGCATTGTAGTATTCCTGAGGAAACTCGTCGAAGGACCGCAGGAAAGCGCGCAATCGCAGCGTCTGGATGGCGTGGTCATCCATTTCGACGGACAGATGGATCTTCATCCCTGCATCGGATGCACGACCAGCCCGCGAGAAGCCCTCACCGAGGCCACCGGGTCCCGCAAATAGATCAATGATGGCAAATTTCCGGGTCATGGCAATCCTTCCTGGACGCGCATCTCTACCAGGTTTTGCTATCAATGCCAGGTGGAAAATGGGGGCCAAATGGCTACATTTCCCTCATGACGGATGTGGTGGACAAGAAAACGCGATCACGAATGATGGCGGGGATCAGGGCAACGAACACGAAGCCGGAGATGCTTGTCCGCCGGGCATTGCATGCGCGAGGCTTCCGATTTCGCATTCATGACAAACGACTTCCTGGGCGACCAGATATCGTGTTGCCGAAATGGAAGGTTGCGATACAGGTTCATGGCTGTTTCTGGCATCGTCACTCCGGTTGTTCCAAGGCCACCAATCCGTCCACTAATGCCTCCTTTTGGGCGGAGAAGTTTCGGGCCAATGTTGAAAGAGACGCTGCTGCGGTCGAGAGGCTCTTGGAGGAGGGGTGGCGCATCCTCGTGGTCTGGGAGTGCTGTCTCGACAAGGCCGGACTGGCAAAGGCAATTGATATGATAGAGGATTTCATCAAGCTTGGTCCCAATCATCCTGTCCACTTCGCTGAAGTGGGGAAGCCAGATGTTGCAGTCGTCGAGGCGTAAAGTCGCTGCCGACCGTGGCCGCGCACTGGGAACACGGCGATGCAATGGGATGACCGTGCGCCAAGGTATTTCGATACGATAAATCCTTGCCCGTAAACCTTTTCCGTGGGATTGGTGATCGACGCGGCAAAAAGCACGTGACGAGCATTCTAGGTGTTCAGTCCCGGCATTTGGTGGATCGGGTTCAAGATGAAACTGTCTGGTTCTGAAGTCCAGATATTGCAGATGTATTCGTAGGGTGTGAGCCCGTTGAGGGTCTTGAGCCTGCGCGCGAAGTTGTAAGCTGCCATGAAGTCTGCGAGGTGCGTCCGCAGCTGACACGGGTGTCATAGGGCTCTGTTGCGCAAATCGCCTGATGGCCGAGGTTCCCCTTTCCCCGGACAGACTTATCCCACGGCTTCCGTGACAGGGATGCCGAGCGCGGTGTAGCCGTTCAGGACGGCGATGCGGACCTGGAGCTCGGCGACCTGACGGTCGAAGTCCCGAGCCATGAGCCGCTGGCCCAGCAGTTTCACGCAATGCATATTCGTTTCGACACGGCTTCGGCGGTGATATCCGCTCCATCGCCGCCGGATCGCGCGGCCGAGGTATTTCGATGTCCGCAGTGCTTCGTTTCGTGTGACCGCGCCAGCGGTGATAGCCTTCCACGGTTTGGCGTTCTTGCAGAGCGGAATGACAGCGTGGGCGCCACGGTCAGCGATGGCATCGTGGCATTTGCGGGGTGAAGGGCGTCCCGGAATTGATCCAGTGGATCAATTCAGCCCTGAACGGGCGAAGCCCCGGGTCGTAGGCAGCGTCTTCGGTGACGCTCCCGATCTGCTCGCTCGCCGGGATCTGGCCGAGCAGGTCGGGCAGCACCGGTGCGTCACCGATAAGGCTCCCGGTGATCTCAACAACGCGGATCTCCAGTGTTTCCTCATCAATCCCGAGATGGATCTTGCGCCAGACCCGCCGTTTGGGGCCACCTTGCTTGCGGGCATGCCATTCGCCTTCGCCCTCGACCTTGATGCCCGTGCTATCGATCAGCAGGTGCAGTGGCCCGTCGGAACCGCGATATGGGATGTTCACGGCCAGCGTCTTCTGGCGGCGCGACAGCGTGCTGAAGTCTGGGACCTGCCAGTTCAGACCGGCCAATCGCAGCAGGCTCTCGACGAAGCCGGTCGTCTGCCGGAGCGCCATCCCAAACAGCACCTTCATCGTCAGGCAGGTCTGAATGGCAGCATCGCTTTAGGTCTACTGGCGGCCACGCCTGCCTGACGGCGCGGCATCCCAGCTCATCGTGGGATCGAACCAGATGGTCAGCGATCCCCGGCGCTTGAGCGCTTCATTGTAGGCTGGCCAGCTCCTGGTCCTGTAGGTCGGGGATGTGGGTCTGCTCATGCACCCGAGCTACCATGCTGGTTTCACGAGATGAATCCCTCACGGAATTTGCGCAACAAAGCCGATCGAAGCCACAAACAGGAAAGAGGACATTGGTGCAAACTCGGCGACGGCCCCCGCCGCCGACTTCGGCCTACCCAGCCATGCCGCATGATGTCCTGAATGACTGTTGAGTGGTAGCCGCACCGCAGCGTTGACCCTTCCGGTGAAGGTCCGGATTGGGCCGTTCACGTCGGTAGCATCCCTATCAGGCCCCGCATGGCACATGTTTCCATCTGCGCTTGCAGCGAATGGCGACTTCGCTTCCGATCCCGAAACGGCTATGGAGCGGCGTATCGCAACACGTGGGGCGTTTGATCACACAGGAGGTGTACTTGCTGCGGAAACTCGCCCTTACAGTGGAGCCCGTTGACCGCGAGACGCTCCCGTCGCTGTTTTCGCGCATGGCAATCCTGAATGGAACCGACGCTGCCAACTTCGCCCTCGATCTCGGTACCACCTTTCGGCGTATCCTGGAGCAGGACGAAGAGGCTGTCGCGATTTTTGCAGAACGCGCAGGGCTGTCGGCCACGCAGCTCGCCGAGCTGCTCTCTTGGACAGGTGAACGCATCGGAGACGTCCGAATGCGGTTTCGGAAGGAAGTCTTCGTCTCGCGGGCGCTACGAAACCCGATCATTCGGGGCTGTCCACACTGCATGCGTGAGCATGCCGCGGATCAGCCCCATCCATTGCGGCACATTGCCTTGCGGGGGGACTGGCTCTGCAGAGGTGTTGATATTTGCCACCAGCACCACCATCCGCTGGTTCCCTTGTGGTCTAGTTCGCGCCCCATCGAACGGGATGATATTGGAGCGAGATTGGCGGAAATCCTGCCAGACCTGCGAGTCGGATCATTCGACTGCGTGCGCATTGATCCTACCGACTATGACCTTTGGCTTGATAAACGTCTCTCGCAAGGTATCTCTGCGGACAAAACATGGCTGGCCTCACAGCCGGTGTTTCCAGCGATCACAATCTGCGAGTTTATCGGTGCAGCTTTGCTGCGCAAACAAGGCGAGGCTCCGGACGATCGGCATGCCAAGGCCACGGGCTTTGCCTTTGTCTCGCAAGGCCCTGATGGGATCCGAGCGGCTCTGGACATCCTTATGCGATCACAGGACGGTGGGCACATCGTGACGCAGGGCGAATTGGCTCCGCTCTTCAGACACCTCAAGAGCATCTACCTTGATGACGATGCCTTTGCGGTATTTCGCGGGATCCTTCGTGACTATTTTCTGGAAATATGGCCGTTGGCGCCGGGTGATGACCTTCTCGGGCAGGCCGTGACAGAGCGGCGCCTCCACTCTCTTACATCAGCATCCAAGGAAACCGGAATCGGCCCGGCTGTTCTTAATGATTTTTTGACAGAAGCGGGCGCGTTTGCGCTCAGTGACGCGCGTGCCGATGCCCGCAAGACCTTTGATGCGAAAGCTTGGCAGCACATTCTTGATGAAATCCCTACATTGGTCGGCCCGATTGCTCTGCGACGGGCAATCGGCGCAACGCTGGCCGAATTGAAAGGGTTGAAGGCAGACGGTGTTCTCGTCCCGAGGACCAAAATCGCAACGATCAAATCGCCTTGGCGGATTGCGGATGGCCAAGCTCTTCTTGAGGAGTTGGAGGCCTATGCGCAGCCGGTTGCCCCAGAGGAGCCAGGGTGGGAGACGATCCAACTCGTTCACAAGCGGCTGGACCTTCCTGTTGGCGCGATCATTGCCGCTATCAGGACTGGTTTTCTGCGCCTTGGTAAGCGTTCTGATGTGTTCGGCTACCACGGGTTTGTGGTGGAAATCACTGAGGTTGCTGCGTTCAAGGAGAAGGCCGCGCCGAAGCGCAAGCCATCGACCAACCATGGCGAGGTGACCGCAGCGGCCTTCGCCCGGACGGCTGGCATTCGGGGCAAAGGTCAATTTTTGGCTCTGATCGAAGGTGGTTACACGCCTGCGATGTTGGTTTTGAATCCCACGACCATGCGACGGGAATGGCGCATGAGCCGCGACGATATTGCTGCGTTTGAAGCCAGCTACACGACACCAACGATGCTTTCGGCCGAAACCGGTGCGCATAGGAACACGATTCTGGCCGTTCTTGAGAGCGAGGGGGTCCAGCCGTTCCGACCGAACGGCTTGGATGTCGGACGGATCTATCTTCGGAACGAAGTTGAGCCAGTTGTGGCACTCTTGCAAACTCAAGGCACAAAATGACAGCGAGCCACGGGCTTCTCTGAAACAGAGTTTTATCTCAATGCACTAGAAGAAATCTGCGCCATCGCACCTCAAGCCTCTTGACAGGGGGTGTGCATGAAAACCGCCAAATCGTGCAAGCTTATGGTGCATTGGCAGCTGACGGGAAATTTGGCGACCCCTGAAGGACTCGAACCCTCAACCTGCGGATTAGAAGTCCGCTGCTCTATCCAGTTGAGCTAAGGGGCCGCGATCCGGCCGTCGGCCGGTGGGAAAGGCTGCCTTTCGGCAAGGGCGCCGGACCCCGTCCGGCGCATCGGCGGGTCTCCGGTCAGTGGGTCCAGGGCGCGCGCCGGCTGGTCGCGAAATTCTCGCCATAGCCGCCCGGCCGGATGTTCGGCGCGCGCCGGTGCGGCTCCTGCACGACGAATTCCAGCCCGTGCTCCTCGGCATAGGCGATCGCGGCTTCCTTGCTGTCGAACGTCATCCGCACCTGCGTCTGGGTGTCGTTCGAGGAGGTCCAGCCCATCAGCGGGTCGATGTTGCGGGCAGAGGCGGGCGCGTAGTCGAGATACCATTGTCTCGTCTTCGCCTGGCCGGACTGCATGGCATTGCGTGCGGGCTGATAGATACGGGCGCGCATCGGTGACTCCTTGTTGCCTGCCAAGCCTTATCCCCGTTTCCGGGCGGCGTTTCAAGCCCTTCGCGCGCCAACCGCGCGCCGTCCCGGCACAGCGAAACCCGCCCGGTGGGGGACCGGGCGGGTGACTTCGAACGATTTCGAAGGGATGACTGCCGACCCCGGACTTGGGAGCGAGGGGTGGGGTGGGTGGTGCGCCCGGAGCCGGACAGTCCTTTCTGCTGCTTGCACGGACGACCCTAAGGACAGTCGCGCCCTCGATCAAGCGAAAAATATCGTCAGGGTTGTATTGTTTTCGATAAAACTCTCGTGAAAGTAGTAACACTTTGTTAATCCTGCCGCGCCATCGGATCGCGCAGGGAGCGCCTGCGCCCGCCCGCCGTCACCCCCCGTCACCCCCCGTCCCAGGCGGCGGAAGGTCCGGCCTGAGTCGCCGGGACCAGGCGCGCCACTCCTGCCCCCCTCCCCCCTCCGCCGCTCCACACTTGAAACGTGAACAAAAAGAGATCATCTGTTAACCGTCCCCTGCCCCTGCCCCCAAAGGACCCCGCATGGATCTCCCGATGATGAGCGCGCCCGCCGCCGAGCTGAAATCCCGCCCGAAACTCGAGGGCGGCAAACGCTTCGTCATGCACAGCAGTTTCGAGCCCTCCGGCGACCAGCCCACCGCCATCGCCGAGATCGCCGCGGCCATCGAGGCGGGGGAGCGCGACCAGGTGCTCCTTGGGGCGACCGGGACGGGCAAGACCTTTACCATGGCCAAGGTGATCGAGGCGACCCAGCGCCCCGCCATCGTCCTCGCCCCGAACAAGACGCTCGCCGCCCAGCTCTACGGCGAGTTCAAGGGCTTCTTTCCCGAGAATGCGGTCGAATATTTCGTCTCCTATTACGACTATTACCAGCCCGAGGCCTATGTGCCGCGCTCGGACACGTTCATCGAGAAGGAAAGCCAGATCAACGAACAGATCGACCGCATGCGCCACTCCGCCACGCGGGCCCTGCTCGAACGCGACGACGTGATCATCGTGGCCTCGGTGTCCTGCATCTACGGCCTCGGCTCGCCGGAGCTCTACATGGCGATGACCATGGACCTGGAGGCGGGCAAGAGCTACGACCAGCGTCAGATCATGGGCGATCTCGTGGCGCAGCAGTACCGCCGCAACGACGCCGCCTTCGACCGCGGCTCCTTCCGGGTGCGCGGCGACAGTCTCGAGATCTGGCCCGCCCACCTCGAGGACCGCGCCTGGCGGCTCAGCTTCTTCGGCGAGGAGCTGGAAAGCATCACCGAATTCGACCCGCTCACCGGCAAGAAGACCGACGGCTTCGAAAAGATCCGCATCTACGCCAATTCCCACTACGTCACGCCCAAGCCGACGCTGAAACAGGCGATCACCGGCATCAGGACCGAGCTGAAACAGCGCCTCACGCAGCTCACCGACGAGGGCAAGCTTCTGGAGGCGCAGCGGCTCGAACAGCGGACGAATTTCGACCTGGAAATGCTGGAGGCCTCGGGCTTCTGCAACGGGATCGAGAATTATTCGCGCTACCTGACGGGCCGTGCGCCGGGCGAGCCGCCGCCCACGCTCTTCGAATTCATCCCCGACACCGCCATCGTCTTCGCCGACGAGAGCCACGTCTCCGTGCCGCAGATCGGCGGCATGTACCGGGGCGACTACCGGCGCAAGTTCACGCTCGCCGAACACGGCTTCCGCCTGCCCTCCTGCATGGACAACCGGCCGCTCAAGTTCGAGGAATGGGACGCGATGCGGCCGCAATCCGTCTTCGTCTCCGCCACGCCCGCCGCCTGGGAGCTGGAACAGACCGGCGGCGTGTTCACCGAACAGATCATCCGCCCCACCGGCCTTCTGGACCCGGTGGTGGAGATCCGGCCGGTGGAGACGCAGGTCGACGACCTGCTGGACGAGGCGCGCCGGATGGCCGATCTCGGCCGCCGCGTCCTCGTGACCACGCTCACGAAGCGCATGGCGGAGGATCTTACAGAATACCTGCACGAACAGGGGGTGCGCGTGCGGTATATGCACTCCGATATCGACACAATCGAACGGATCGAGATCCTGCGCGACCTGCGGCTCGGCGCCTTCGACGTGCTGATCGGGATCAACCTGCTGCGCGAGGGGCTCGACATTCCCGAATGCGGTCTGGTCGCCATTCTCGACGCCGACAAGGAGGGCTTCCTGCGCTCGGAAACCTCGCTGATCCAGACCATCGGCCGCGCCGCGCGCAACGCCGAGGGGCGGGTGATCCTCTACGCCGACCGGATCACCGGCTCGATGGAACGCGCCATGGCGGAGACCGACCGGCGGCGCGAGAAGCAGATGGCCTATAACGAGGCCCACGGCATCACGCCCGAGACGGTGAAGAAGAATGTCGAGGACATCCTCGCCGGCCTCTACAGGGGCGACGTGGACATGAACCGCGTCACCGCGACGATCGACAAGCCGGCGGCGGGGCAGAATTTGCAGGCCGTGCTCGACGGCCTCAAGACCGACATGCGCAAGGCGGCGGAGAACCTGGAATTCGAGGAAGCGGCCCGGCTGCGCGACGAGATCAAGCGGCTGGAGACGGTCGACCTCGTGCTCCACGACGACCCGATGGCCCGGCAGACGGCGGTGGATCAGGCGGTGGACACGGCAAAGAAGGCCAGCGGACGCTCGACGGCGGGACGGCCGGGGCAGAGAGGGGGAACCGCGGGGCGGCGGAGGCGGAAGGGGTGACTAGAAATCAACTCCTTCGCGAAACCGACACTGTGGGCATTTCTGAAACCCGTCATTGCCATAAACGCTATAGATGTAGTCCCTTTGCTCGATCGTGAGATTGTGTCCACAATCCGCGTAAATTCTTGAAAGCGCCTTGCATTTCGCAATGTCGTAGTCATCGGGACCGGATTCAGGCTCGCTCAAACCCGTCGCTCGGCTGCGCACTCGCTTTTTTGCTTCCCAAATCTCTCGTTCAAATTGGTCGGTAAAGTCGTCAAAGCGAGGTCGAGGTAAAGTAAGCTGGCAGAGATTTTCCAAATCGGCGGACCCTTTGTCACAGAATGAGTAAATGCGCTCACCACACCAATGCAACAAAAGGATGATATTTTTATTGCATTTAGTTTTGTTTTGTGGCGGCGGAAATATTAGATGATTCGGTCGACGCGCACAAATCAGGGCGCAATGGATCAATGCCAAAGCGCCCGCCCATAGGGCGGGTCGGGCGTTTTCGGAAATGCCTCGGCAGTTCCGATTGGCCCCGGCGCCCCCCTACTCCGCCGCCCGCATCTTCCCGAACGGGCCGCCGCCTTCCGGCGTCTCGCCCTTGATCTCAAAGCTCGCGCGGGTGCGGGGCAGCGCCGTCGGGTAGGAGCGTTGCAACCAGGTCAGGAGCTTCTCGCGCACCTCGCAGCGCAATTCCCAGAGCCGCGGAGAGGTCCGGGCCGACATCAGCCCGCGCAACTCGACCACGTCGGAGGCGCTGTCCGTCACCTGCAAGTTCGCCACCTGCCCGTCCCAATAGGGGCTTTCGCGCACGAATTCCTGGACCTTCGCGCGGATCTCGTCGACGGGGGCGGTGTAGTCCACCCGCCACATCACCGCGCCGATCACGTTGGTGCTGTCGCGCGTCCAGTTCTCGAAGGGTTTCTCGATGAAATAGGTGAGCGGCACCACGAGCCTGCGCCAGTCCCAGATGCGGATGACGACATAGGTGGCGGTGATCTCCTCGATCCAGCCCCATTCGCCCTCCACGATCACCACGTCGTTGAGGCGGATCGGCTGGGTGAGCGCGATCTGGATGCCCGCGAAGACGTTCGAGAGCACCGGGCGCGCCGCGATGCCGAGCACCAGCCCCGCGACCCCCGCCGAGGCAAAGAGCCCCGCGCCGATCTCGCGCACGCCGGGGAAGGTCAGCAGGATGCCGCCGGCGGTGAACAGGAAGATCGCGAAGAACATCACCTGCCGCAGCACGCGCAACTGGGTCAGCGTCTTGCGCGCGGTCAGGTTTTCCTCGTCGTCGGTCTGGTAGCGCAGCATGGCGCGGGTGGTGAAGTGGTTGCCCACGATATAGGCCGCCCAACCGAGCGTGACGATGAAGATGATGCCCATCACATGCCGGATATTGGCGAGCCAGACCGACGGCAGCGAGACGAGCGGCAGCACGATCATCAGCGACAGGAACACCGCCATGAGCCGCGCCGGGATCAGCGCCTGACGCATGATGACCCGCGCGACATGGGAGGGATCGCGATAGACCCGGCGGATCAGCCCGCGCAGCGCCCAGTTGAAGGCGAGGCCGGCGAGCACCGCGCCAAGAATCACGGCGATATCGACCATGAAATAGTCGAGACGCCGAATGAAGAATTCGGTTCTGGAGATCAGGTCCTGGAAGGTCAAAGCTGCGGCATGCCTCTTGCTGGTCCGACATCGCGCGGGCGATCTCGGAGGGGAACGCCGAAGCGCGGGTTTGGTTCCGGCGCGCGCTCCGCCTGCGCCGCCGGGGGCGGCGGGCCGCCACCGCTCCCCGCCGCGCCTTACCCGCCGCGCAGCCGCGGAGCGCCGCGGCGGTCAGTAGACCCCGGCGACATCGTACATGACCGGCTCGAAGGTCTTGCACATGGTGTTGATCTCCCGGTTGCGCCGGCGCATTTCCTCGGTGCGCAGCATCGCCTGGTAATCCTCCCGCCGCTGCCATTGGGAATAATTCGCGATCCGCGTCTGCGCATCATTGATATGCAGCGCCGCCGCGAGGAATCCCGGCTGTTTCGAGATCACCTCGGCATAGGCGGCCTGAAGCGCCTCCATGAGATCCTGCGCCGCGCCCGGCGTCGTCTCGAAGGTGGTCAGGACCGTCTGGCAGCTCTTTTCCATCGAAATCGTCGGCATCGTCTCCTCCCTGATGTCGTGCCTGTCCGTGCGAGCATATCATGAAAGCGCCGTGCCACGGATCGCGATTGCCGCGCCCGCCCGCCCCGTCCCGCCGGCGCGGCAGGGGCCGAACTTGCCTCTGGTCAGCGCGGGCAAGCTCGTCTAGCGTCGCGCCATGACCGACGACAGACCCTCTCCGATCCGCCCCACCGACGACGAGGCCCGCGGCCTCGCCCGCAAGCTGGTCTCCGGCGCGCGGATCGCCGCGCTGGCCGTGACCGATCCCGAGACCGGCGTCCCGCGGGTGTCGCGCGTGGCCTTCGGGCTCGACGCGGAGGGGACGTGGCTCACGCTCGTCTCCACCCTCGCCACCCATACCGCCGCGCTCAGGGCCGCGCCGCGCGCCGGCCTCCTGCTCGGCGAGCCGCCCGCGAAGGGCGATCCGCTCGCCTTCCCCCGCCTCTCGGTCGAGGTCGAGGCGGCGTTTGTCTCCCGCGACGATCCCCGCCACGCCGGGTTCCGCTCGGCCTGGCTCTCGCACCATCCGAAATCGGCGCTCTACGTGGATTTCCCGGATTTCTCCTTCGTGACCCTCACGCCGCGCGCCGCGGACCTGAACGGCGGGTTCGGCAAGGCGTTCCGCCTCACGGCCGGCGATCTCGCCCCGGCGGATGAAACGCCGGAGCTGTGAGGGACCGCACATGCGGGAGACCGGTCTGCGAAGGTCCGGGCGCCCGCGCCGCCCGGACCCGTATGCCGCCCGCCGCGCCCCCGGCTCAGATCGGCCGGTCCATCCGCACCACGACATTCACCGTCCCCTTGCAGGCGGTGCGGAAATTCAGCCGCACCTGGTTGCTCCCCGGCCCGTAATTCGCCGTGACCCAGGGCGTCTCCTGGAGCGCCGCGCCGGCGGCATCGGTGAGCGGGGTGCGGAACACGACGCTCTCCACCACCCGCGCCCAGCCGCCGAAGGGCAGATAGCCCGAGGGATCGAGCACCCAGCCCTGCGCCGCGGTGCCCTGGCTGAATTCGAGCGAGACCGGATTGATCGTGTTCTGCGCGACGCCGTTGAACGTGTTGCCCGCGAAGGTGACGTTGCGGATCGCGTTGTATTCGAGATCCGCGAAGCTCGTGTCCACCTTCTCCACCCGCGCGACGGAACCGTTGAGCGACTTGAACGTGTTGTTGACCACCGACAGCCCCTGGATGAAATGCCCCGGCCCGTAGGGTTTCACCACGATCCAGGCAAAGGAGTCCGCGCTGTCGTTCACGGTGAAGATGTTGCCCGTCACCGTCAGCCCGCCAAAGGAATATTCGGCGTTGAACTCCGGCGCCGCGTCATGCTCGTTCGTCATCTCGATGAAGGAATTGTCGAGATAGTTGCCGGTGATCACCGATTTCAGGTTCGGATAGGTAAAGACGATCCCCGCCTTGCGCGGCGTATCCGTGCCGTTGTCGCCCTGGAACCAGTGATTGCCGACGAACAGGTGCCCGTTGCCGAACAGGACGCCGGTATGCCCGAACCGCTGGAAGCGGGTGTCGCGGATCTTCGCGTCGTTGGCATTGACGTTGAAGGCGATGGACTGCCGGTCCGCCGCCGCGACGGCCTGCTCGTTCGACACGAAGAAGCAGCGGTCGAGATGCAGGTCCTGACAGCCCTCCCCGATCGAGGTCACGCCGCGGTGGCGCGGCGCCTTGATGTGGCAGTCCCTGAGCTGGAACGTGTTGCCGGCGGGCGCGAGCATCACCGCGGAGGCGCGGCCGTTGCACAGGAATTCCACGTCGGAAAAGGCGAATTGCGACAGTTTTGACAGGCCCGAGAAGTCGAAACAGTAGCGAAACCGCGTGAAGGTATAGCTCTGCGTCGCCTTCGCCGCATGGAGCGGCTGGCTCAGCGTGATCGTCTGCGCTCCGATGTTGACCTCGCGCACATAGACCTCGCGCCCGACGCCGGTTCCGGTGACGAGGGCGCCGACCGCGATATTGGCCACATTGGCGACATTGGTCAGCCTGCGCGGCGCGGCGGCCGAATAGGAGGCGGTGGAGGTGACGAAGGCGGTCTCCCACGCGCCGCTCTCGACCGCGTTGATCTGCCCGTTGCGGATCACCCGCCGCACCTCGAGCGTGCTCGCGCCGGTGATCGCCGCCACGTCGAGCGGCTCGCTGAGCTCGATCCGGCGCCCGCACATGTCGAGGCTGTCGTGATCCGAATAGTAGAACAGCGCCTGGAGCGCCTTCCTGAATCCGGTGAGCTCGTCGCCGAAGGCGTCGATATAGCTGTTGAGGTGAAATTCGCGCTGCAAGGTCAGCCGCGCCGCCGCGGGCATCACCAGCGTCCCGTCGAAGGTCACCTCGCTGCGCATCGAAAGGGTGCTGCCGATGCGATAGCGGCCGGCGGGCACGAGGATCCGGCGCCCCTCTGCCGCCGCGTCGGCGGCCTGGAAGGCGGCGTGGCAGTCGGTCACCCCGTCGCCCACCGCGCCATAGTCGCGCAGGTCGATCACCCCCGAGCTGTCGGCAAGGAAATAATGCGACACGTCCTCGATCGCGAGGTCGTCGATCCGCACCGTGCCGCCGGTCGGCCCGGTCAGGTCGAGCCCGAAATGGCCGTAGACCGCCTGCATCCCCCAGGGCATCGCCACCCCGCCCCGCACGCCGGACCCGACGATGGCGGAGACCTCCACCACCTCGCCATAGGCGGTGAGCGCGACCTCCGGCCCCGTCTCCGTCAGCCCCGGAACATGCGACAGGGCGGCGCTCCCCGCCCATCCCGCGATCCGCAGCGTCGGAAGGTTGCCCGCCACCGCCTTCACCCGCGCGGTGATCTTCAGGTACATCCCCGGCCGCAGCGGCGTCTCGCCCATATAGCGCAGCTTCGTCACCGGGCCTGTCTTGACGAGTTCGAGACAGCCGCCGAAATCCGCATCCGCCGCGACGAGAGCCGCATTGGGCGCGCCCTCGTAGCGCGCCGAGCCCGGCGTTCCATCCTCGCTCGACCACCGGCCGAGCCCCTCCGCAAAGGCCGGCGGCATCAGCACCAGCCCGTCAGTCATCGCCTTGTTCATCGCAACCCCTTTCACATCCTGCACCGCGGTCTCTCGCCGCGGGATGGAAGGGTTCTACAGCACCGGCGTCACCACGCGCTTAAGCGGGCGCGCGCAGGGGGCGCTGCGGACGCAACACCGGGCGCCATGCCCCTGTCATTGCCCGGTTACATGTTCGGGCCTATCTCTTGCGTCCGAAGGAGAACGCATGGCCTATCACATCCGCAGGAAAGACCCGACCATGACCGACGCGCTGCGCCGCATGGCCGCCGACCGCCTCGACACCGCGCTCGAGGCGACCGAGGCCCAGGGCGTCGAGGAGCGTTTCGAGGCGGTCCACGACATCCGCAAGCGCATCAAGGAGCTGCGCGGCCTGATCCGGCTCGTCCGGCCCGATTTCCCCGGCTACGATGCCGCCAATGCCGCGCTGCGCGACACCGGGCGCAAGCTCTCGCCGCTGCGCGACGCGAAGGTGCGGCTCGACACGCTCGACCAGCTCGTGCGCGATTTCTCGGTGCAGGACGATCTGCTCGCCGACTACCGCGCCGAGCTGCGCGCGGCCCGCGACCGCGCCTATTCCGACGCGGAGGCCGGGCCGCTTCTGGCCGGGGTCCGCGTCGACCTGCGGGAGCTGCGGGAGGCGAGCGGCGACTGGACCCTCGGCCACAAAGGCGCGAAGGCGATCTTTCCCGGCCTCGGAAAAACCTATGGCGCCGCCCGGAAGGCGATGGAAAAGGCCCGCAGGAGCCGCGACACGGAGGATTTCCACACCTGGCGCAAGCATGTGAAATACCACTGGTATCACGGCAAGATCCTCAGGCCGGTCTGGCCCGAGGCGATCAAGGCGCATGACAGGCTCGCCGACCGGCTGGGCGAGCTTCTGGGCGCGCATCACGACCTTGCCGTGCTGGCGCAGGAGGCGCGGGCGGCGGGGCTCTCCGGCGACAGCCTCGCCGGGCTCGAGGCCTCCCTCGCGGCGCGCGCCCGTGATCAGGAAAGGACCGCCTTCCACATGGGCGGGCGCCTGCTCGCGGACACGCCGGAGGCGCTGGCGGCGCGCTGGTCCGCCTGGTGGACGCACTGGCTCACCGAATGAGGGCGCGCGCGGCCCGGCCGCGTTTCAGGCCGCGTCGCTGTCGCGCGCAAGCGGGCGCACGCCGTTGATCTTCCAGCCGCCCCCGGTCTCCACGAGGTCGTAGTCGAAGACCTGCGATGCGCCGGCGCGGTCCGTCACGATCACCGTCTGGCGCACCCGCCCCGCCTGCACCATCCGCAGGCCGAAGCACACCACGTCATTGTTCCAGATCGTCGCATAGCCGCCCGCGACCATTTCCCCGAACCGCTCGGGCGAGCCGAAGGCGCGCCGGATCGCCGGGCTGGCGTGGTCCCACGCCGCCGTCACGTCGCGCGCCTGGAAGGCGCGAAGCTGGTCGGAAATGACGTCCTCGACCGCATCCGCCATGGCGGCGAACGGGCTCAGACAGGCGAGCAGGAGCGCGAGAAGACGTGCACCGGACATGAAAAGACCCTCCGCAATTGGCCCCATACTAGCCCGGCGGAGGGTCGGATCAACAGCGCGTGAGCCCTGCGTGAGCGAAATCCCGCGCGCCGCTCAGGCCAGCTCTCCCGCCAGCCCCCGGTCGATGAGCGCGATCGTCTCCTCCACGCCGTAGAGCGCCGCGAAGGAACCGAAACGCGGACCCTGCGACTGCCCCAGGAGCACCTCGTAGAGCGCCTTGAACCAGTCGCGCAGATTCTCGAACCCGTGGTTCTTGCCCACCGCGAAGACGATGGACTGGAGGAAATCGCCATCGGTGAAATCCGCCTCGGGCAGCGGCTCGCTGATGCCCATCGCGGCGTTCTTCTGCGCGATCTGCACGAGCGCGAGATCCTCGGCACCGAAGGCCGCCTTCAGATCCTCCATCGCCGCGCGTTCCTGGCCGGTCGGCGCGCGGAAGACCTTTTCCGGCTTCACGAAGTCGTTGTAGTAGCGCACCGCATAGCCCGCCGCGGCGTCGAGCTGCGGGTTGTGCGCCGGCGAGGCGTCGGGCGCATAGCGCCGGATGAAGCCCCAGAGCTGTTCCTTCTCCTCCGCCCCCGCGACCGAGGCGAGGTTCAGCAGCATGGTGAAGGGCACCACCATGTCCGAGGCCGGCACATCGGCACCGTGGATATGGAAGACCGGGTTGTTCACCCGCTGCGCCGCATCCTGTTCGGGATAGGCGCGGAGCTGCTGATGGTATTCGTCCATCATCCGCGGGATCACGTCGAAATGCAGCCGCTTCGCCGTCTTCGGCTTCTGGTACATGAAATAGGCCAGGCTTTCGGTGGAGGCATAGGTCAGCCATTCGTCGATCGACAGGCCGTTGCCCTTCGACTTGGAAATCTTCTCGCCATTCGCGTCGAGGAACAGCTCATAGGTGAAATGCTCGGGCTTCACCCCGCCGAGGATCTCGCAGATCCGGTCGTAGATCGGCGTGTTGGTCGAATGGTCCTTGCCGTACATCTCGAAATCCACACCCAGCGCCGCCCAGCGCGCGCCGAAATCCGGCTTCCACTGGAGCTTCACATGCCCGCCCGTCACCGGCAGGGTCCACTCGCGCCCCTCCTCGTCGTCGAAGGTGATCGTGTAGTCCTGCGCGTTCACCTCCTTCATCGGCACGTAAAGCACGCGGCCCGTTTCCGGGTGAATCGGCAGGAAGATGGAATAGGTCTGCTGACGCTCCTCGCGCAGCGACTTCAGCATGACCTTCATCACCTCGTCGTATTTCTCGACCGCGCGCTTCAGCACCGCGTCGAACTGCCCCGACCTGTAGAATTCCGTCGCCGAATAGAATTCATAATCGAAACCGAACGTGTCGAGGAACCGGCGCAGCATCGCGTTGTTGTGATGCCCGAAGCTCTCGTATTCCCCGAACGGGTCGGGGACGGAGGTCAGCGGCTTCTGCGCATGCGCGTGCAGCATCTCCTGGTTGGGCACGTTGGACGGCACCTTGCGCATCCCGTCGAGATCGTCGGAAAAACAGATCAGCCGCGTCGGCACGTCCGAGATCACCTCGAAGGCGCGGCGGATCATCGTCGTGCGCAGCACCTCCCCGAAGGTCCCGATATGCGGCAGGCCCGACGGTCCATAGCCCGTCTCGAAAAGCACATAGCCCTTCCTGTCCCCGGATTGCTCGTACCGTTTGAGAACCTTCCGGGCCTCATCGAAGGGCCAGGCTTTCGAGCTCATACCAGCGTCGCGCAGGTCAGTCATGTCAGGCAATCCTCTTGTGGCGCAGGGGGCCTCCCCGCAAGCCCCGCTTCCTATTGAACAGGAGGCTTTCCGTCAATATTGTTCGCCCCGAAACGCCCCTCAGGAGCAGACATATGAACGATATTCCCCATTCGCTCACGGCCCAGGACTGCCTCGTCGCCGTCATGATCGCCCAGTCCATGTCCGACGAGACGATGCGCACCGCGGAGCTCGTGACCATCGAGAATATCGTGAACCACCTCCCGATCTTCGCCGGCTACGATGCCGACCGGATCAAGACCGTGTCCTCCACCGTCTTCGATCTCTTCGGGGAGGAGGACGGGCTCGACGCGCTCTTCGGGCTGATCCGGGGCAACCTGCCCGCCTATCTGTTCGAGACCGCCTATGCGCTCGCCTGCGACGTGGCCGCCTCCGACCTGCACACCTACGAGGCGGAGCTGCGCCTGCTCGAGGAGATCCGCTACGAACTCGACATCGACCGCCTGCACGCCGCCGCCATCGAACGCGGGGCGCGGGCGCGCTACATGACTTTCCACACGGATAGCTGACCGGGGTCAGGCGATTTCGCCGCCTTAGCCGCCGTAAAGCCCCGCCCAGCGCCCGAGCAGCGCCTGTTGCAGCCGTTTCGCGCCGCCGTTGAAGCCGCGCGCGCCCTGCGGGATCTCCACGCCCGCGGCCTTCGCCGCCGCCCGCCGGTCGAGATCGGCGGCGAAGATCGCGAAGGCCATGCGCCGCCCGCCCGCCGCCTCCGCATAGCCCGCCAGCGTGGAGACGAAATCGAGCGTCCCCGTCTTCGCATGGACCTGGGCCGGCGGATCGCGCATCACGTTGCCCTGGGCATCGCGCATCGGCACCGGCTTCATCAGCGGGGCGAGCTGCGCCTCCACCCCCTCCGCGCTCAGCATGTGGACGAGATCGGCCACCGTCACCGCCGAGGCGCCGCCGAGCCCGGAATGGTCGACGAAGTCGATGTGCCGCATCCCGAGCCGCGCCCGCGCCCAATGCGTCATCGCCGCGGCCGAGGCCGGCAGGCTCGTCACCCCGAGCCCCCGCGCCCGGCTGGCGGCGAGGCCCAGCACCTCCGCCGTGAGATTGGTCGAATATTTCAGCATGTCCCGCACCACCACCGTCAGCGGCGCGCTCTCGAGCCGCGCCACCTCCCGGCCCTCCGGCAGCGCCTCCACCCGCGTGCCGTGATCGAGCGTCACGCCCTGCTGCGCGGCCACCGCGCGGAACACCTCGCCGGCATAGACCGTCGGCAGGCGCACCGGCAGCCAGCGCGCGCCGCCATTGCCCAGCGCCGCCCGCGCCACGGTCCATTCGTCGCGCTCCTCCCCCGGCTCGTGGTCGAAGACCGGCGCATCGCGCGTGGAGATCCGCACCCGCGCGACCTGCACGTCCGGGGCGAAGCGTTCGGCGCGTGCGTCCATCCGCAGGCTGTAATCCTCCCCCTGCCGCCGCCATTCGAAATGCACCCGGTTGAAATTGACGTTCAGCCCGCCGATCGTCGGGTTGTATCCGGCATATTCCGTCTGTTCCCCGTCGATCTGCGCCACCCGCGGCAGCGCGCCGTCATAAAGCCGGAACGCGCCGCTCACGCCGCGGATGCCCGCCTCCGCCAGTTGTTCGGCGAGCAGGCCGAGCCCATCCGTGTCGAGCGTGGGATCGCCGCCGCCGGCAAGCACCAGGTCGCCCTGGACGATGCCCTCGCGCACCGGCCCGGTCGCGATCACCCGCGTGACGAAACGGTGCTCCGCCCCGAGGTGGTCGAGCGCGTAGAGCGCCGTCACCGTCTTTGCCACCGAGGCGGGCGGCAGGCGCAGGAGCGGGTTGCGCACCTCGAGCATCTCCCCCGTCGCCGCCTCCGCCACCGCATAGGCGACCGCCCCGCCGAGCCCCGCCTTCGCGACGAGATCCTCGCCGGAGGGAATCGCGCGCGTCTGAAGCCCCTCCGGCCGCGCCTTCGGATAGGGGGAGACCGTCACCTCCTCCCCGAACGCCGTGCGGGCGACCCCGCCCAGCATCAGCCCCAACATCATCCGCCGGCCCAGCCGCATGCCCGTCCCGCCGCTCCCCGCTTCTCCATATCCTGCCGCGAGTAAACATGGCCGCGCCGCCGCAGGCAAGCCTCCCCGCGCGGCATTCCCCCGCCGCCCCGCACCGGTCCGCCCCGGCCCTCACACCCGCGACCAGTCGCCCCTGGCGCGGATCGCGGTCGAGGAGGCATCCGACATCGGCACGTCGATATAGCACCAGCAGGGCGGATCGAGCCGCCCGAGGAGGCGGGAGGCGCGCCCCGGCAGCCGCGCGGCCGAGAAGGTCCGCGCCGCGACGGAATGGATGGCCGCCCCGCGCGGGCCCGGCCGCGCGATCACCCCCACCGGCGTCGTCATCATGATGCCGCGCCACCCCTGCCAGAGGTGGAACTGCGCGAGGTTGTCCGCGCCCATCAGCCAGACGAAGGTGACGCCCGGATAGAGGTCGCGGATCGCGCTCAGCGTCGCCGCCGTATAGCGCGTGCCGATCCGCGCCTCGAGATCCGTCACCTCGACACGCGGATGCACCATCAGCCGGCGCGCATGGTCGAGACGGCGCGCCATCGGCGCCGGGCCCTCGGCCTTCAGCGGGTTGCCGGGGCTCACCAGCCACCACACCCGGTCGAGCGCAAAGCGTTTCAGCGCGATTTCCGTGATATGCACATGCCCCTCATGCGAGGGATCGAAGGATCCCCCGAGCAGGCCGACGACCTGACCGGCGCGGGCGTATGGCAAATGATGGCGCATTCCGTTTTCCATGACCGGCCCCGCCGCATCTGTCAATTGTGAAGGATTGACGGCGGGATTTGACTGACTTAAGTCAGGTAAAGTATCTGACACAGGTCAAACATGTATTCCGATCCCGTCTCCCGCATCCGCCGTTTCAACCGCGCCGTCACCACGGAAACCGGTGTGCTCGACCAGAGCTTTCTCGGCCGCGGCCGCCCGATCGGCGCGGCGCGCGTGCTCAACGCGATCGGCCCCGCGGGGCGCAGCGTGTCCGATATCCGGGAGGCGCTGGAGCTCGACACCGGCCTGCTCTCCCGCCTGCTGCGCGGTCTCGAGGAAGAGGGCCTGATCGCCCTCGTCGAGGATCGCCGCGACCGCCGCCGCCGGATCGCCGCCCTCACCGAGGCGGGCCATGCGGAATATGCCGCATACGAACGGCTTTCCGACGACCGCGCCCGGCTGCTGCTCGACCGCCACCCGCATCCCGACCGCCTGCTCGCGGCCATGGACCTCGTCGCCTCCGCGCTCGGCCGCGACCGGATCGAACTGCGCGAGGCCGACCCAGACAGCCCCGCCGCGCTCCATTGCCTCGAAAGCTATTATGCCGAACTGGCGGCGCGGTTCGACATGGGCTTCGACCCGGCCAGGGCCGCCCGCCTCGACGCGTCCGACATGCGCCCGCCCCGCGGCGCCTTCCTCGTCGCCCTGTCCGACGGCCTGCCCTCCGGCTGCGTCGGCCTCAAGGGCACGGACAAGGGATATGCGGAAATCAAGCGCCTCTGGACCGCCCCCGCCGCACGCGGGCTGGGACTGGCGAAACGGCTGATGCACGAGATCGAAACCCGCGCCCGCAGCCTGGACGTCACGACCCTGCGGCTCGACACCAACTCCGCCCTGCCGGAAGCGGCACAGCTCTATCGCCGCACCGGCTGGACGGAGATCGGGCGGTTCAACGACGATCCCTACCCGGACCTGTTCTTCGAAAAGCGGGTGTGAGGCTGGATCTCTGGACGATGGCCCTGAGCCCCTCGAGATCGTCGGGCCGGTCGAGACGGTGACTCACGCGATGGCATGTCGGGCACAGAACCGCGAACTCCTCCGCACGGACGGGACGCTCCTCCTCCGGCATCCGGGCGACAGGGGAGAGATGATGCGCCTCCATGCAGCTCATCGCGATCCCGCGGCCGAAACGCGCCTCGGCATCGAGCCCGCAGCCTTCGCAGACCAGGCCCCTGATCTCCTTGACCCGCCGCGTGCTGGTGCCGCGCCGTTCCCAGACGCGGTGGGTCCGTGCCAGCCGTGTCTCATAGCCGATGAGCCCGGTCTCCTGCTCCCCGCCCTCCGCGAGGCGGAACACCGTCCCCCCGGCATCGACCCGTCGCGGCGGCCCGTCCGGTTCAAAGAGAGTATGAGCATCGGCCATCTCCTCCGGATCGAAACCGGACACGCCCAGCCTGCGGCGGGCGTCGGTGTCGAAAACGATCTAGGACAGCCCCGCACGCAGCACGTCCCTGCGATACCGGTCCGAGGTGAACCCCTCGGGCAGGGCGACACCGCAGAGCCCGGCGGTCACGCGCAGGGCAATCTTGAGGTCCCAGGGCCGCCCCGTCCGCGGGTCGAAGAGATAAACCTTCCCCGACCATTGGCTCGGTGCGAAGTGCCGCTCCGCCATGGCATCCACGCCCCGCAACAGCTCGGTTTTGCCGATCCCCAGATCGCTCAAACTCTTTCCCATCCCAATTGCCCCTCCCCGATCTCTTCGCTATCTAGGCCCAAACCCGCATTCCCAAGGAGCCCTCCCATGGCAGCCTATCAATACGTCTACCACATGGACGGCGTGTCCAAGACCTACCCCGGCGGCAAGAAGGTCTTCGAGAACATCCGCCTCTCTTTCCTCCCCGGCGTCAAGATCGGGGTGGTCGGTGTCAACGGCACCGGTAAATCCACCCTCATGCGCATCATGGCCGGCATCGACAAGGATTATCAGGGCGAGGCCTGGGCCGCCGAGGGGGCCAAGGTCGGCTACCTGCCGCAGGAGCCGGAGCTCGACCCGTCTCTGGACGTGCGCGGCAACGTCATGCTGGGTGTGGCGGAGAAAAAGGCGATCCTCGACCGTTACAACGAACTCGCGATGAACTACTCGGACGAGACCGCCGAGGAGATGGCGACGCTCCAGGACGAGATCGACGCCCAGAACCTCTGGGATCTCGACAGTCAGATCGACGTCTCCATGGAGGCCCTGCGCTGCCCGCCCGACGATGCCGATGTCACCACGCTTTCGGGCGGTGAGAAACGCCGCGTCGCGCTCTGCAAGCTGCTGCTCGAGGCGCCCGACATGCTGCTGCTCGACGAACCGACCAACCACCTCGACGCCGAGACCATCGCCTGGCTGCAACAGCACCTCATCGAGTACAAGGGCACGATCCTGATCGTCACCCACGACCGCTATTTCCTCGATGACATCACCGGCTGGATTCTCGAGCTCGACCGCGGCCGCGGCATTCCTTACGAGGGCAACTATTCCGCCTGGCTCGAACAGAAGGCCAAGCGGCTCGAACAGGAAGCCAGGGAAGACAAGGCCCGTCAGAAGACCCTCGAACGCGAGCTTGACTGGATGCGTCAGGGTCAGAAAGCCCGTCAGGCCAAGCAAAAGGCCCGGATCGACCGCTACAACGATTTGGCCTCGCAATCCGAGCGCGACAAGATCACCCGCGCGCAGATCGTCATCCCGAACGGCCCGCGCCTCGGCGCCAAGGTGATCGAGGTGCATGGCCTCTCGAAACACATGGGCGACAAGCAGTTGATCGAAGGGCTCGATTTCTCCCTGCCGCCGGGCGGCATCGTCGGCGTCATCGGTCCGAACGGCGCCGGCAAATCGACGCTTTTCCGCATGCTCACCGGCCAGCTCGAGCCCGACGCCGGGACCGTCGAATACGGCGACACGGTGAAACTCAGCTATGTCGACCAGTCCCGCGACGATCTCGACCCGAACGCCACCGTGTTCGAAGCCATCTCTGACGGGCAACAGGTCATCGCGCTTGGGGATGCCGAAATGAACGGCCGCGCCTATTGCTCCGCCTTCAACTTCAAGGGCGGCGATCAGCAGAAGAAGGTCGGCGTGCTGTCGGGCGGCGAACGCAACCGTGTGCACATGGCGCGGCTGTTGAAATCGGGCGGCAACGTGTTGCTGCTCGACGAACCGACCAACGATCTGGACGTCGAAACGTTGCGCGCGCTGGAAGACGCCCTGACCGACTTCGCCGGCTGCGCCGTGGTGATCTCCCACGACCGTTTCTTCCTCGACCGCATCTGCACGCATATCCTCGCTTTTGAGGGCGACGCCCACGTGGAATGGTTCGAAGGCAACTTCGAGGATTATGAGGAAGACAAGAAACGGCGGCTCGGGCCGGATGCGCTTGAGCCGAAGCGGTTGAAGTATAAGAAATTTTCCAGATAAATCCGGGGTTTCCCTTTTCGGGTGAAGCCACGTCCAAAAGCGCCCTTGGGCGCTTTTGTCGCGTAAGCGTCCGGTGACACCGCCAGACTGACCAGGCCGGGGTGTGCGCGGCGTGGCTCAGCCCAGCCGGTCCAGTTCCAGGGTGCCGTCCGCACGGCAGGGCGCGATGCTTCCGCCTCCGACGGAGCGGGCGATGGTTTCACCGCCATATTCGATGTCGAAGGCGCGGATTTCCAGCTTGCCGCCGAGTTCCTCCACAATCGGCCCTTCGATGCCGAAGGTAACCTTCAGGTATTCCGCCAGGTATTCCGCGTTGACGTAGAGGTCCATACGCAGCGGACGAGATGGTCGAACGCCTTCTCCTCCCGGAGGGCACGGCCGCCCGGATCGGCCGGGGCCGTGAGCTCGGCCCTGTGCACGGCATGCACCGTCTGCCCCTGCGCGGCCTTCATGGCCGCCAGATCGAGCGACTTGCCGGTTGTAGCCACAGACGGCGCGAAGGCTGTTCTGAGTCGGGCGGGCGTGAACTGCATGGCCGGTCTCCGGGGAAAACCATCGTGACCTTAACAGCCAGACCTTAATGGAAACTGAAGCTCGTCTTTCCTGTCGCTCCCCCCACCGACACCTTTCCGCTCACCCCGCCGATTTTGCTGTCATGGGGGGCGAAAACCTGATATACATCCTGTTGCTACGTTATTTCTTTCGACCCTTCTGTACCCCTTCACCGGCCACAGTCATCGAAACGATCCCTGACGACGCCGGGCCGCTGCACTTCCGCGAGCGGCATAGACCCAGGAGTACACACGATGGCCACTGGCACCGTGAAATGGTTCAATTCCACCAAAGGCTTCGGCTTCATCCAGCCCGAAGGCGGCAACAAGGACGTGTTCGTCCACATCTCCGCCGTCGAGCGTTCCGGCCTCAACGGCCTGGCCGATGGCGCGAAGGTCACCTTCGACATCGAAGCCGGCCGTGACGGCCGCGAAAGCGCCGTGAACCTCGCGCTCGCCTGAGTTCCGACCCTTCGGAACGTCGAAACACCGAACGCCCGCGGATGTCCGCGGGCGTTTTCCGTTGCCGCAGGTTCCATTGCCCCAAGGCCCGGCCCCGCCCTCAGGCGTGCGCCATCACGTCGCCGTCCCCTTCCCGGTCGAGCCGCGCGATGGGACCGGCGGCCACGACGGCGAACCCCTCCACCGGCATGCCGCGTTCCTCGCGCAGGACGCAGGGCGTGACCTGCACGGCGGCGAATCCCGCATCGGCGAGCAGCGTCTCCACATAGGCGCGGGAATGGGCGAAGCGACGGCTCTCGCGCAGGTGCACCGGCACCTCCCCCGCCTCCACGGTGAAGGCCAGGACGCCCTCGTCGGCGAGCGATCCCGCACACCACGCCACCACCCGCTCGAGCGCGCCCAGATAGTTGAACACATCGGCGGCGAGGATCAGGTCGTAGCGCTCCGCCCCGACCTCGAGCCGGGAAATATCGCGCTTTTCCAGAAGGGTGTAGATGCCCTTCCGCTCCGCTTCCACGAGCATGCCGTCGGAGAGGTCATAGCCCGAGAGCCGGTCGCAGAAGGGCCGGATCGCCGCCCCCATAAGCCCGGTGCCGCAGCCGAGATCGAGCACGGATCCGAACCGCGTCCGCCCCGCGCGCCGCAGGCTGTCCAGAAGCACCTCCGGCCCGCGATAGGCGAGCTTGTCCCGCAGGGAGTGCTCGAATCTCGGCGCATACTGGTCGAAAAGCAGTTCCACGAAGGCCGGCGGCATCGCCTCCACGACCGGGACCCGCCGCGCGAGATCGCGTTTCAGCCCGGCGCCGAGCGCGTCGGCGGGATCGGCCCGCACCGCCTCGTCCCAGGCCTCGCAGGCCGCCGCGGTGTCCCCGGCCGACTCGAGCCATTCCCCGAGCCGGAACCACCCGGCAGCCCAGGAGGGCGCCAGCGACAGCGCCCCCGAGAGCGTCTCGATCGCTCCGGCCAGATCGCCCAGATGCGCCAGGGTTTCGGCAAAGGACGCCCGGCGGTCCACCGCCAGATCGCCCGAGGAAAACAGGGTCCCCGCCATGGTCTCTCAATCCCAAAGGGCCCGCACGATTGTCAGCTGACAACGCCACGCGGCGGGCGGCACGCTGCATCGGACATCCGTCCTGCATCGGCCTCGCGTTACTGCGCGAAAGCCGCGCTGTCAACTGTCCGGCGGGCACGAGCGGCGAACCGCCTGTCCCCCTTCCATTTTGCAAATTCCCGGAGCGCCCCCTTTTCAGGACGCTGTGAAAACCGCATAGTCGGCGGACAGGACAGCGGGGGCTGTTGTAACGATTTGACAGAACGGAACAGTCTGAAGGTGCTCAAAAGAACGATACTCGCCGCTGCCTGGATCCTCTCGACCGGGTCGGCGCAGGCCTTCGAGGCCCAGCTCGACACCACCGCGAACGACGACCTGCGCGACGCGCTCGAGGCGATCTCCGCCGTGATGGAGGCCGCCGACAATGACGAGGCCACGACCGACGAGATCTTTGCCGCGGTCCAGTCCGATTACCGCGCGCTGCTTGGGGTGCTGTACCGCAACGGCTATTATGCGCCCGAGATCTCGATCCGGGTGGACGGGCGCGAAGGCGCGGACATCCCGCTGATCTCCCTTCCGCCGTCGGTCAACCGCGTCGACATCGCGGTCGCGCCCGGCCCCCGCTTCCGGTTCCGCGAGACGACCGTCGCCCCGCTGGCGCCGGGCACGGAGCTGCCGGAGGATTTCGCGCCCGGAGAGGTCGCCAAATCCGCGCTGATCGGCGAAGCGAAGAACGTCGCCATCGACGCCTGGCGGCAGGCCTCCCATGCCAAGGCGGAGCTGGCCGGCCAGAGCATCGTCGCCAACCATCCGCAGCGGCGCGTCGATGTCGAGCTCACCATCGACCCCGGCCCGGCGCTCCGCTTCGGGCACATGCAGTTCCGCGGCGACACGACGGTGCGCGAGGACCGGCTCTTGCGCATCGCCAACCTGCCCTCGGGCAGCGCCTTCGACCCCGATGCGCTCGACCTGGTGACGCGCCGGCTCCAGAATACCGGCACCTTCCGCTCGATCACCCTGCGCGAGGCGGAAACCGTCAATCCCGACGGCACCATCGACATCATCGCGACGCTCACCGACGAGAAACGCCGCCGCTTCGGCTTCGGCGCGGAGATTTCCTCGCTCGAGGGCGGCACGCTCACCGCCTACTGGATGCACCGCAACCTGACGAACAATGCCGACCGCCTGCGGTTCGATGCGGCGATTTCCGGCATCGGCGGCACGACCGGCACCGACTACTCGATTGGCACGACCTACCGCCGCCCGGCGACGGTGTCGCGCAAGACGACGCTGGTGATCGCGGCGGAAATCGCGCATCTCGACGAGCCGGACTATACCTCCGACACCGGCGAGTTCACCGTGGGCGCGGAGGTCGAGACCTCCCCGAATTCGCGCTTTTCCTTCGGCGTCGGCTATCGCTATTCCCAGGTCGACGACGCCCTGGGCGATCGCGAGTTCAACCATGTGATCCTGCCCATGGAAGGTGCGCGCGACACGCGCGACGACAAGCTCAACCCAAAGTCCGGCACCTATGTCGAGGCAGAGATCATGCCCTTCATCGGCGTGAGCGGATCGGAGACGGGCGCGCGGCTCTTCGGGGACGGGCGCGGCTATTTCTCCTTCGGGGCGGACGACCGTTTCACGCTCGCCGGGCGGCTGCAACTCGGTTCCGTGACGGGGGCGGATTACACCGAGGTGCCGCCCGACCTGCTGTTCTATTCCGGCGGTGGCGGCACCGTGCGCGGCCAGCCCTACCAGTCGCTCCATGTCGAGCTCGGCGACGACGAGGGGACCGGCGGATCGAGCTTCGTCGGCGTTTCCGCGGAATTGCGCGCGAAGCTGCGCGGCGCGTTCTCCCTCGTCGGTTTCTACGATATCGGCGGGATCGGCACCACCGCCCTGCCGGGCGAGCAGGCCGAATGGCATTCCGGCGCGGGGCTCGGCCTGCGCTACGACACGGGCTTCGGCCCGATCCGCGTCGACGTCGCCGGCCCGGTCACGGGCGATACCGGCGAAGGTGTGCAACTCTATATCGGGATCGGACAGGCGTTTTGAAAAAGCTCCTCCCCATAGCCGCCGTGGCCGTCGTGCCGCTCGCCACCCTCGCCCAGGACGATGGCAACGGGTCGGAGACGGCGCGCGACCGCTCGCTCATCGTCGGGTTCCTCGAGGACAAGCTCTCGGGGGCGGGACGCGACATCCGCATCGAAGGCTTCGAGGGTCTGCTCTCCTCGACCGCCACGCTCGACGAGCTGACCATCGCCGATGACGAGGGGGTGTGGTTCACCCTGCGCGACGCCGAACTCGACTGGAGCCGCAGCGCCCTGCTGCGTGGCCGGGTCGAGGTGGAGCGGATCGCGGCGCGCGAGATCATTCTCGAACGCCTCCCCACCGCGGCGATGAACGAGGATCTGCCGGATCCGGAGGCCTCCGGCTTCTCGCTCCCCGACCTGCCGGTCTCGGTGCGCATCGAGGCACTGGAGGCCGAGCGCGTGGAACTCGGTGCGCCGGTGCTGAAGCTCGGCGAGGACGTGGTGCTGAGCGTCTCGGGCAGCGCGGAGCTGGCCGGCGGTTCCGGCCAGACCCAGCTCGACATCAACCGGCTCGACGCGACGGAGGGTGCCTTTACCGTCGATGTCGCCTATGACAATGCGACCGAGGTGCTCGATCTCGACCTGTCGCTGACCGAGGCGGAGGGCGGCATCGTCTCCACGCTGGCGAACCTTCCCGGCACGCCGGCTCTCGCGCTCACCGCGCAGGGTTCGGGTCCGCTCGACGATTTTTCCGCCGATATCGCGCTGGCCACGGATGGCGAGGACCGCGTGAGCGGGACGGTCGCGCTCCAGGCGCAGGCCGATGCGGACGATCCCGAGGCACCCGCCCCGCGCGTCTTCGACGCGGCGCTCTCGGGGGATCTCACGCCCTTCTTCAGCCCGGATTACGCGCGGTTCTTCGGCGCCCGGAGCACGCTGGAGGCGCATGGCACCTCCCATCCCGACGGGCGTTTCGATCTCGACCGCTTCGCGCTCTCCACCCAGGCGCTTTCGCTCGAGGGCGAGGCCTATATCGCCGCCGACGGGCTTCCCTCCTCCTTCGACCTCACCGGCGCCATCACGAGCGAGGCGGGAACGCCGGTGCTCCTGCCGTTCGGCACCGCGCGCCACCAGCTCGACAGCGCCCGGATCGCGGCGCGATACGACGCGGCGGAGGGCGAAAGCTGGTCCGCGACGGTCCGCGCCGACGGCTACGCCCAGGCCGGGATGGACATCGGCACCGCCGAGATCGAGGCCACCGGCACCATCGGCCGGGACACCGGCGAGGCGGGCACGGCGCTCGGCCGCGTGACCGCGCAGATCGAGGCAGCGCTGACCGGCTTCGCCTCCGAGGACCAGGGGCTCCAGGAGGCGATCGGCGCCAACCCGCGGCTGACCGGCGCGCTCGACTGGCGCGAGGGCGAACCGCTCTCCATCGACGCGCTGACGCTCGACACGGACGCGACCACGGTCACCGCGACGGGCGAGCTCGACGGTCTCGAGAGCGGGCTCGAATTCACCGGCAGCCTCGGTGTCGACACGCCCTCCCTCGACCGCTTCGCGACGCTGGCGGGACGCGACCTTTCCGGCGCGCTGTCGCTGCGCGCGTCCGGCAGCGTCGCCCCGCTCGGCGGCCTCTTCGACCTCCAGGCGCAGGCGATCGGCACCGACCTGCACAGCGGCATCGCCCAGCTCGACGCGCTCACCGCCGGGGCCAGCACCGTCTCGCTCGACGCCCGGCGCGACGAGACCGGCCTCACCCTGCGCGCGCTCTCGCTCGACACGAATGCGGTCGCGCTCGATGCCGAGGGACGGCTGTCCTCGGACGACGGCGCGCTCACGCTCGAGGCCTCGCTCGACGACGTCGGTCGCCTCGATCTTGGCCTCAGCGGCCCGCTGACCGTGGCCGCCGACATCGCCCGACCGCGGGCCGAGGATCCGTGGTCCGGGACGGTCGATCTCACCGGCCCGAACACGGCCACCGCCACGGTCACCGGAACCGTGGCGCAGGATCTGAGCCTGGTCGATGTCACCGCGACCGGGCGCAACATCCGCACCGGGATCGCGCAGATCGACACGCTCCTTGCGGGGCCCCTGTCGCTCGATCTCGAGGCCGGGCGCGACCCCGAGACCGGCGTGCTCCGCATCGACACCGCGGCGCTCGACACCGGCGCCGTCGTGGCCTCCGTCACGGGAGAGATGCGCCCCGATGCGGCGGCCGATTTCGATCTGACCGCCCGTCTCGACAATGTCGCGCGCCTCGGCGTGGCGCTCACCGGCCCGCTCACCGTGGATGGCAGCCTCACCCGCGCCGACGGCTCCGCCCCCTGGCAGACCCGAACGGATCTCACCGGTCCCGGCGGCACCACCGCGACGCTGTCGGGCAGCGTGGCGCCCGACGCCTCGAGCGCCGATCTGTCGCTCGCGGGCAATGCGCCGCTCGGTCTCGCCAACAGTTTCACCAGCGCCGCGCTCGTGCAGGGCAACGCCTCCTTCGACCTGCGGCTGAACGGCCCGCTCGCGCTCTCCTCGGTCTCCGGCACCGCCCAGACCTCCGGCGCGCGGGTCGTGGTCTCGGGCGCGGGGATCGCGCTCACCATCCCCCGCGGCGCCGTCACCCTCTCCGGCCAGAGCGCCCGGCTCGATCTCGAGGCGGCGGCGGACAGTGGCGGCACGATGACCGCCTCCGGCACGATCGGCCTCGCGGCGCCCTTCTCCGGCGATCTCGCGGTCCGGCTGCGCGACCTCGTGCTGAGCGACCCGCGGCTCTACCGCACCTCGGTCAGCGGCGATCTGGCCATCGACGGCCCGCTGACCGGCGGCGCGCAGATCTCCGGCGCCCTGACGCTGGGAGAGACGAATATCTCGGTGAACCCCTCGGGCCTCGGCGGCGGGGGCGACATTCCCGACGTCGCCCATGTCGGGGAAAGCGCCGCGCAGAGAACCACGCGCGACCGCGCCGGCCTCCTCGGAAGCGAGAACGACGCCGGCGGCGGCGGCGGGCCGGCCTACGGGCTCGACATCGCGATCTCCGCCCCGAACCAGATCTTCGTGCGCGGGCGCGGCCTCGACGCCGAGCTGGGCGGGCAGCTGCGCCTGCGCGGCACGACCGCCGACGTCGTGCCGGTGGGACAGTTCACGCTCATCCGCGGGCGCCTGTCCCTGCTCGGCCAGAGGATCGACATGCAGGAGGGTGCGCTCACCCTCCAGGGCGAGCTCGATCCGACGCTGCGGCTGCTCGCTGAGACCTCGACGGATGACATCGTTGTCCAGCTCGCGGTGGAGGGCCGGGTGAGCGCACCGGAGCTGACGCTCTCCTCCTCCCCCAGCCTGCCGGAAGAGGAAATCCTCTCCCAGCTCCTGTTCGGGCGCGGTCTCGACCAGATCTCGCCGCTCCAGGCGGCCCAGATGGCCTCCGCCGTGGCGACGCTCACCGGGAACGGCGGCGGGCTGGTCGGAAATATCCGCGACAGCGTCGGGCTCGACGATCTCGACTTCCAGACCTCCGAAGACGGCGGCAGCGCGGTGAAGCTCGGGAAATACCTTTCCGACAACATCTATACCGATGTCACCATCGACCAGAACGGCGAATCCGAGGTGAACATCAACCTCGACGCGACGCGGAACGTGACGGTGAAGGGGTCCGTCTCCTCGGAGGGCGACACCGGCCTCGGCGTGTTCTTCGAACGCGACTACTGAGTGCCAGGCCACAGCCGCGGCGCGTCTGTCGCGCAGGCCGGGATTCGGTGCGGAACGCAGCCGGTCTCCATACGCCGGACTTCGACAACAAAAAACGGCCGCCTGATCGGCGGCCGGTTTTTATTGGTGGAGTTGATCGGGATCGAACCGACGACCTCGTCATTGCGAACGACGCGCTCTCCCAACTGAGCTACAACCCCACGCTGGGCGTTGATTTGGACTTTTTGGGCGGGGATGTCAAGCACCCCCCGGCCGGAAACCGGCGGAAAATCAGGCCGGAAAATCAGGCAGGCAATTTCCCGTTCCGCTCGACGAAGGCGACGATATCCGCCGCCGCCCGCGCGCCGGTCAGACGCGCCACCTCGCGCCCGGCCTGGTAGAGGATCAGCGCGGGAATGCCGCGGATGTTGTTCCGTGCGGAAACCTGCGGAAACTCCTCGGTGTTGATCTTCGCAAACCGCGCCCGGCCCTTGAGCGCCTGTGCGGCCTTCGCGACATCCGGCGCCATCATCCGGCAGGGCCCGCACCAGGGCGCCCAGAAGTCGACGATCACCGGGAGATCGTCCTTCGCCGACAGCGCGGCCAGCGCCTTCGGGTCGAGTTCGGCCACCTTTCCCGACATCAGCGGCGCGCCGCAGGTGCCGCATTTCGGTCCCGCCCCGAGCTTCGCGACGGGCACGCGGTTGAGCTGGCCGCAGGTGGCGCAGGCGAGTTTCACCGCATCTTTTCCGAGCGTGGCCATCCCGGCCTCCCCATGACATTCATCTGCGTGAATACATGTGTCGCGGCCCCCACCCGGTCAAGGGCCGCGACGGCCATGTCATTCCGCCGCTTCGACGTAATGTTCGGGCGGCGGGCAGAGGCAGACGAGGTTGCGGTCGCCATAGGCGTTGTCCACCCGACCGACCGGCGGCCAGTATTTGTCCGTGCGGAAGGCGCCGGGCGGGAAACAGCCCTGCTCGCGCGGATAGGGGCGGTCCCAGTCGGCCACGAGATCGCCCACCGTATGCGGCGCATGCTTGAGCGGATTGCTGTCCTGCGGCAGCTCGCCCGCCTCGATCTGCGCGATCTCCGCGCGGATCGACAGCATCGCCTCGCAGAAGCGGTCGAGCTCGGCCTTGGTCTCGCTCTCGGTCGGTTCGATCATCAGCGTGCCGGGCACCGGGAAGGACATGGTCGGGGCGTGGAACCCGCTGTCGATCAGCCGTTTCGCGATATCGTCGACGGTGACGCCCGTGGTCTTCTCGAAGCCGCGCGGGTCGAGGATGCATTCATGCGCCACCCGGCCCTGGCGGCCCTTGTAGAGCACGGGGAAGGCCTCGCCCAGCCGCGCGGCGATATAGTTGGCGTTCAGGATCGCGACCTTCGTCGCCTGCGTGATCCCCTGCCCGCCCATGAGCATGCAATAGGCCCAGGAAATCGGCAGGATGGAGGCCGAGCCGAAGCGCGCCGCCGAGACCGGCCCCATCTCCTCGCCGCCCAGCGGGCTGCCCGGCAGGAAGCGCGCGAGATGCGCCTTCACCCCGATCGGCCCCATGCCGGGACCGCCGCCGCCGTGGGGAATGCAGAAGGTCTTGTGCAGGTTGAGGTGGCTCACGTCCGAGCCGATCTCGCCGGGCTTCGCCAGCCCCACGAGCGCATTGAGGTTGGCGCCATCGAGATAGACCTGACCGCCATGCCTGTGCGTGATCTCGCAGACCTCGCGCACGGTCTCCTCGAAGACGCCATGCGTCGAGGGATAGGTGATCATGCAGGCCGCGAGCCGGTCGCCCGCCGCCTCCGCCCTGGCGCGGAAATCGTCGAGGTCGATATCGCCGTTGGGCGCGGACCTGACCACCACGACTTTCATCCCGCACATCTGCGCGGAGGCGGGGTTGGTGCCATGGGCGCTCGTCGGGATGAGGCAGATGTCGCGCCCGCCCTGCCCGTTCGCCCGGTGATAGGCCTTGATCGTCAGGAGGCCGGCATATTCGCCCTGCGCGCCGGAATTCGGCTGCATCGACATCGCGTCATAGCCGGTGATCTCGCAGAGCTTGGCGGCAAGGTCGTCGATCATCTCGCGATAGCCCGCGGTCTGGTCCTCGGGCGCGTAGGGATGGAGCGCGTTGAACTCGGGCCAGGTGATCGGCATCATCTCGACCGCGGCGTTGAGCTTCATCGTGCAGGAACCGAGCGGGATCATCGCGCGGTCGAGGGCGAGGTCGCGATCCGCAAGGCGGCGCATGTAGCGCATCATCTCGCCCTCGGCGCGGTTCATGCCGAAGATCGGGTGCGTGAGATAGTCGCTCCGGCGCACGAGCGCCTCGGGGAAGCCGAGGCCTGGCCAGCCCGCGGGCACCTCCGCCTCATGGCCGAAGGCGCGCCAGACCTTCGCGACGGTCCCGTCGTCCACCATCTCGTCGAGCGAGATGCCGATCCGGTCCGTCCCCACCTTGCGCAGGTTGATCCCCTCCGCCTGGGCCGACCGCAGGATGACGCCCTGCATCGCGCCCACCTCGACCGTGATCGTGTCGTAGAAGGCCTCCGGGGAGACGGCGAAGCCCGCCTGCCGCAACCCGGCCGCGAGATGCACGGCCTTCGCATGGATCCGCTCCCCGATGGCGCGAAGCCCCTGCGGCCCGTGGAATACGGCGTAGAAGGAGGCCATCACGGCAAGCAGCGCCTGCGCGGTGCAGACGTTCGAGGTCGCCTTTTCGCGCCGGATATGCTGTTCGCGGGTCTGGAGGCTGAGGCGATAGGCCCGGTTGCCGGCGGCATCGACCGAGACGCCGACGATCCGGCCGGGCATCGCGCGCTTCATCTCGTCGCGGCAGGACATGAAGGCGGCATGCGGCCCGCCGAAGCCCATCGGCACGCCGAAGCGCTGTGCCGACCCCACCGCGATATCCGCCCCCATCGCGCCCGGTTCCTTCAGCATGGTGAGCGCCATGAGATCCGTCGCCATGACCGCGACCGCCTTTGCCTCGTGCAGCGCGGCGATCTGCGGCGTGACATCCCGCACATGGCCGAAAGTGCCCGGATACTGGAAGATCGCGCCAAAGACCTTTCCCGCGTCGAGATCCCGCGGATCCCCGATCACGATCTCGATGCCGAGCGGGGCGGCGCGCGTCTGCATCACCGCGATGTTCTGCGGGTGGCAGTTCTCGTCGACGAAGAATGCCGCCGCCTTCGATTTCGCGAGCCGCTGCGCCATGGTCATCGCCTCGGCGCAGGCGGTCGCCTCGTCGAGGAGCGAGGCATTGGCGACAGGCAGGCCGGTCAGGTCGCTGACCATGGTCTGGAAATTCAGAAGCGCCTCGAGCCGCCCCTGCGCGATCTCCGGCTGGTAGGGCGTATAGGCCGTGTACCATGCCGGGTTTTCGAGGATGTTGCGCTGGATCGCCGGCGGCGTGGCCGTGCCGTAGAACCCCTGCCCGATGAGCGAGGTCATCACGAGGTTGCGCCGGCCCACGCTGCGCATATGGCCCAGCACCTCGTGTTCGGTCATCGGCGCCCAGTCGAGCGGCGTGTTCTGACGGATCGCCATCGGCACCGTCTCGTCGATCAGCGCGTCGAGCGAACGCGCACCCACCACGGCCAGCATCTCCTCCATTTCGGCGGGAGAGGGGCCGATATGGCGGCGGTTGGCGAAATCGTAGGGGTTGTAGCTCGAAGGGGTATAGGCCACGTCGTGATCCTCAGCCGATGAAATCTTTGTATTCGGCTTCCGTCATGAAGTCGTCGAGTTCGGACATGTCCTCGATCTTCATCTTGAAGAACCACGCATCCCCCAGGGGATCCTCGTTCACCTTGCCGGGGTCTTCCGACAGCGGCTCGTTCACCTCGACGATCTCTCCGTCGAGCGGCGCCAGAATGTCGGAGGCGGCCTTCACGCTCTCGATCACCACGACCTCGTCGTCCTTGGACACCGTCGTGCCCTCCTCGGGCAGTTCGACGAAGACCACGTCGCCGAGCTGTTCGGCGGCGTGTTCGGTGATGCCCACGACGACGAGATCGTCCTCGATGCGGAGCCATTCGTGTTCTTCGGTGAATTTGATGTCAGCGGCCATGAAACGATCCTTTTGGTCTCTGAAACTGTGGTCAACGTTTGTAGCTGGCGGTGAGGAACGGCATCGGCGCGACCGTCACGGGCAGTCGCCTGCCCCGAAGCTCCGCGAAGATCCCGGTTCCGGGCGATGCCTGGGCATCCGGCACATAGCCCATCGCGACGGGCCCTTCCACCGAGGGGCCGAAGCCGCCCGAGGTGATCGTGCCGATCCGGTCGGTGCCCTCTTCCGTGGCGAAGAGCGGCGTGCCCTCGCGCATGGGCGCGCGCCCCTGCGGCAACAGGCCCACGCGCCTGCGCGGGGCGCCCGTCTCGAGTTCGGCGAGGATGCGTCCGGCGCCGGGAAACCCGCCCTCGCGCGCGCCGCCCGCCCGGCGCACCTTCTGGATCGCCCAGCCCAGCGCCGCCTCGACGGGCGAGGTGGTCCGGTCGATGTCATGGCCGTAGAGGCACAGCCCCGCCTCGAGCCGGAGGCTGTCGCGTGCGCCGAGGCCGACGGGTGCGACCTCCGCCATCGCCACGAGACGTGCGGCGACGTCTTCGGCAATCGTCGCGGGGACCGAGATCTCGAACCCGTCCTCGCCGGTATAGCCGGAGCGGGAAATCCACCATTCCGCCCCGTCCACGGCGATGCGCAGGCTGTCCATGAACCGCATCCCGGCCACCTCCGGCACGAGGCGGGCGAGCGCCCGCTCCGCCTGCGGCCCCTGGAGCGCCAGGAGCGCGCGGTCGGCGATCTCCTCCACCCGCACATGGTCCGGCAGATGTGTGGCGAGATAGGCGATGTCCGCGGCCTTGCAGGCGGCGTTGACCACGAGGAACAGACCCTCGCCCGTGTTGGCGATCATCAGGTCGTCGAGGATGCCGCCGGACGGGTCGGTGAACAGCCCGTAGCGCTGACGCCCCTCCGCGAGGCCGAGCACATCGACCGGCACCAACCCCTCGAGCGCCAGCGCGAGCGCCTCCCCGCCGCGCGAGGAGGTGAGCATGACCTGGCCCATATGCGACACGTCGAACAGCCCGGCGGCGGCGCGGGTGTGCAGATGCTCCTTCATCACGCCAAGCGGATAGTGCACCGGCATCCCGTAGCCCGCGAAAGGCACCATCTTCGCCCCCTGCGCCAGGTGGAAATCGTAAAGCGGCGTGCGGCGGAGCGCGGCTGCGTCGGTCATCTCGTCCTTTCCGGGCGCACGTCCTGCGCCGCCCCACGGGGTTGGCCGGATGATCGGAAACCTCCGGCATCATGGCAAGGGGGCCGTGATGGCCCTCGCCCGATGCCCCCTCTGTCCCTTGCGCCTGAGATCGTTATCCCTTCGGCGGAGGCGAAACGCCTCTCTCTCCAGAGTGTTGACCGCGTGAAGGTCCGTTTACCTGAGAGTTTTCCGGGGCGGTTGCTCCTTCGGTAGGGCCCGAGCCCTTCTCCCGACACGCGATTTGGCCGGAGTGATACGCAGGAGCGGGATTCGGGGCAAGCAGGAAAGGACCGTGTCCAGAAAATTTGCGACGTTTCGACAGGAGTTTATTGCGGTGCGGCGTCATAATGGGCAAACACCGTCGCCGGCGCGCCGGGCGTCATGAGCAACACGTCATAGGCGTCACGTTCGCTCTCCGGCCCCATGCCGGGCGCCCCATAGGGCATTCCCGGCACGCTCAGCCCGAGCGCCTCCGGCCGCTCGGCCAGAAGGCGGCGCAGGTCGGCGGGCGGGACGTGGCCTTCGACCACATAGCCCTCGATGACGGCGGTATGGCAGGAGGCGAGATCCTCGGGAATGCCGAGCTCGGCCTTGAGCCGCGCGAGGGCCATGGTGTCGACCTCCCGCAGTTCGACCGGAAAGCCGTCGTCGCGCATGACCTCGATCCACGCGCCGCAGCAGCCGCAGGTCGGATCCTTGTAGACGCGCAGGCCCGGCAGCGCCTCGGCCCGCAAGCCGGGCGCAGCCCAGAGGCCCGCGAGGGCGAGACCGGAGGCAATGACTTTGCGACGGGACAGGGGGAAACGGGCCATGGCGACGGCTCCTTGGAGGATTGCGGCAATACTCCGAGCCTATCCCCGCCCCCGGCAAAGAAAAAGCCCCCTCGGTGCCGAGGGGGCCATTCGTGATCTTCGAAGGGCGCTCAGAGCACCGGCTTCGTCTGCAACAGCGGCATGACGTCGGCCATGTCCGGCCCGCGCTCCATGCCGGTGACGGCCTTGCGCAGCGGCATGAACAGGCCCTTGCCCTTGCGCCCGGTCGCCTCCTTCACGGCGGCCGTCCAGTCCTTCCACGTCTCCGCGGTATAGGGCGGCTCGGGCAGCAGCGCGAAGGCCTCCTCGACAAAGGTCCGGTCCTCCTCCGCCACCACCGGCGTCGCGCCGTCGCGGAAGAGCGTCCACCAGCCCGCCATGTCGGCGGTCACCGTGATGTTCTCGCGCACCACGGTCCAGAACGGCTCCGCGATCTCGCCGGGCACGCCAAGCGCCGCGACCTCGTCCGCGACATCCGCGAAGGGGCGGGCGTGGTTGATCTGTGCGGTGAGCGCGAACAGTTCCTGACTGTCGAATTTCGTCGGCGCGGCACCGAATTGCGACAGATCGAACCCCTCGATCAGCTCGTCCATGGAGCTGCGCAGCTCCACCGGCTGCGACGAGCCGAGCCGCGCCATCAGCGACAAAAGCGCCATCGGCTCCACCCCCTGCGCACGCAGGTCGCGCAGGCTGAGCGTGCCGAGGCGTTTGGACAGCGCCTCCCCCTGCGGTCCGGTCAGGAGCGAGTGATGCGCAAAGGCGGGCGGGGTGCCGCCGAGCGCCGCGATGATCTGGATCTGGGTCGCGGTGTTGGTGACGTGGTCCGAGCCGCGCACGATGTTGGTCACGCCGAAATCCATGTCGTCGCAGACCGACGCGAGCGTATAAAGGAACTGCCCGTCCGCGCGGATCAGCACCGGGTCGGAAACCGAGGCGGCGTCGATGGAGATCGGGCCGAGGATGCCGTCCTCCCATTCGATGCGCTCCTGGTCGAGCTTGAAGCGCCACACACCGTTGCCCCGCTCCGCGCGCAGCCTGTCCTTTTCGGCCTCCGACAGCGCAAGTGCGGCGCGGTCGTAGACCGGCGGCTTGCCCATGTTGAGCTGTTTCTTGCGCTTCAGGTCGAGCTCCGTCGGTGTCTCGAACGCCTCGTAGAACCGCCCCTTGTCGCGCAGCTCCTGCGCCGCCTCCTCGTAGCGGCCGATCCGGTCGGACTGTTTCTCGAACCGGTCCCAGGTGAAGCCGAGCCATTCGAGATCCTCGAGGACGCCGTCGGCATATTCCTGTTTCGAGCGTTCCTGATCGGTATCGTCGAGACGCAGGATGAACTGCCCGCCCGCCTTGCGCGTCAGCAGGTAGTTGAACAGCGCCGAGCGCAGGTTGCCGATATGGATGAAGCCCGTGGGAGAAGGGGCGAAACGTGTGACGATCATTTTCGAACTCCTGTTGCCGCTTCCTCTTTCATATCGCGCATGAAGAGTCCATATCGGGAGGCACCCGCAACCCGGAGACCCGCCATGACAGAGCCGCTTCTCGAGGCCACCGCCCCCGATCTCGACCTGATCGAGGAGATCGCCCGCGCGACCATGGCGGAGCTGCCGCCCGCCTTCAAGGTGCTGGCGACACAGGTCTCGCTCGCGGTGATGGATTTCGCACCCGACGACCTTCTGGCGGAGATCGGGATCGACGATCCCTTCGAACTCACCGGGCTCTATACCGGCATCCCCCTGACGGAGAAATCCTCGATGGATCAGCCGATGTCGCCCGACACGATCTGGCTTTTCCGCCGTCCGATCCTCGACGAATGGGTGGCGCGGGGGGATGTCACGCTCGAACAGATCGTGGCCCATGTCACCGTGCACGAGCTCGCGCATCATTTCGGCTGGTCGGACGAGGACATCGCCACGATCGACAAATGGTGGGAATACGACTGACCCGCCGCGCCCCTTGCGCTCACGAGCGCGTGATCGCGCGTCGAAGGCGGCGAAACCTGTGCTATCCTTCCCGGCAGAAGCCCTTCATCCACGCTGCATTTCTCCGGGAGGACGCACATGACCGACAGCCCCTATGTTTCGCGCCGCCATCTCCTGACCGGCGCCGCCGCCCTGCCGCTGGCCTCCGCCCTGCCCTTCGGAGCGGGCGCGGTCTCGCCCATGCTGGGCGCCGCCCTGCCGCCCTACCGGCGCTTCCTGCTCGGCAGTTTCGAGGTCACGACGCTGCTCTCGGGCACGCGCACCGTGCCGAACCCGCATGAAATCTTCGGGCTCAATGTCTCCGACGAGGAATTCGCCGAGGTCTCCGAGGCGAATTTCATCCCCGCCGACGCGGCGCAGTTCTTCTTCACGCCGACGCTCGTGAACACCGGCAACGAGCTGATCCTGTTTGACACCGGCAACGATCCGGCGGGCATCACCGCGGCCCTCGACGCGGCGGGCTATTCCGAGGCGCGGGTGGACCGCGTGGTGATCACCCACATGCACGGCGACCATATCGGCGGGCTCTACAGCGAGGTGCCGACCTTCGCCAATGCCGCCTACACCACCGGCTCGGCCGAGATGAACCATTGGGACTCCACGGGCGACGAGAATTTCGAGGCAAAGATCCGGCCGCTGCGGGAGGAGTTCGACCTCGTGGAGGACGGGGGCGAGGTGGTGCCGGGCATCACCGCCATGGCGGCCTTCGGACATACGCCGGGACATATGGCCTTCCATATCGAGAGCGAGGGCGAGCGGCTCCTGCTCGGCGCGGATTTCGCCAATCACTACGTCTGGTCGCTCGCCCATCCAGACTGGGAGGTGGCCTATGACGCGGACAAGGCGCAGGCCGCGGAGACGCGCCGCCGCCTTCTCGACATGCTCGCGGCCGACCGCGTGCCCTTCATCGGCTACCACATGCCCTTCCCGGCGCTCGGATATGTCGCCGCGAGGGACGACGGCTATACCTATGTTCCCGCCTCCTACCAGATGATGATCGAACGTTGAGGCCGGACCCTTCCGAAACTGCGGGCCGCGGATTTTCCGTCGCGGCCCGTTTCGTTTCCCGTCCGAGCGGTTAGGATGGCCCCAACACCGCCCGACCCTCCCCGCGCGCCGGCCCGCCCGAGGCAGCTCCCGCCGCCCCGACCCACGCAGCGGCCGCGCCGCCCGGCTCCCACAGTCCTTTGCAGAGGCCCCCATGGCTGAGATCCTGACGATCACGCTCAACCCGACGGTGGACCTGTCCACCTCCACGCCCGAAGTCTCCGCCGGTCCGAAACTTCGCTGCACGACACCGCTCGCGGATCCGGGCGGCGGCGGGATCAACGTCTCCCGCGCGATCCGTTTCCTCGGCGGGCACAGCACCGCCTTCACCGCCGTCGGCGGGGAGACCGGCGCGCTGCTGCTCAGGCTGCTGGCGAAGGAAGGGGTCCGCTTCACCGCCTTTTCCGTCACCGGCGACACGCGGCAAAGCATCGCCGTGACCAGCGAGGCGACCGGGGAGCAATACCGCTTCGTCATGCCCGGCCCCTCCTGGAGCGACGAGATGGTCGACACCTCCCTCACCGCGATCCGGCAGGCCGCGCCGGAGGGCGGGATCGTCGTGCTGTCGGGCTCGCAGCCGCCCGGCGTGCCGCTCGACTACCCCGCGCGCCTGTCGCGCCTTCTGGAGGCGGCGGGCGTCCAGCTTTTCCTCGACACCTCGGGCAAGCCGCTGCACGAGCTGGCGCGGCATCCCGCCAATCCCTTCGTGCTGCGCATGGACGATGTGGAGGCCGAGGATCTGGCCGGCCGGCCGCTTCCGACGCGCGCCGACACGGCCGATTTCGCCTCCGGCCTCGTCGCCGGGGGGGTGGCGCGGAATGTCATCGTCGCCCGCGGTGCGGACGGTTCGACCCTCGCGACCGCGGAGGGGCGCTGGCACGCCTGCCGCCCGATCCGGCCGGAGGAGGTCGTCTCCGCCGTGGGGGCGGGCGACAGTTTCGTCGGCGCCTTCTGCATCGCCCTTTCGCGCGGCGACAGCCTGCACGACGCGCTCTGCTACGGCACCGCCGCCGCCTCCGCCGCCGTTCTGACGGCCGGAACGCAGCTCTGCACCGCCGAGGATGTCGCGCGCCTGCTGCCCGGATGCGAGGTGGTCCCGCTCTAGGCGTCGGCGCTTGCCAGCGCGAGCCCGTCGACCACGGCGGTGAACGCCTCGCCCCGGATCGCGCGCGCCTCGGGCAGGACCGCCTCCACCGCGTCGGAGACGACGCGCATCAGGCTCGAGCCGCCGACATAGACCACCGCGCCAATCGCTTCGGGACGCAGGTCCGCCCGCGCGAGCGTGTCCCCGACCGCCTCCGTCAGCTCGGCGCGGAAGCCCGCGAGGTCGCGGGCGAGATCGGCGGGGGCGAGCGGCGCGGCGAGGCCGCGTTCCACGAGCGACAGGTCGATCGCCGCCGCCGCCCCGCCGTTGGCCGCGATCTTCGCCGCCTCCACGGCGAAGGCAACGTCATGGCCGAGCTCCGCCTCGATCACCTCCACGAGCCGCGACAGCTTCTCCCGCTCGACCGCATGCCGTTCGAGATCGCGCGCCAGCGCCAGCGTGTCGCGGGTGTAGAGGAACGGGATCTTCTGCCAGCTCGCAAGATCGTTGAACAGCGCCGCGGGCACCGGAAGCCGCCCCTCCGCCAGGCTGCGGTTGACCTCCGTCCCCGCGCCGAACAGCGGCATCGCATGCGCGAGGCTCAGGCTGCGGTCGAAATGCGTCCCGCCGAGCCGGATCCCGTGGGAGCCCAGGATCTCGGCCCGCCCCGCCGCCTTGCGGAACAGCGTGAAATCCGAGGTGCCGCCGCCGATGTCGACGACGAGGCCGGTCTCTCCCGGTGCGAGGTCCTCGGCGGCGAGGGCCGCGGCCTCGGGTTCGGGAAGGAAACGGATCGTCTCGAACCCCGCGCGCGTGTAGGCCTCATGCAGGTCACGCTCCGCCTGCGCGTCCATCCCCGCGTCGCGCGAATGGAAATGCACCGGACGGCCGGAGACCACGCCCGTCACCGGCTGGCGCGTCTGCGCCTCGGTGCGGGCCTTCAGCTCCGCGAGGAAGCCCGCGATCACGTCGAGGAGGCTCTGGCGCCTGCCGCCGACCGCGCGTTCCTCGCGCAGGAGCGGAGTGCCGAGCACGGATTTGAGCGCCCGCATGTAGCGCCCCTCCTCCCCGTCGATCAGCGCCCGGTTCGCCGCCGCGCCGAGCCGCATCCGGCCGCGGGTGTCGAAGAACACCGCCGAGGGCAGCGTGCGCGCCCCGTCCTCGAGCTCCACGAGCCAGGGCCGGCCCCCGACCGCCAGCCCGACGGCGGAATTCGACGTGCCGAAATCTATGCCGATGGTCAGTCCCATGACGCGCTCCCCTGGTGGCGGAAGCGCGCCTTCTACCCCTGCCGCCGCGTGGGATCAAGCATCCCGGTCGAGGCGGAACAGCTTGTCGCGCGCGGTTTCGCCCCGGACTAGGGTGAGCCTGATCTTCGCCACGCCCAGCGCCTTGGCCAGAAGTTTCACCACGTCCCGCGTCGCGCGCCCGGCCTCGGGCACGGTGGTCACATAGACCCGCACCTGACCGTCCTCGACGGTGACCGCGTTGCGCGACGCCTTCGGCGTCACCCGGACCGCAAGGTGCCCGTCCTCCACGGCGGCCTCCAGCCGCGTTCTCAGTTCTGCCTTGTCCATATCCGTCTCCTTACCCGAAGGCGGTTGAAGTTGCGCGCAAAAACGCCGACATGGAAGACGACTGCACCAGAAAGGGCCCATCCCGATGCCTGAAAAGAACCAAGCCGCCCTCGATTTCCTGCTCACCCGCCGGTCCCGGCCCGCGAAGACGCTCACCACCCCCGTGCCGGAGCGCGCGGAGATCGAGCTCCTGCTGACCGCCGCCGCGCGCACGCCCGATCACGGCAAGCTCGAGCCCTGGCGCTTCATCGTCTTCGGGAAGGCCGCCCTGGCACGGCTTGCCGACCGCGTCGTCCCGCTCGGCGAGGCGCGCGGGATCGCCGAAGAGAAGATCGAGAAGCTGCGTCGCCAATATGCCGATGCCGACCTCGCCATCGCGGTGGTCTACGCGCCGAAGGACAGCGACAAGGTGCCCGAGATCGAACAGCGCTATTCCGCGGGGGCGGTGTGCCTGTCGCTGCTGAACGCGGCGCTGGCCGCGGGCTGGGGGGCGAACTGGCTCTCGGGCTGGGCCTCGCACGATGCGGAATTCTGCGCCGCGGAGCTCGGCCTCGCGCCGCATGAGAGCGTCGTCGGCTTCGTCCATATCGGCACGGAGAGGCTCGCCCCGCCGGAACGCCCGCGCCCGGACATCGCCGCGATCACGAGCTGGGTGGACGCCTGATGGTCTCCGATTTCGCGAAGGCGCTCGCGCAGATGGGCGACAGGCGGTTCCAGGCGGTGCTCGCCAAGGGGATCGGCCTGACGCTCGCCCTCCTCGTCGCGGTCTACCTCGCCTTCGTCTGGATCATCGGCGCCTTCGTGCCCGACACCTTCACCCTGCCGCTGATCGGCGAGGTCGCCTGGGTCGACAACGCGCTCTCGATCGGATCGTTCTTCTTCATGATCCTGCTGTCGGTCTTCCTCATGGTGCCGGTCGCCTCCGCCTTTACCGGCCTCTTCCTCGAGGAGGTGGCCGAAGCCGTCGAGGACCGGTACTACCCCGGCCTTCCCGAGGTGCCGCGCCAGACGCTCTGGGACATCACGATGGACAGCCTCGGGTTCCTCGGCGTGATCGTCGCGGCCAATCTCGTGGCGCTGGTGCTCTATCTCCTCCTCAACGTCGCAGCCCCGGTGATCTTCTGGGCGCTCAACGGCTTCCTGCTCGGGCGGGAATATTTCCAGCTCGTCGCGATGCGGCGCCTCGGGCGGGAGGGCGCGAAGGCGGCGCGGGCCCGGCACATGCCGAAGATCTGGCTCGCCGGGGCGCTGATGGCGGTGCCGCTCTCCATCCCGGTCGTGAACCTGCTGATCCCGGTGCTCGGGGCGGCCACCTTCACGCATCTGTTCATGCGGCTCGAGGGCGGCAGAGCCGCGCCGTGAGTATTTCGGGCAGCAAAAAGCTCAGGAGCCGGAGACGGGCGGGAGTTTCGCCGTCCAGTCGAGATCGCGCCAGGTGAGATCGGTCGTCAGCACGAAGGTCACGAGCCCGGCCCAGATCACCGTCGCGACCACCGTCACCCAGAGCGCCTTTCGCTTCGGGTTGTAGTTGGCCGGGGCGCCGTCATGGGTGCCCTCGACCTTCTGTCCCATGTCGCCCTGGGTCTTCAGCCCGATCGGAAGGGCGATGAACATGGTCAGGAACCATGTCACGGCATAGAGGACGAAAGCGGAGGTGATGGCCATGGCGGCGCTTCCTTCTGTGGGTCGTTCAGACCTGTTCGAGTTCGATCAGGCAGCCGTTGAAATCCTTCGGGTGCAGGAACAGCACCGGCTTGCCATGCGCGCCGGTCTTCGGCTCGCCGTCGCCCAGCACGCGCGCGCCCTCGGCCTTCAGACGGTCGCGCGCGGCGAGGATGTCCTCCACCTCGTAGCAGATGTGGTGGATGCCGCCGGCGGGGTTCTTTTCAAGATAGCCGCTGATCGGGGAATTGTCACCCAGCGGGTGAAGCAGTTCGATCTTGGTGTTCGGCAGTTCGATGAAGACGACGGTCACCCCGTGGTCGGGCTCGTCCTGCGGCGGGTTCACCTTTGCGCCGAGGGTGTTGGCGTATTGCGCCGAGGCCGCCTCCAGATCCGGCACGGCAATGGCGACATGGTTCAGGCGTCCGATCATCCGATCCTCCGTTGTCAGGCTGTTCCGCCCGGCTTATCGCGTGCGCGGGAGGGTGCCGCAAGGGCCGTTAGCGCCAACCGCGGGTTTTGCGCGCGGCGGGTTAACGGCTCCTTCACCGGAGTCGGGGTTAAATCCGAGTCGCATTGGACGGAGCCATGACCATGACCGACAGTTTCGAAAGCCTTCTCGCCGCGCCGACGCCCGACCGCCCGCTCCTGGGCCTGACCGTCCTCCTGGTGGAGGACAGCCGCTTCGCCTCGGAGGCGATGCGCCTTCTGTGTCTGCGTTCAGGCGCGCGCATCCGCCGGGCCGACAGTCTCGCGGCGGCGCGAAAGCACCTGCGCGTCTATCGCCCGAACGTGGTGATCGTGGATCTCGGCCTTCCCGACGGGTCGGGCGCGGAGCTGATCGGGGAGCTGGACGCCGCGCGGCCGCGGGTCGACGTGCTGCTCGGCATGTCCGGCGACAGCGGCGCGGAGAGCCTGGCGCGGGAGGCCGGCGCCGACGGTTTCATCGGGAAGCCGATTTCCTCGCTCGGGACATTCCAGGCGGCCGTGTTGGGCGCCCTTCCGCCCGAGGCCCGGCCCCGCGGGCTGCGGGCGGGGGCCGAGGACCGCGTCTCCCCCGACCCGATCGCGCTCCAGGACGATTTCGTGCATGTCGCGGACCTGCTCACGACGGAGACCGGCGAGGGGATGCTCGACTATATCGCGCAGTTCCTCTCGGGCGTCGCCCGCACCGCCGGAGACGGGGAGATGGAGGATGCCGCCCGCCGCCTCGCAGGGCTGCGGCAGGCGGGCCTGCCCTACGGGCCGGAGATCGCCCGGATCGCGGGGCTGGTCCATGGCCGGATCGAGCCGCGAAAGGTCGTCTGAGGGAGCGTCCCGTGGAACCGCCGGAGGCGCCAAGGCGTTGTCCAGACAAGTTTTTCAAGAGTGAGAAGGTCCAATGCCAAGCATCTACGACGCCATCAAGGCCGACCATGACAGCCATCGCGAGCTGCTTGCCACCATCGCCGGGACAGAGGGCGACAGCGAGGCCCGCCGCAAGGCGTGGCACGAGTTCTTCTACGACGTCAAAAGCCATGCCGCCGCGGAGGAGGAGGAATTCTATTCCCGGCTCATGTCGGAAACATGGGGGCAGGACGCCGCCCGCCATTCGGTCGAGGAACATGCCGGGATGGACGATCTCATGGAGGAGCTCGACGGGATGGACATGTCCTCTCCCGCCTGGCTGAGGAAGTTCAAACAACTCAGGCACGACTACGAGCACCATATGGACGAGGAGGAAGACGAAGTCTTCGCCCGCGCGAAGGACGTGGTGGGCGAGGAGGAGAACGACGCCTACGGCCGGAAATTCCTCGACCGCAAGGAGAAGGAGAGGACGCTCGTCGACAGGAAGCGGGAGGATCACCTGGAGGACTGACGCGCCCTGCTGCGCGGGACACGGCAGTCCGCGGGGACGACCTGCCGTCCGGGATGGCCGGTGTGCAGGAAAATCCGGCGCACCGCAAAGGGCGGCAAGAGGCGGGGGAACGCCCCCTCCCCGCGTCGGTGGGGATGTTCCTTTCCGCGCGCATGAAAAAGGCGCGGGAGGCTGCCCTTCCGCGCCGGCCGCCGGTCCGGGCGGGGCTCAGCCCTCCTGCGGGAGGATGCGCAGGCTCAGCTCGCGCAGCTGTTCGTTGCTGGGCTCGGACGGCGCGCCCATCATCAGATCCTCGGCCCGCTGGTTCATCGGGAAGAGCATCACCTCGCGGATGTTCTCCTCACCGGCGAGGATCATCACCGCGCGGTCGATGCCGAGGGCACAGCCGCCGTGCGGCGGGGCGCCGTACTGGAAGGCGTTGACGAGACCGCCGAACCGCTTGCGCACTTCGGCCTCGTCGTATCCCGCGATCTCGAAGGCCTTGAACATGATCTCCGGGCGGTGGTTGCGGATCGCGCCGGACACCAGCTCATAGCCGTTGCAGGCGAGGTCGTACTGGTTGCCCAGCACCTCGAGCGGATCGCCCGCAAGCGCCTCCATCCCGCCCTGCGGCATGGAGAAGGGGTTGTGTTCGAAGTCGATCCGGCCGGTTTCCTCGTCCTGCTCGTAGATCGGGAAATCCACGATCCAGGCGAACATGAACTGCTCGCGCCAGTTTTCGTCGGCGGGATCTTTCGGCGTCTCCTCCCAGATCACCGTGCGCGCCTTGCCGGCGACACGTTCGAAAGTCTTCGGACGCCCGCCGAGGAAGAAGGCCGCGTCGCCCACGCCGAGCCCAAGCTGCTGGCGGATCGCCTCGGTACGTTCGGGGCCGATGTTCTTGGCGAGGGGACCGGCGGCTTCCATGCCGTCCCCGGCCTCCCGCCAGAAGATATAGCCCATCCCCGGCAGGCCCTCCTGCTGGGCGAACTTGTTCATCCGGTCGCAGAACTTGCGCGAGCCGCCTTTCGGCGCGGGAATGGCGCGGACCTCGTTGCCCTCCTGTTCGAGGAGCTTGGCGAAGATCGCGAAACCCGAGCCGCGGAAATGTTCGGAGACGTCCTGCATCCGGATCGGGTTGCGCAGGTCGGGCTTGTCGGTGCCGTACCAGAGCGCCGCATCGCGGTAGGAGATCTGCGGCCAGTCGCGGTTCGACCTGCGCCCTTCCCCGAAGGTATCGAACATGTCCGCGATCACCGGCTCCATCACGTCGAAGATGTCCTGCTGGGTGACGAAGGACATCTCCATGTCGAGCTGGTAGAAATCCGTGGGCGAGCGGTCGGCGCGCGGATCCTCGTCGCGGAAGCACGGCGCGATCTGGAAATACTTGTCGAAGCCCGAGACCATCAGGAGCTGCTTGAACTGCTGCGGGGCCTGCGGCAGGGCGTAGAACTTGCCCGGATGCAGGCGCGAGGGCACGAGGAAGTCGCGCGCGCCCTCGGGGGAGGAGGCGGTGATGATCGGCGTCTGGAATTCGTTGAACCCCTTCGCCCACATCCGCTTGCGCAGGTCGGCGACCACGTTCGAGCGCAGGATCATGTTGCGCTGCATCACCTCGCGGCGCAGGTCGAGATAGCGGTATCTCAGGCGCGTCTCCTCGGGATATTCCTGATCGCCGAAGACCATGAGCGGCAGTTCCTTCGCCGCGCCCAGCACCTCGAGATCCCGCACGAAGACCTCGATCTCGCCGGTCGGCAGCTTCGGGTTCACCAGATCCGCATCCCGCGCCTTCACCACGCCGTCGATGCGGATGCACCATTCCGAACGCACCTTTTCCATCTCGGAGAAGACGGGGCTGTCCGGATCGCAGAGCACCTGCGTCACCCCGTAATGGTCGCGCAGGTCGACAAAGAGAATGCCGCCATGGTCACGGATACGGTGCACCCAGCCCGACAGGCGGACGGTCTCGCCCACGTTGGAGGCGTTCAGTTCGGCGCAGGTGTGGCTGCGATAGACATGCATGGGGACTTCCTTCGGAGTTCTGAGACGGCTCTGTCATGTGACGCTCGCGCTGATACACCCCTGTGGGGCGGGAAAGTCAAGCCTTGGCGGGGCGCGCAAGGGTTGCGCCGGGCGAAATCCTCCGGCACTCTCCGCTCGGGCGTCCCGACCCGCCATTTCTCCCCTGCGCGTGCGCCCCGACCGCCCGCGCGCCGCCGCAAAGCAAGTCCGACGCCCCAGATGAGCGATCTGTCAGACAGCCCCCGCCCCGCTTCGGACCGGACCGGTCTGGCGCTCCGGATCGGACTGGGCGCGGCCTTTGTCCATGTCTTCGCCACGATGTTCTGGAACGGCTGGCCCGCGGATCTTTCCGCGGTGTATTTTGCCGCGAAATCCGTTGCGACGGGCAATCCCGGCGCGATCTATGCGGCGCCGCCGGATTTCTTTTCTCCCGGCACACCCGCGCCCTGGGTCGCTCTTGCCGAGGGCACCGGCCATGGCGACAAGGTGATCCTGCCTTATCTCTACCCGCCGCTCTGGGCGCATCTTCTGGCGCCTCTGACCGAGGTCGTCCCTCCGATGGCGTTCTTCAACACCGTCCTGATCCTCCATCTCGCGATGCTGGCCGCGATGCCCTGGATCGGCTGGCAGATCGCGCGGCCGGCGGGACTGGCGCTGCGCCACTGGCTGCCCATCGGATTTCTCCTGTTGCTCACCTCCGCACCAAGCCTCGGCGCGATCATCCAGAACCAGCCGCAGATCGCCGTCACCTTCCTCGTGCTTCTGGCGGCGCTCGCCGCCCGGCGCGACCGGCCCGTCTCCGCGGGGCTCCTGCTCGCCCTCGCCGCCGCGCTCAAGCTTCAACCCGCGCTCTTCGGCCTTGTCTTCCTGCTCACACGCAACTGGCGCGCGGCCGGGGCGATGGCGTGCGCGGGTGGCGCGCTTCTGTCGCTGTCCCTCCTGCTCGGCGGCCTCGACGCACATCGCGACATGCTCGCCCGCCTGGCAGAGATCGACGCGATGGTCGTCTACACAAAGGTGAATTACGCGCTCGAAAGCCTGCTTTACCAGATCTCCCAGGTTCTTCAGGGCACGCCGCTCCCCGACGGGCGCGCCATGGCCTATCCGATCCTCGATGCGCCTTCCTGGGTGCAGACCGTGCCCAAGCTCCTGTTCGCGGCCGGTCTGCTCAGCCTCGTCCTCCGGGCCCGCCGGTTCACCGGGCCCCGGCTCTGGCTCGCCCTCGCCCTGCTCGGCGCGCTCTTCGGGCCGCTGTCCTGGGGACATTATTTCGTGCTCCCGACGATGCTCCTCCCTGCCCTTTTCGAAGACGGCGCGCGCCGCACGGACCGGCTCTGGCTCGCAGCTTTCGCGATCCTGTTTTCCTTTCCGCTCTACAGCGCGCTCATTCCCTTCAACGAACCCCTCATGGTGAGCCAGATCCCTCCGCTACTGATGCTGCTCGGACTGACGCTTCATGTGCTGCTTCCGGCGCGCGCCGGATCCCGCGCCGCTTCGCCCAGATGAATTTCTGACGACAGCCCTGCCGCAGGGTCTTGCACCTCGCCGCCCCATGGCTATAACCCACGACAATTTGCGCGGGTCCTGCACGGAAGCCGCGCGACACGCTGCTCACAACATTGCCGGGGTCCGCCATGCCGAAGAGAACCGATATTTCGTCGATCATGATCATTGGGGCGGGGCCGATCATCATCGGGCAGGCGTGCGAATTCGACTATTCCGGCGCGCAGGCCTGCAAGGCGCTGAAGGAGGAGGGCTACAGGGTCATCCTCGTGAACTCGAACCCCGCCACGATCATGACCGATCCGGGCATGGCCGATGCGACCTATATCGAACCGATCACCCCCGAGGTCGTCGCGAAGATCATCGAGAAGGAGCGCCCCGACGCGCTCTTGCCGACGATGGGCGGGCAGACCGGGCTGAACACCGCGCTCAAGCTCGACGATCTCGGCGTGCTCGGGAAATTCGGCGTCGAGCTGATCGGCGCGAAACGCGATGCCATCGAGATGGCCGAGGACCGCAAGCTGTTCCGCGAAGCGATGGACCGCCTCGGCATCGAGAACCCGAAGGCCGATATCGTCGCCGCGCCGAAGCGTGAGAACGGCACCTACGACATCGCCGCGGGCATGGCCATCGCGATGGAGGCGCTCGAGCATATCGGCCTGCCGGCGATCATCCGCCCGGCCTTCACCCTCGGCGGCACCGGCGGCGGCGTGGCCTACAACCGCGACGATTACGAAAAGATCTGCCGCTCGGGGCTCGAGGCCTCGCCGGTGGCGCAGATCCTCGTGGACGAGAGCCTTCTCGGCTGGAAGGAATACGAGATGGAGGTGGTGCGCGACCGCGCCGACAACGCGATCATCGTCTGTTCCATCGAGAACGTCGATCCGATGGGCGTGCACACCGGCGACTCGGTCACCGTCGCCCCCGCGCTGACGCTGACCGACAAGGAATACCAGCTGATGCGCACGCATTCGATCAACGTGCTGCGCGAGATCGGGGTGGAGACCGGCGGCTCGAACGTGCAATGGGCGGTGAACCCGGCGGACGGGCGCATGGTGGTGATCGAGATGAACCCGCGCGTGTCGCGCTCCTCGGCGCTCGCCTCGAAGGCCACGGGCTTTCCCATCGCGAAGATCGCCGCGAAGCTCGCGGTGGGCTACACGCTCGACGAGCTCGACAACGACATCACCAAGGTGACGCCCGCCAGTTTCGAGCCGACCATCGACTATGTCGTGACGAAGATCCCGAAATTCGCCTTCGAGAAGTTTCCCGGCTCCAAGCCGGAGCTCACCACCGCGATGAAATCGGTGGGGGAGGTGATGGCGATCGGCCGGACCTTCCACGAATCCATGCAGAAGGCGCTTGCCTCCATGGAGTCGGGCCTGACCGGGTTCGACGAGATCGATCTGCCCGACATGCCGAAGCCCGCGCAGATCGTCGAGGCGGAGGGGGCCGCGGACACGCTGCCGCGCATCTTCCTCGGCGCCGATGAGGCCGCCCAGCAGATGATCGACAAGACGCTGACCCGCGAGCTCGCCCGCGCCACGCCCGACCGGCTGCGGGTGATCGCGCAGGCGATGCGCTTCGGTTTCACCGATGACGAGATCAACGAGATCAACAGTTTCGATCCCTGGTTCCTCGCCCGCATCCGGGAGATCATGGCCACCGAATGCGAGATCCGCAAATCCGGCCTGCCGGTGACCGAGGAAGGGCTGCGCCGGCTGAAGATGATGGGCTTCACCGATGCCCGGCTCGCCAAGCTCACCGGCCGCGACGAGGCCAACGTGCGCCGCGCGCGCCGCAACCTCGGCGTCACCGCCGTGTTCAAGCGGATCGACACCTGTGCCGCCGAATTCGAGGCCCAGACCCCCTATATGTATTCCACCTACGAGGCCCCGATGATGGGCGACGTGGAATGCGAGGCGCGGCCCTCGGATCGCAAGAAAGTGGTCATTCTCGGCGGCGGGCCGAACCGGATCGGGCAAGGGATCGAGTTCGACTACTGCTGCTGCCATGCCTGTTTCTCGCTGACCGAACAGGGCTACGAGACGATCATGATCAACTGCAACCCGGAGACCGTGTCGACCGATTACGACACCTCCGACCGGCTCTATTTCGAGCCGCTGACCTTCGAACACGTCATGGAGATCCTGCGGGTGGAGCAGTCGAACGGCACGCTGCACGGGGTGATCGTCCAGTTCGGCGGACAGACGCCGCTGAAACTCGCGAACGCGCTCGAGGCGGAGGGCATCCCGATCCTCGGGACCACGCCCGATGCGATCGACCTCGCAGAGGACCGCGAACGCTTCCAGGATCTCGTGAACCGTCTCGATCTCAAGCAGCCGAAGAACGGCATCGCCCATTCGGACATCGAGGCCATCGAGATCGCCGCCGGCATCGGCTTTCCGCTCGTCATCCGCCCCTCCTATGTTCTGGGGGGCCGCGCGATGGAGATCGTGCGCGACATGGAAGGGCTCGAACGCTACATCCGCGACGCCGTCGTGGTCTCCGGCGACAGCCCCGTGCTGCTCGACAGCTATCTTTCGGGCGCGACGGAAATCGACGTGGACGCGCTCTGCGACGGGGAAAAGGTCCATGTCGCGGGCATCATGCAGCATATCGAGGAGGCGGGCGTGCATTCCGGCGACAGCGCCTGTTCCCTGCCGCCCTACTCGCTCAAGCCCGAAATCATCGAGGAGCTGAAGCGCCAGACCGAGGCGCTCGCGCTCGCGCTCAACGTCGTGGGCCTGATGAACGTGCAATACGCGGTCAAGGACGACGTGATCTACCTCATCGAGGTCAACCCGCGCGCCTCGCGCACCGTGCCCTTCGTCGCCAAGGCGGTGAACAGCCCCATCGCCTCCATCGCCGCGCGGCTGATGGCGGGCGAGAAGCTCGACGCCTTCGACCTGGTCGATCCCGCCGGAACCGGCCGGTTCGCGGTGAAGGAGGCGGTGTTGCCCTTTGCCCGCTTCCCCGGCGTCGATACGATCCTCGGGCCGGAGATGCGCTCGACGGGCGAGGTCATGGGCGCCGACAAGAGCTTTGCCCGCGCCTTCCTGAAGTCGCAGATGGGCGCCGGATCGGACCTGCCGCGGTCGGGCAAGGTGTTTGTCTCGGTGAAGAATTACGACAAGAAACCGAAGATGGTGGAGGCGATCAGGACGCTCTCCGATCTCGGCTTCGAGATCATCGCGACCCGCGGCACGGCGAAATTCCTCAAGGAACACGGCGTCGGGAGCCAGATCGTGAACAAGGTCTACGAGGGCCGCCCGAACATCGTCGACATGATGAAGGACGGCGAGATCGCCCTGGTGCTGAACACGACCGAGGGCGCTCAGGCGGTCGAGGACTCGCGCGAGATCCGCTCCGTCGCGCTCTACGACAAGATCCCCTATTTCACCACGGCCGCGGCCAGCCACGCCGCGGCGATGGCGATCAAGTCGCGCGAAGAGGGCGAGATCGAGGTGCAGAGCCTTCAGGAGGGGTGAGGCTCGGCCACATCGGAAAGTCCACGAACCGAAACGCCCCGCGCCGCAGCGGGGCGTTTTGCGTTCTGCCTGCCCACGCGGCGCCAGCGAACCGGAAAAGAAATATCGCGAGGCGCGGGATCGGCAACGAAGATGTCCTCGTCACGGGTTTTGTCCGCGGCGTTCGCCGCCTCCATCGGGATCTGGATGTCATCAAGCAGACCAACTGACAGCCGGAATATCCGGGGGAAGACTTCGGCCTCCTGCTCTCGATCATGGACATTTCTTTCCGCTCTCGACGAAGATCAACCTCAAATCCCTTGACTTATCGCCGCGCGTCCTCCATCTGACATCTATCCGCACCCCATGCTGCCGCGTGAGCAGCCGCGCTTCGCTGAAGCGCCGCAGGTGCGAGATGACGGGCGGCACACGCCCAGAGGTTCCCAACATCACGCAGGGGTCCGGCGGAAAGACGGGGCGGGCATGTGGCCCTTTCCGGAGACCTTTTCCGCGACCAATGATGCGCGCCCCGAACCGGGCGCGAGCCGCGTGTGGGTCCGCCCACCAAAGGATATACATGACTGATTTTACCATGCTCGGCCTCAAGCCGAAGCTTCTCTCCGTGCTCGATGAGCTTGGCCTCGACACGCCCACCCCCATCCAGGCCCGCGCCATCCCCGAGGTGATGAACGGCCGCGACGTGATGGGCCTTGCCCAGACCGGCACCGGCAAGACGCTCGCCTTCGGCCTGCCGCTCCTGCACATGGCGCTGACCGACGGGTCCAAGCCCGCGCCGAAGACCGTGCGCGCGCTCATCCTCGCCCCGACCCGCGAACTGGTGAACCAGATCGCCGACGGGCTCTTCCCCTTCATCAAGGGCAGCCACCTGAAACTCAACCGCGTGGTCGGCGGCGTGTCGATCAACGCGCAGGTGAACCGGCTCGAGCGCGGCACGGACATTCTCGTGGCGACGCCGGGCCGTCTCATCGACCTCATCGACCGCAAGGCGGTGCGGCTCGACGAGACGACCTTCCTCGTGCTCGACGAGGCCGACCAGATGCTCGACATGGGCTTCATCCATGCCCTGCGCCGGCTCGTCCCGATGCTCGCGAAGGAGCGCCAGACGATGCTGTTCTCGGCGACGATGAACAAGCAGATGAACGAGATCGCGCAGAGCTACCTCTCCTCGCCCGTGCGCATCGAGGTCTCGCCTCCGGGTAAGGCCGCCGACAAGATCGAGCAGGAGGTCCACTTCCTGCCGCAGCCCGAGAAGGTCACGAAGCTCAAGGATCTGCTCTCCGAGCATCCGGGCGAGCTGGCGCTGGTCTTCGCGCGCACCAAGCACGGGGCCGAGCGGCTGTCGCGCCAGCTCGAACGCGACGGGTTCAAGTCCGGTTCGATCCACGGCAACAAGTCGCAGGGCCAGCGCGAGCGCACGATCAAGGCGGCGCGCGAAGGCCAGATCGACGTGATGGTCGCGACCGACGTGGCCGCGCGGGGGATCGACATTCCGCTCGTGCGCCATGTCTACAACTTCGAGCTGCCGAACGTGCCGGAGAATTTCGTGCACCGGATCGGCCGCACCGCGCGCGCCGGGCGGGACGGGAAGGCCGTGGCCTTCTGCGCGCCGACCGAGCTCGACGAGTTCCGCGCGATCGAGAAGGTGATGAAACTGCGCATCCCGATCGCCACCCCCGCCTCCTGGGCGGCCGATGACGTGCGCGCCGAACCGAAGCCGAAACCGCAGGGCGGCGGACGCCGCCGTGGCGGTGGTGGCGGCGGCCGTCCCGGCGCGGCGAAGGCGGGAGCAGGCCAGGGTCAGGGTCAGGGCCAGAACCGCGGCAGGGCCAAGGCCCGCCGTCCCCGCCGCAAGGTCGAGGCGTAAACGAACAAAGGCGACCCCCGCGGGTCGCCTTTTCCATGTCCCTTCCTGTCGCGCAGGCGGGGAGGCTCAGGTCGCCTCCTGCTCCAGATGCAGCTTCATGATGATGAGCACCTGTTGCAGTTCGAGCGTTTCGCGCAACAGACGCTTGGCCTCGGTGATGGTGATGATGCCGTCGCCGATCGCGTCGGAATATTCGGCCATCAGCATGGCGAAACGCTGGGACAGCGCCACGACGTCGGAATTCACCCCGCCCTGTGCGGGAGGCCGGTTGCGCGCGGCATCGTAGGAGAGCGCGATTCCCTTGAGCTCGGCCAGCGCGGAGGTGACATGCGGATAGCTCGCCGCCGCCTCGATCTGCGCCACGGCATCCACGGGCATGTAACGGTCGGCATGTTCCTCCGCCGTCGAATAATACCGCCCCAGCGTGGCCTTCGATTTTCCGGTGAGGGCGCAGGCCGCCTCGAGGCCGACATCCTTGACCAGAGCCTCGGTATGCTTCTTCAAATAATTTCCGGCAGAGGTCATTCTGCGTATCTCTGTTGCTCATGGCGACACATCCGGGGGAATGTGCCGCATTCTTTCCCATTACTGCCCTGAATAGCACATGACATACAAGTGTCTACCTGCCGTTGCAGGCGTGACGAGGATCCGATGTCCTGGCACATCGGTTCGGGTGGGAGCCGGAACGGAAGAAACTGCACGCCGACGATCCGAAGGGTCCCGGCACCCTCATCCCCAATGTCCCGAAACGGACAACGTCGGGCCCGGCTCGCGGATGCAGGATCTTTCGGCTCCCACCCGTCAACCGGGGACGCGATCTGCGGTTTTTCGCACCTGCCCGGCGAAGGCGTCTTGATCCTGCGGCGGGCCTTCTGGCAAAGCCTCCGCATGGCAAAGCTCTACTTCCAGTATTCGACCATGAACGCGGGGAAATCGACCCTGCTGCTTCAGGCATCCTACAACTATCGCGAACGCGGGATGGAGACCTATCTCATCACCGCGCGCCTCGACGACCGCGCCGGCGAGGGGCGGATCGCGAGCCGGATCGGCATCGGGGAGGTGGCGGACACCTTCGCGGAGGGAGAGGATCTTTTCGCCAAGATCGCCGCCCGGATCGCCCGAAATGACGTTGCGTGCATCTTCATCGACGAGGCGCAGTTCCTGAGCCGCGCGCAGGTCTGGCAACTGGCCCGCGTGGTCGATGACCTGAAGGTGCCGGTCATGTGCTACGGGCTGCGGGTGGATTTCCGGGGTCATCTCTTTCCCGGTTCGGCCGCCCTGCTGGCGCTGGCCGACGAGATGCGGGAGATCCGCACGATCTGCCATTGCGGCAAGAAGGCGACGATGGTCGTGCGCATGGCCGAGGACGGGCGTGTGCTGACCGAGGGCGCGCAGGTCGAGATCGGCGGCAACGAACGCTACGTCTCGCTCTGCCGGAAGCATTGGCGCGAGGCGGTGGGGGACCGCCCCGCGTGAGTATTTTCACAGCAAAGGAAACTCAGTGGAGCCGCCCGCCCACCGGCACCGGGCGGTCGGGGCGCGCGAGCACCACCTCGCCACCGGCATCGGGAAGGCCCAGGACCAGCACCTCGGACATGAAGCGGCCGATCTGGCGCGGCGGGAAGTTCACCACCGCCATGACCTGTTGCCCGACGAGCGTTTCGGGCGTGTAATGCGCGGTGATCCGGGCGGAGGAGCGTTTCTCCCCGATCTCCGGGCCGAAGTCGATCCAGAGCTTGATCGCGGGCTTGCGCGCCTCCGGATAGGGTTCGGCGCGGGTGACGGTCCCCACCCGCACATCGACCTTCAGGAAGTCGTCGAAGGAAATTTCATCCGTCACGCCAGGTCCTCGTCGCGCTTGATCGCCGCCTGAACCGCGCGGTCCATCAGGGGCGGCAGACCGGTTTCCTCGTCCATCAGCACGCGCAGCGCCTCGGCGGTGACGCCGCCCGGCGAGGTGACGTTGATGCGCAATTGCGCCGGGTCCTCGTCCGAGGTCTCCGCAAGCTGCCCGGCGCCGCCGACCGTCGCCTTTGCGAGTTTCATCGCCATGTCGGCGGGCAGGCCGGCCTTTTCGCCTGCCGCCGCCATCGCCTCGATCAGGTGGAATACATAGGCGGGACCGCAGCCGGAGATCGCGGTGAGCGGGCGGATCTGCGCCTCGCTCTCGAGCCGCACCACCTGCCCCACCGCGCGCAGGAGCTCCTCGGCGAGATCGAGATCGGCAGCGCTCGCCCGCGCATTGCCGACGATGCCCGTGATCCCGCGCCCGACCGCTGCCGGCGTGTTCGGCATGGCGCGCACAATCGGGGTGTCGGCTCCGAGCATCTCCTCGTAGGTCGCGATGGAGATCCCCGCCGCCACGGTCAGAAACAGGGTCGCGCCGCCGCCGAGCGCCTTCAGCGCCGGAAGCGCGTCGCCCATCATCTGCGGTTTCACCGCGATGAGCACGATGGCCGGAGCGTCGGGAAGCGCGGAGTTGAGGCGCACGCCGGTCGCCTTGAGCCAGTCCGACGGGTTAGGGTCGAGCACCGTCACCGACGCGGGCGGCAGACCGCCGTCGAGCCAGCCGCGGAGCATCGCCGAGCCCATCTTGCCACATCCCAGAAGCACCATGCCCCGCGTCTTCAGATCGTCCATGATCCCGCCTTTCGTCCGATGGAAAAGGAAAGCCCTCCGAGGGGCGTCGGAGGGCACTCTAGCAATCTGTCCGGCGGGTTCAATCCGTCCGGCGGCGGCAACGCCGGGTCAGGCGCGCCCGTAGGCCTCGCGGATCGCCACGTCCATCGCCTCGGCGGCCGTGCGGTCGGCCCAGGCGACGAGCTGGAACGCCGGATAGAAGCGTTCGCAGGCCCCCACCGCCGCGCCGATCATGCGGTCGACCTGTTCCGGGCTCGCGATCTGCCCGCCCGACAGCACGAGGCCGTAGCGATAGACCATCAGGTTCTGTTCCTGCCAATAGGTGAAGGCCCCGGTCCAGATCTGGTCGTTGGCGCGGTTCAGCACGTCGAAGATCTGCGGCAGTTTTTCCTCGGGCGGCTCCATCTCGAAGGTGCAGATCAGGCGCAGCGTCTCGTCGTATTCGGACCAGGCGAGCGTGATCGAATAGGTGCGCCACTGTCCCTCGACCGCCATCGCGATCTGGTCTTCGGCGACCCGGTCGAATTCCCAATCGTTGTATTCGGCGAGATGCTCGCACAGGTCGATCGGGTGGATTTCGGTGGAAATGCTCTGCTCAGTAAACGACATATGCGGCCTCGCCTGTTTTGGTCCGGTGGCTTACGCGACATCCCCATGGCGGCCACTAGGACTTGGTGCCTGCTCAAGGATCGGCGGGATCGGTGCCTCCCCTTTACTAGATATGGTGTCAGCAAATGCGCAAATCTGTAAAGCGAAATATTTGTGTTATCCCCAGCAAAGCGGGTCGCTCCACAGGTTGCCGGTTTTTTCCACAACTCCCGACCGCCCCTGTGGACAAGAAAAAAGGCTCCCGAAGGAGCCTTCTCATCGCCCGGCGGAAAGGAGCCGGTCACGCCTTTTCGCGCCGCTCCAGCGCGTCGAGGCGCGTCTTCAGCTCCTCGTTTTCCTCGCGTGCCTTCTGCGCCATCGCGCGCACCGCGTCGAATTCCTCGCGGGTCACGAAATCGCGATCCGCGAGCCAGCGGTCCACCAGCCCCTTCATCGCGGTCTCCGCCTCGTCCCGCGCGCCCTGGGCCACGCCCATGGCGTTGGTCATGAGCTGCGAGATGTCGTCAAAAATCTTGTTCCGGGTCTGCATGTCGCTCTCCCAAGCCGGCACTGTGTCGCGTTCGGGATCAATATGGGGCGCATGGGCGGCAATCACAAGGTTGACTTCCCGCCTGCGCTCGCGACAGATGCGGCCATGCGCCACCTGATGCCCGCCGCCATCGAATTTCCCGATATCTCCTCGATCCTCTTCGAGATCGACATCGGCCCCGTGCATTTCGCGCTGCACTGGTACGCGCTCGCCTATATCTTCGGCTTCGTCGCGGGCTGGTTTCTCGTGCTGCGGGCGCTGAGGGTGCCGCGGCTCTGGCCGGCGCAGACACCGCCGCTGTCGCGCACGGAATTCGAGGACCTGCTCACCTGGCTCATCCTCGGCGTCATCCTTGGCGGGCGGCTCGGCTATGTGCTGTTCTACAAGCCCGCCTATTTCCTCGCTCACCCCGTCGAGATCCCGATGGTCTGGCAGGGGGGGATGTCCTTTCACGGCGGGTTCCTCGGCGTGGTGGTCGCGGCGCTGCTCTGGGGGCGGCGGCACGGCAAGCCGCTGCTGACGCTCGGGGATATCCTCGCCTATGCGACGCCGCCGGGGCTCCTGTTCGGGCGGATCGCGAATTTCGTGAATGCCGAGCTCTGGGGGCGCCCGACGGACATGCCCTGGGGCGTGATCTTTCCGGGAGAGGCCGCCCAGTCCTGCGCCACCGTGACCGCGGCCTGCGCCCGCCATCCCTCCCAGCTCTACGAAGCCGGGCTCGAAGGGCTTCTGCTCGGCACGCTGCTCATCGCGCTGGTCTGGGGGGCGCGCGCCTTCCGCAGGCCCGGCCTCGTCATGGGGCTGTTCTTCGCGGGCTACGGGTTGTCGCGCTTCGTCGTCGAGTTCTACCGCGTCGCGGATGCCCAGTTCACGAGCCCGACGAATCCCGAGGGCAATGTGCTGTGGATCCTGTCCATGGGGCAACTGCTGTCGCTGCCGATGATCCTGGTGGGCCTCTTCTTCGTCCTGCGGGCCCGGCGCGCATGACCCCGCTCGCGGAGATCCTCGCACGGCGGATCGCCCAGACCGGACCGATCAGCCTGGCCGATTACATGTCGGAATGCCTGCTCCATCCCCGGCACGGCTATTACACCACGCGCGATCCGCTGGGGGCCGCGGGCGATTTCATCACCGCGCCGGAAATCAGCCAGATGTTCGGTGAACTCCTCGGCCTCTGCCTTGCGCAGAGCTGGCTGGACCAGGGCGCGCCGGCGCCCTTCGTCCTGGCCGAGCCCGGCCCCGGCCGGGGCACGCTGATGGCCGATATCCTGCGCGCGACGCGGGGCGTGCCGGGGTTTCATGCCGCGATGCGCGTCCACCTGGTCGAGGCCTCCCCCACCCTGCGCGCGGCACAGCGCCACGCGCTCGCAGGGACCGAGGTGCGCTGGTGCCAGGGCATCGCGGAGCTGCCCGAGGCGCCGCTCTGGCTCGTCGCCAACGAGTTCTTCGACGCGCTGCCGATCCGGCAGTTCACCCGTGCGGGCGACGGCTGGCGCGAGACGCTGGTCGGGCTGAGGGAGGGCGCACTCACGCTCGGCCTCTCGGCGCCGGCCCCGCTCGCCGGGCTCGCGCACCGGCTCGGGGACACGGTGGAGGGCGACGTGGTGGAGACCTGCCCCGCCGCGGGGCCCATCGTCACGGAGATCGCCCGGCGCCTCGTGGCCCATGGCGGCGCGGCGGTGGTGATCGACTACGGCGACTGGCATTCGCGCGGGGACACGTTCCAGGCGCTCGAAGCGCATCGGGCGGTCGATCCGCTGGCCCGGCCGGGCAAGGCCGACCTGACCGCCCATGTCGATTTCGAGGCGCTGGCAGAAGCGGCACGGGCGGCGGGCGCGACCCCTTCCCGGATGATCGCACAGGGGCCTCTGCTCGCCCGTCTCGGGATCGGCCCGCGCGCCGAGGCGCTCGCCGCGAAACTGGGCGGCGCGGAACTCGACAGCCATATCGCCGCATTTGAACGGTTGACCTCGCCCGACAAAATGGGAACGCTTTTCAAAGCCCTCGCCCTCGCGCCCTCGCCCCAGACCTTGCCACCGGGATTTGACGCATGAGCCTTGAAATCATCACCTCCGACGCCCTTCGCGGGCTCACCCACGGATTTTTCACCCGCAGGGGCGGCGCCTCCTCGGGCGTGTTCGAGGGGCTCAACTGCGGCTATGGCTCCTCCGATCAGTCCGACATCGTGAAGATCAACCGCAGCCGCGTGGCGGGGGCGCTCGGCCTTCCGCTCGAGGCGCTCTGCGGGGTCAACCAGGTGCATTCCCCCGACGTCGCGGTGATCGACGGGCCGCAGGAGGCGCCGCTTCCGACCGCCGACGCGCTCGTCACCGACCGGCCCGGCCTCGCCCTCGTGATCCTGACCGCCGATTGCCAGCCGGTGCTGTTCGCGGACCGGGAGGCCGGCGTGATCGGCGCCGCCCATGCGGGATGGAGAGGCGCGCTCGAGGGGGTGCTCGACGAGACGCTTTCGGCCATGGTCGCGCTCGGCGCCCGGCGCGAGGACATCGTCGCCGTGATCGGCCCGACGATCTCGCAACGCGCCTATGAGGTCGGTCCCGAATTCCTCGAGGATTTCCTTCTCGAGGACCAGCAGAACGCCCGCTTCTTCGCGAACGGAGAGGGCGACCGCTATCTCTTCGACCTGCCCTCCTACGGTCTGCACCGGCTGCGCGAGGCGGGGGTGGGCCATGCCGAATGGACGCGGCATTGCACCTATTCGGACCCCTCGCGCTTCTACTCCTACCGCCGTTCCGTGCATCGCGGCGAAGCGGATTACGGGCGGCTGATCTCCGCGATCCGCCTCTGAGAGCGCGGAAGATTCGGGCGAGACTCGGGCCGACGCGCGCCGCAATCCCGCCCCAAAGTCCCCGCGCCGATGCTGCGGGTCTAAAATTCCTATTTATTTCCAATTTCTTACTGAAGCTCCCGCAGCACCTGTGGAGGAGCCAGACAGGGCCGGAGAAACTGTCCCGTCCGCCGTATTTTCGCCGAAGCGACTCGCCATATTGTCACCAGAACGGAAACAGACGGGCCCGAGGCGCCCGCGAGAGACAAGTGAGAACAGAGATGAAGACCCGCCGCTGGATGACCTCGATGATCAGGGAAGCGAAGAAGACCGAAGTGCAGATGCCCTGGAGCCGCGGCGCCCGCCGCGCCGCCTTCATCGCGAAGAAATCCACGCAGCCGACCGCGCGCCTCGCCGCCTCCGCCTGAAGCCGGCGCTCCTCCGGCGCCGATTCGGCAGCGGATCCGCACGGGACGGGAGACGCGCCGGCATTGGCACCGGCTCACGAAACAAAGCCGCGGCGGAAGGAAGACCGGTTCCGGCGCGGCGACGAATTCGCGGACTGTTTGACAAAGCTCCGCGTTTCCTGCGATCGTTCCGCATCACCGTCGGTGGGGGCCGATGCAGTGGAAACGTCCGATGTCCCAGCCCCTGTCCCGTGCCCGTCCGGTCGCGTCCCGGACCGCCTTCGGTTCCCCGGAGCTCCCCGTGCGGCGCGTCGATCCGCCGTCGCATTCCGCGTGGACCGTCCGGCGGACGTCCTTCCCGGAGAGAACGCCCCTTCCCCTGCGCCGCTACGACATCCTCTGGCGCGACGCGCGTGGCGGGATCCGCGACGCGCAGCTCAACGCCCCTGCCCTGCCGCTGTTCGAAAGCGCCTTCACCGCCTTCGCCCGCGGCGCGCTGCTCCCGACGCGACAGGGGGCGGTGGCGATCGAGGATCTTCTTCCCGGCGACGAGGTGGAAACGACCGAGGGCGATTTCGTCCCGGTCGACTGGCTGGGTTCGGTGGCGCTCGACACGCAGGGCCGGCGCGCGCCCGGCGCCCATCCCGAACCGCTCTACCGGATCACCGCCGACGCCTTCGGCCTCGGTCGCCCAACCCCCGATCTCGTACTCGGCCCCGCCGCGCGGCTGCTGATCCGGCACGCCGCCTCCCGCGCCCTTGCTCCGATCCGGGGCCTTGTCGACGGGGTTTCCGTGGTGGAGATGCGGCCGCCTGCCGCGGTGCGGTGCTATCACCTGCGGCTGACCCGGCATGCGGCGATCCGGGTGAACGGTCTCGAGCTCGAAAGCTTTCACCCCGGCCCCACCGCGAACACGGAGCTGTCCGGCGAGCTGCGCGCGAAATTCCTCACGCTTTTCCCGCATCTCGGCACGCTCGCGGAATTCGGCAGGCCGTGCCATCCGCGGCTGACGCCGGCGGAGAGGCTCGCCCGCGCCTCCTGAGCCGCTGCGCGGCGCTCAGGCGTCCTGCGCCAGACGCGCCTCGAGCACCTCGAAGGGCACGCCGGGCTCGTCCTTCGCGCAGCGGATCACGAGCGAGGTCTTCACCGAAGCGACGTTCTCCGTCGACAGGAGTTCCCCGGTGAGGAAGCTCTGGAAGGTCGACAGATCCGGGGCGACGCATTTGAGGATGAAATCCACCTCGCCGTTCAGCATGTGGCATTCGCGCACGAGCGGCCATTGCCGGCATTTCGCCTCGAATTTCGACAGGTCCACCTCCGCCTGGCTCTGAAGTCCGACCATCGCGAAGACCTGCACCTCGAAATTGAGCGCGCGGGTGTCCACCACCGCGTGATACCCCCGGATATAGCCGGCCTCCTCGAGCGTGCGCACACGGCGCAGGCAGGGCGGTGCGGAGATGCCCACCCGCCTGGCCAGTTCGACATTCGTCATGCGCCCGTCGGCCTGCAACTCCGCAAGGATCTTGCGATCGATCTCGTCGAGCTTGTGAGAGGGCATGGGCTACTCCGTTCTTATTGGCCGAAACAGGCGGTGTTTTCCGAAACATGTGCATTGAGGCGGCTACGCGCAATATTCTTTCACATTTTAGCAATTTCATTTCAAGAGGATTTCGCGACGCGGGCGACGGGGCGGGGCATGCGCAGGAACGCCCGCCGTCCGGGTGCCGGACCCTGCCGCCTACCGTCCACGCCGGGATACGAATGCCGCCGCGCGCCGGGGTTTGCGTCGCAGCCGGGCGGTGTCTATATCGAAGCCGACGGAAAAGACAACACTCAAGGAACGAGGTCGCTGCCATGGCGGACACGAAACACACCAAGGTTCTCATCATCGGCTCAGGCCCGGCGGGCTATACCGCCGCGATCTACGCCGCGCGTGCGATGCTCTCGCCGGTCCTCGTGCAGGGCATCGAGCCGGGCGGCCAGCTCACGACGACGACCGAGGTGGAGAATTTTCCGGGTTTCACGGAGGTGCAGGGTCCCGACCTCATGGTGAAGATGCAGGACCATGCGGCGACGATGGGCGCGGAGATCGTCGCGGATATCATCACCCAACTCGACACCGGCACCCGCCCCTTCACCGCCACCGGCGATTCCGGCACCGTCTATACCGCCGATGCCGTGATCCTCGCCACTGGGGCGCGGGCGAAATGGCTCGGCCTGCCGACGGAGGAGAACTTCAAGGGATTCGGCGTCTCCGCCTGCGCCACCTGTGACGGCTTCTTCTACCGCGGCCAGGAGATCGTGGTGGTCGGCGGCGGCAATACCGCCGTCGAGGAGGCCCTGTTCCTCACCAATTTCGCCTCGAAAGTGACGCTCATCCACCGCCGCGACACGCTGCGCGCGGAGAAGATCCTGATCGACCGGCTGCTGAAGAACGAAAAGATCCATCCGCTCTGGGATCACGAGCTCGTCGAGGTTTATGGCGACGACGCACCGATGAAGGGCGTGAACGGGGTGAAGGCGCGCAACGTCAGGACCGGCGAGATCACCGATCTCGCGGCGAAGGGCGTGTTCGTCGCCATCGGTCATGCGCCGGCGAACGAACTGGTGAAGGACGTGCTCGAACTGCACAACGGCGGTTATGTGAAGGTGAAGCCCGGCACCACCGAGACCTCGATCCCCGGCATCTTCGCGGCGGGCGATCTCACCGATCACAAGTATCGCCAGGCCGTCACCTCCGCGGGCATGGGCTGCATGGCCGCGCTCGACGCCGAGCACTGGCTCGCGGCCCAGGACTGACCGTCGGGGTTTTTGGACGGCCCCCGCGGGTCCCGCCGCACCGCAGCACAGGCGCGGCGGAACAATGGTCCGCCCGAGGCGCCAAAGGGCGGAAAATCGCCGCATTATCAAGAGAAAATGAGGCATGAACGCCTCATTTTCCGTTTCTTGCGCCGCGCTCTATTGATTTCGATACAACCATGGAGGTAAGGCCCGGACAGCCCGCCGCAGCTTTCCTCGCGGGCCTGTTTCCGTTCACGAGCCCCAGCGCAAGAAGGCACAGCATATGTCGCAGAACCTCGCACCGATCCCCGAGCTCTATGTCTCTTACGACAGCGCCCAAAAGCTCAAAGTCGAAGCCGCCGACCTCGTCAGTCTGGACCTCACCCCGCGGCAGATCTGCGATCTGGAGCTCCTGATGAACGGGGGGTTCAACCCGCTCAAGGGCTTTCTCACCGAAGCAGATTACGACACTGTCGTGGAGAACATGCGCCTCGCCGACGGCACGCTCTGGCCGATGCCGATCACCCTCGACGTTTCCGAAGACTTCGCCGAAAAGCTCGAGCTCGGCCAGGACATCGCGCTGCGCGACCAGGAGGGCGTGATCCTCGGGACGATGACGGTCACCGACCGCTGGGAGCCGAACAAGTCGCGGGAGGCCGAAAAGGTCTTCGGCGCCGACGACGTCGCGCACCCGGCCGTCAACTACCTGCACCACACGGCGGGCAAGATCTATCTCGGCGGCCCCGTGACCGGCATCCAGCAGCCGGTGCATTACGATTTCCGCGCCCGCCGCGACACGCCCAACGAGTTGCGCGCCTATTTCCGCAAGGTCGGCTGGCGCCGCGTCGTCGCCTTCCAGACCCGCAACCCGCTGCACCGCGCGCATCAGGAGCTCACCTTCCGCGCCGCGAAGGAGGCGCAGGCGAACCTGCTGATCCATCCCGTCGTCGGCATGACGAAGCCGGGCGACGTCGACCACTTCACCCGCGTGCGCTGCTATGAGGCGGTGCTCGACAAATATCCGGGGTCGACGACGACGATGAGCCTGCTGCCGCTCGCCATGCGCATGGCCGGCCCGCGCGAGGCGATCTGGCACGGCCTGATCCGCAAGAACTATGGCTGCACCCATCTCATCGTCGGCCGCGACCATGCCGGGCCGGGCAAGAATTCGGCCGGTGAGGATTTCTATGGCCCCTATGACGCGCAGGAGCTCTTTGCCCAACATCAGGACGAGATGGGCATCGAGATGGTCGACTTCAAACACATGGTCTATGTGCAGGAGCGCGCCCAGTACGAGCCGGCCGACGAGATCGAGGACAAGGACAACGTGACCATCCTCAACATCTCCGGCACGGAACTGCGCCGCCGCCTCGCGGAGGGGCTCGAGATCCCGGAATGGTTCTCCTTCCCCGAGGTCGTGGCCGAACTGCGCCGCACCCGTCCGCCGCGCTCGAAACAGGGCTTCACCGTCTTCTTCACCGGCTTCTCCGGCTCCGGCAAGTCCACCATCGCGAACGCCCTCATGGTGAAGCTGATGGAGATGGGCGGGCGTCCCGTGACGCTGCTCGACGGCGATATCGTGCGCAAAAACCTCTCCTCGGAACTCGGCTTCTCGAAGGAGCACCGCGACCTGAACATCCGCCGCATCGGCTACGTCGCCTCGGAGATCACCAAGAACGGCGGCATCGCCATCTGCGCCCCGATCGCGCCCTATGCGGCGACGCGCCGCGCGGTGCGGGAGGATGTCGAGAATTTCGGCGCCTTCGTCGAGGTGCATGTCGCCACCTCGCTCGAGGAATGCGAACGCCGCGACCGCAAGGGGCTCTACAAGCTCGCCCGCGAAGGCAAGATCAAGGAATTCACCGGCATTTCCGACCCCTATGACGTGCCGGAAACCCCGGAACTGCGGGTGGAGACGGAGGGCCACGACGTCGACAACTGCGCCCATCAGGTCATCCTGAAGCTCGAGAGCATGGGCCTGATCGCCGCGCACTGAGCACCGCGCGACATCGCCTCACAGGACAAAGCCCCGGCCTTTCGGCCGGGGCTTTTCCGTCAGGGCCGGGACACGGCGCGGGCGTCAGGCGCCCAGCCGCGCGGGCGCGTCAGGTCGCGCTCGAAACGGGTGGAGGGATCGTCCCCGCCCCAGATCCCGTACTCGCGCCGGAAGTATTCGATGCAGAGCGTGTCCGCCGACGCGCGCCCGTGACCTTCGCAGACGAAATTCGCCAGCGCCTCCGCTCCCCTGTTGTGGTCGAAACGGAAGGTGTCGGCAGGGCGCCAGATGCCATGCCCGTTCTTCGTGAAATGCCCCGAAAGCCAGGGATCGTCCACCGTCCAGAGGATCTCCGGGATGTCGTACATGTCGGGCGTGAAGAAGGAGGGGCGCGCCAGCACCCCGCCGAAGCCTTCGGCAATGTCGATATAGCCCGGCGTCCCGACGAAGGCGAACTTCTTGCGGAACCCCGAGCGCAGGCGCCAGAGCCGGTAGCGCCAGTCCTTGCGCCTGCGCTGAGCACGGGGCTGAAAACCGTGCGGAAAATCGTAGCAGGGATTGTCGAGCCGTTCGTGAAGGTTGTAGCCCATATTGGCGATCACGTCGTTCGGCCGCGCCTCCGCGGCGGTGCCGAGCTTGTGGAGCAGATCCGGCTCGTATCGCTGATCGTCGTCGCAATAGAACAGGAACACGTCCTGTCCCGCATAATCCTGTGCGGCGGGCAGGATCTTTGTCGCGGGTCCGTAGTCGCGCCCGACGATCCGCACCGTCACCCAATCCGGCAGGTCGGGCAGGTCGGTCGCGGGATCGAAGGTGAAGCGGCGAAAACCTTGCGGCAGGTCGAGACGGATCTCTCGAACGGTCACCTGCCGCTGCGCGCGCAGCGACAGCAGCGTCGGCATGAGATCGTCGAAACGCGGAGGAATCGCGGTCAACGATACGACGAAGTCTTTCATGGAATCTCCGGGGGGCGAATATGTAAATATATCGCCCCTCGATAGGTCAGAGCCCGCGCGGTGGCAAGACAGTCCCGCGCCACGCCGGCGCTCAGTGCACGTTCACCGCGGCATAGTCATGTTCGCGCGCCAGCGCGAAGGCGAGCTGGCGGTTGGCCACCAGCGCGAGCTGTGCGCCATCGGCATCGTGCACGGCATAGATCCGGTCGAGCCCCTGCGCCTGCGCCCGAACCTCTTCGGGCAGGTCGGCGACCGCGACGGGCCGGACATAGACGATCTTTTCCCCGGCGGCGGGAAGATGCGGATATTCGACATTCATTGGCTTATCCCTTCCTGATCTGAATGGTCTGGACCACGCTTTCGGGCACGGCGCGGGTGAGGTCGATATGGAGAAGGCCGTTCTCCATCGACGCGCCCGTCACCTCGACCCCTTCGGCCAGCACGAAGGAGCGCTGGAACTGACGTCCGGCAATCCCCCGGTGCAGGAACACGCGCCCGTCGCCGTCGTCGGACTGGCGCCCGCGCACGACGAGCTGACGGTCTTCGAGCGTGATCGCGAGATCGTCCTCGGAAAATCCGGCCACGGCGAGCGTGATACGGTAGGTGTTTTCCGACGACTGCTCGATGTTGTAGGGAGGATAGCCACCCGCGTCGGACTTCGCTGTCCGTTCGACCAGCCGTTCGAGCTGATCGAAGCCCAGAAGAAACGGATGGGCCCCAAAGGTCACTTTCGTCATCTACACGCCCTTTCATCGAAGCGACTGTGTTCGTTGCGGGTCCCGAAAGCGGCAACCCTTTCCCTGAGGATATGGGGATTGCGCAGGGGGGTTCAAGATACCGTTCAGAACGCTTTGAGTTTTCGCGCTTTGGGAGTAAGGTGGATCCGTTCGCCCCCGTCGCCCCGGCCCCCTGAGCCGCGGCGCGCGTGTGAGACAGGACGCAAAGAACAGACTAGAGACAACGCGATGAACGTGTCCAACCGAATGGATCATCTCGACGTGCTTCGGGTGAAGCTCGAAATCCTCAGGCGCGAGCATCGCGACCTCGATGCCGCCATCGAAGCGATGCAGGAGACCGGCCATCTCGACGCGCTCCGGCTCCAGCGCATGAAGAAGCAGAAGCTTGCGCTGAAGGACCGGATCGCCATGATCGAGGACCAGATCACCCCCGACATCATTGCGTAAGCCTCGCGGGCCGTTATAAGTGCACCCCAACACGGGATTGCACGAAGGAAGAGCCAAGTGAGCGTCGATGTCGGCATCATCATGGGCAGCCAGTCGGACTGGCCGACCATGAAACGCGCAGCGGAAATCCTCGGGGATCTGGGCATAGGATACGAGGCGAAAATCGTCTCCGCCCACCGCACCCCCGACCGGCTCTGGAGCTATGGCAAGCAGGCCGCCGGACGCGGGCTCAAGGTGATCATCGCCGGCGCGGGCGGTGCCGCGCACCTGCCGGGCATGATGGCATCGAAAACCCGTGTGCCGGTGATCGGCGTGCCGATCCAGACCCGCGCGCTCTCGGGCGTCGACAGCCTCTATTCCATCGTCCAGATGCCGAAGGGCTTTCCCGTCGCCACCATGGCCATCGGGGAGGCGGGCGCGGCCAATGCGGGGCTGATGGCCGCGGGCATCCTCGCGGTCTCCGATCCGGCGCTGGGTGCGCGGCTCGACGCCTGGCGCGAGGCGCTTTCCGCCTCCATTCCCGACGAGCCCGCCGATGACTGAGCCCCTCCAGCCCGGTGCGACCATCGGCATTCTCGGCGGCGGCCAGCTCGGGCGCATGCTGTCCGTCGCGGCCTCGCGCCTCGGATTCAGGACCTGCATCTTCGAGCCCGGCGGCGACTGCCCGGCGTCCCATGTCGCGCAGTCCCATGTCCGCGCGCCCTACGAGGACGAGGAGGCGCTGCGCCGCTTCGCCGCCTCGGTGGACGTGGTGACCTACGAATTCGAGAACGTGCCGACGTCCGCGCTCGATCTCATCGAATCGCTCGTGCCGATCCGCCCCAACCGCAAGGCGCTCGCCGTGTCGCAGGACCGGCTGACGGAAAAGGCGTTCCTGTCCGGGCTGGGCCTCGCCGTCGCGCCCTATGCCGCGGTGGATGACGAGGTCGACCTGGTGGAGGCCATCGACGAGATTGGCACGCCCGCGATCCTCAAGACCCGCCGCTTCGGCTATGACGGCAAGGGGCAGGCGCGGATCGCCGCGCCGCAGGAGGCACAGGCGGCGCTCGCCGACATGGCCGGTGCCTCCGCGATCCTCGAGGGCTTCGTCGATTTCTCGCACGAGGTCTCGGTGATCGCCGCGCGCGGGCTCGGCGGCGATGTCGCCTGTTTCGATCCGGGCGAGAACGTGCACAAATCCGGCATCCTGCACAAGACCACCGTGCCGGCCCGCCTCACCCCCGCCCAGCGGACCGACGCCGTGCTTCTTGCCGCCAAGATCCTGAACGCGCTCGATTATGTCGGGGTGATGGGAGTGGAGCTCTTTGTCACGACAACCGGGCTCGTGGTGAACGAGATCGCGCCGCGCGTGCACAATTCCGGCCACTGGACGCAGAACGGCTGTGTCATCGACCAGTTCGAACAACATGTCCGCGCCGTCGCCGGCTGGCCGCTTGGCGACGGAAAGCGGCATTCCAACGTCGAGATGCTCAATCTGATCGGTGAGGATGTCGCGCGCATTCCCGATTTCTCCAGGGACGGCTCCGTCGCGATCCACCTCTACGGCAAGGCGGAGGCAAAGCCCGGTCGCAAGATGGGCCATGTGAACCGCCTGCTCGGCCCCGCCGCCTGACCGGCGCGCGCCTCGCGTCAGGTCACGAGGCGTTCGTCGAACCGGCTGTAGGCGAGCGGGTAGATCAGGCGTTGTGACGACATGCCTGTGCCCGGCGCGATCGGATAGAGCGCGGTGAACCGGGCGGCGATCGGTGTTTCGAGCCGCGAGGCGGCGAGCGTGGAGAACCCGAGCCGCCCGAAATAGGCCGGATCTCCGATCACCACCACCGCTTTCGCCCGTTCCCGCCGCGCGTCGTCCAGGCCCTGCGCGACGAGGTCGCGCCCCATCCCGCGCTTGTGATGGCTGGGGGAGATCGCCAGAATCGACAGCGCCCACCAGTCGGCGGGCACGATCATCCGGGCAAAACAGACATAGCCGAGCACCCTGCCGCCTTCGCAGGCAATGCGCTCCATCGCGACCGCCCCCTCCCCGCGCAGCGCGCGTGCGAAACGATACATCTGCGGCCCGTCGAACGTGCTGTCGAGCAGGATCGAAAGCGGCAGGTCGTCGTCGGCGGAGAGGGCGCGCAGATGCATGGCGGATCCCGACAAAGGCTGTCTCTGCGAGACTGCGGACCGGCGGAGCGCCGTGCAAGCCCGCGGCAGGGCATCGCCGCGCCTGCCGCGGAAATCCGCGCCATCTGCTGCAATAGCGGGCACTTTCGGGCCCGAATGAGAAAAGGGCCGCCGAAGGGCGACCCTCTCGTTTTTCCGGCAGGTGCGGGATGTGCCCGCGTCGCGCCCCGAAGGGCGCGCCGCAGTCTTACATCATGCCGCCCATGCCGCCCATGCCGCCCATGTCGGGCATGCCGGCACCGGCGCCTTCCTTGGCCGGCTTGTCGGCGACCATGGCTTCGGTGGTGATCAACAGGCCGGCGACGGAGGCCGCGTCTTCCAGAGCGGTGCGGGTCACTTTCGCCGGGTCGATCACGCCGAACTTGAACATGTCGCCATATTCGTCGGTCTGCGCGTTGTAGCCGAATTTCAGGTCGTTGGATTCGCGGATCTTGCCCGCGACCACGGACCCGTCCACACCGGCGTTTTCCGCGATCTGACGCAGCGGCGCCTCGAGCGCACGGCGCACGATGGCGATACCGGCGTTCTGATCCGGGTTCGCACCGGTGAGGCCGTCGAGCGCCTTCGCACCCTGGACGAGCGCCACGCCACCGCCGACGACGATGCCTTCCTGAACGGCCGCACGGGTCGCGTTCAGCGCGTCGTCCACGCGGTCCTTGCGCTCTTTCACTTCGACCTCGGTCATGCCGCCAACGCGGATGACGGCGACGCCGCCGGCGAGCTTGGCCACACGTTCCTGCAACTTCTCACGGTCGTAGTCGGAGGTGGTTTCCTCGATCTGGGTGCGGATCTGGGCGACGCGCGCCTCGATTTCCGCCTTCTCGCCAGCGCCGTCGACGATGGTGGTCTCGTCCTTGGAGATGGTGATCTTCTTGGCCGAGCCGAGCATGTCCATCGTGACGTTCTCGAGCTTCATGCCCAGATCTTCGGAGATGACCTGGCCGCCGGTCAGGATCGCGATGTCCTGAAGCATGGCTTTACGGCGATCGCCGAAGCCCGGAGCCTTGACAGCCGCGATTTTCAGGCCGCCGCGCAGCTTGTTCACGACGAGGGTCGCGAGCGCTTCGCCTTCCACGTCCTCGGCGATGATGAGGAGCGGTTTCTGCGACTGGATCACCTGCTCGAGCAGCGGAACCATCGGTTGCAGCGAGGAGAGTTTCTTTTCGTGCAGCAGGATGATGGCGTCGTCGAGCTCGGCGATCATCTTGTCGGGGTTGGTCACGAAATAGGGGGACAGGTAGCCACGGTCGAACTGCATGCCCTCGACCACGGTGGTCTCGGTTTCCATGCCCTTGTTCTCTTCGACGGTGATCACGCCGTCATTGCCGACCTTCTGCATCGCGTCGGCGATCTGCTGGCCGATCTCGGCCTCGCCGTTGGCGGAGATGGTGCCGACCTGCGCAACCTCGGCGCTGTCGTTCACCGGACGGGCGGCGGATTTGATCGCGTCGACGACCTTGGAGGTCGCGAGGTCGATGCCGCGCTTCAGGTCCATCGGGTTGAGACCGGCGGCAACCTGCTTGAGGCCTTCCTTGATGATGGCCTGGGCCAGAACGGTCGCGGTGGTGGTGCCGTCGCCGGCCTCGTCATTGGTGCGGGAAGCGACTTCCTTCACCATCTGCGCGCCCATGTTCTCGAACTTGTCCTCGAGCTCGATCTCTTTCGCCACGGACACACCGTCCTTGGTGATGCGCGGGGCGCCGAAGGATTTTTCGAGCACGACATTGCGGCCTTTCGGGCCGAGGGTCACTTTGACGGCGTCCGCGAGGACGTTGACGCCCTTGAGCATGCGGTTGCGGGCGTCGGTATCGAACTTGACGTCTTTAGCCATTGTTCACTCCAATCTGAAGGTTTTCAGGGGGACGTCTCAGGCGATGATGCCGAGAATGTCCGACTCTTTCATGATGAGAAGCTCTTTGCCGTCGAGGGTGACTTCGGTGCCGGACCATTTGCCGAACAGGATCTTGTCGCCTTCTTTCACGGACGGCGCGATCAGCTCGCCGCTGTCCTTGCGCGCACCTTCGCCGACGGCGACGATCTTGCCCTCGGCAGGCTTTTCTTTCGCGCTATCGGGGATGATGAGACCGCCTGCGGTCTTTTCGTCGCTTTCAACACGTTCGACCAGAACACGGTCGTGCAGCGGTTTGAATGCCATCTTGGAGGCTCCTTCGCTCACAGTTTCAGTTGTCGGGGCCGCCCTGTCGGACGGTGGTAAATCGGACGTTAGCACTCATTGGTGGCGAGTGATAACGCCGCATAGTTAGGCAGGGCTCCCGAGGCTGTCAACAGCGCGTGAACGAAAAAATGCACCGCGGGGCGGACGCCGGTGCCGGGGTCACTCCGCCGTGCCGCCACCCGCACCGCGGCCGGCTTCCGTCAGCGCGTAGATCCCCACCGACACCTTCGTGAACCAGCCGTAATGGTTGTCCCGCATCAGCCGCGTCGCCTGCACGACGCCCGTGGCCTGCGCGACCGCCGCGCCCTTTGTCGGACCGTGTTCGGAAAGATGCAAACGACATTTCTCCGCCGCCTGCCGGTAGGCCGTGACCCGCCCACCGGCGCGGGATCCGCCGAGGTTGGGATCGCCCTCCCGCGCGGCGAATTCGCCCAGGAGCCCCCGCGCCTTTCGCGCATTGCGGCGCGGCCGCGTCGCGCCGGGTTCATGATGGAGCTGCACCCCGCCCGTCGCGAGATCGACCGAGAGCACGCCGAGCCCGAGACGCCGGCACAGCCCCAGATTGCCCTTGAACATCCGCCAGCCGGCCCGGCCCCGCCAGCGCGGGACGGCGAGATAGACCTGATCGCTCAGCGCCTGCCGCGCCACGCCCTGTTGCAGCAAGAGAAGGGAAAACCCCGTCTTCAGCTCGACGATCACCGGCGGCGCGCCGTCGCGCAGCGCCACGACATCGGCGTCCTTCACCTCTGCCTTCACCTCGTAGCCGAGGCTTTCGAGAAAGGCCTTCACGGGCAGATAGAGGTCGGTTTCGCGGATCTGGCTCATGCCCCTTCATAGCCGAGCGCCGCGCGGCGAGGAACCCGGCATGCACAGCCGGCGTTGCCTGTTCATGTTGATGACCCTCGCCATACTCGCCGCCGTCAGTGCCGCACTTCTGATCGGGGCGCTCTGGGGTGTCTGGCGTCCGCCGTCCGAGGGCACCGAGGGGTTTCTCATCGCACTGGCGGGCGGCGCACTCATCGTGTCGGTCATGTCCGAACTCGTCGAACCCGCGAGCGAGAAGATCGCCTTCCCCCTGCTCGCCGCCGCACTTTTGGGCGGCGCCGTCTGTTTCGTCCTCGCGGACCGCTACGTGATGAAGAATCTCGGCGCGGAGAGCGGCGGCGGGCTGCTGCTCGCCGTCACGCTCGACGGCATTCCGGAGAATCTCGCGCTCGGCGTGGCGCTGATCGGGGCGGACCCGCTGATGGCGGCCTCGCTTGCGGGCTCGATCTTCCTGTCGAACCTGCCCGAGGCGGCGGGTGGCGCGCGCGGCATGGTCTCCGACGGCATTTCGGGGAGCCGCGTGCTCGCGATCTGGACGGGAACGGCGGTGATCCTCGCCCTCGCGGCGCTGGCGGGCAAGCTCGCGCTGGCCAATGTCGGGGAACAGCCGCTGGCCATCATCCGCACCTTTGCCGGCGGGGTCGTCGCCGCCTCGCTCGCCACGGAGGTCTTCCCGAAGGCCTACAGGGAAGACAAGCTCTGGACCGGCCTCGCCATCGCCCTCGGCCTGCTGGCCGCGCACGGGCTCAGCAAACTCGGATAGACGGGAGGGACTCATGCCCGACGACTTGTGGACACAGGAAAGACGCTTCTGGATCGAGGGCGCCGAAGAATACCGCCGCCACATGGACCCCGGCTGCGTGATGGTCTTCGCCGGGCGCGGGATCCTCATGGGCCCCGACATTCTCGCGGCGCTCCGGGATGCCGAACGCTGGCGCGAGGTCAGCTTCACCGGACAGACCCTCTATCACTCCGACGACGTCGCCGTGCTCGCCTATTTCGCCACGGCGGTGAAGGCCGCGGGGGACTACCGGGCGGCCTGTTCCTCGACCTATCACCGCTCGGACACCGGCGCCTGGGCGCTCGTCAGCCACCACCAGTCCCCGCTGGCCTAGACATTCGGCGCGCGAGTGGTGACAAGCCATGCCGCGCCGCCTATAAGAGCGCCGAAACTCGCCAATATCCATGGGACAGTGCATATGACCACGCTCGTTTTCGGCCACAAGTCGCCCGACACCGACTCCACCGGCTCCCCGCTCATCTGGGAATGGTACCTCAATGAGGTGAAAGGCATCGACGCGAAGGCCGTCCTGCTCGGGGAACCGAACACCGAAGCCGCCTTCGTCCTTGAGAAATGGAACTGCGACAAGCCGGAGATCCTTTCGGAGCTTGCGGACGGGCAGTCGGTCGTGATCGTGGACACGAACAACCCCGCCGAGCTTCCGGCGAACATCAACGCGGCCGATATCGCGGAGATCATCGACCACCACAAGCTCGTCGGCGGGCTGGAGACGAAGGGACCGATCGAGATCACGATCCGGCCGCTGGCCTGCACCGCGACGGTCATGTTCGACCTGATGGGGCCCGACGCGCAGAAGATGCCCGACCGGATCAAGGGGCTGATGCTGTCCTGCATCCTGTCGGACACGCTCGAATTCCGCTCGCCCACCACCACGGATCACGATCGCGCGCTGGCCGAACAGCTCGCCTCCGAGCTCAACATCACGATCAGCCAGTATGCCTCCGAGATGTTCGAGGCGAAATCCGACATCTCCGCCTTCTCCGACGCCGAACTGATCCGCATGGACAGCAAGGAATACGAGGTGGACGGCACGAAATTCCGCGTCTCCGTGCTCGAGACCACGGCACCGAAGCTCGTGCTCGACCGCAAGGACAGCCTCGTGAAATCCTTCGCGGACGTGGCGAAGGAGGACGGGGTCGACCAGGTCCTGCTCTTCGTCGTGGACATCCTCAACGAGGAGGCGACCTTCTTCACGCCGAACGAGCTGACGAAATCGGTGGCGGAGAAATCCTTTGGCGCGACAGCGACCGGCGACACGGTGGTGCTTCCCGGCATCATGTCGCGCAAGAAACAGATCATTCCGAACCTGAAGGTCTGATCGGCACCGCAGGCCCGCCCGACCGGCGGGCCTTTTATTCGGAGAGCCCATGCTCACAGCCCCGGATTTCATGCGTGAGCTGAAGCGCGGCGAGGAGGCGGAGGTCGCCGCCCTGCTCGACGCCGCCTTCGGACGCCCGGACGAATCGCAGCTCGTCGGCGCGCTGCGCAAGAGCGGCGCGATGGCCGGCGAGATGGTTCTGCCCATGGCCGGCGGGATCGTCGGCTATGCCGCGCTCTCCGCGATGCGCGCGCCGAAGGGCTGGCTCTGCCTTGCCCCCGTCGCGATCCGGCCGGATGTCCAGCGACGCGGCTACGGGCGGCGGCTCGTCGGCATGATCGCGCAATGGGCGACGATGTCGGGCGCGACGGTGGTGGTGCTGGGCGATCCCGCCTTCTACGCGCGCTGCGGTTTCGCCCCGCTCTCCGCGGGCATCCGCTCCCCCTACCCGACCGATCACACCCTGACCGCCGGACCGGCCGGCACTGCGGCGACGGAGCTGGTCTATCCGAAAGCGTTCGGCTAGCCGCCCTCCCCGCCCGGCAGACGGCCTGCCCCTATCCTTTCCCGGCCGCGCGCGCTAACAAGACGCGACCGCCACTGACGAGGCCCGCATGACCCGCCTGATCCAATCGCTTTCCGAAATCTCCGCCGATTACGACGCGCTGTTCGTGGACCTCTGGGGCTGCATGCACAATGGCGTCACGGCTTTCCCCGAGGCCGTCGCGGCGATGCAGACCTATCGCGCGACCGGCGGAAAGGTGGTCCTGGTCACCAATTCCCCGCGCCCCTGGCGCTCGGTCGCCCGGCAGATCGCGGAATTCGGCGTCCCCGAGGACGCCTATGACGCCATCGCCACCTCGGGCGATTCGGCGCGGATGGCGATGTTCCTCGGCGCGGTCGGCGAAAGGATCTGGCATATCGGACAGGTCTTCGAGGAGGAGTTCTTCCAGCCGATGTCCCTCCTCGAGGACCCGGTCGCGGTGACGCTCGTCCCGCTCGAGGAGGCGGAGGGCATCGTCGTCTCCGGCCCCGAGGATCCGCTGGCCGATCCCGAGGTCTATCGCCCGCAATTCCTCTACGCCCGTGAAAAGGGGCTCAAGCTCCTCTGCGCCAATCCCGACATCGTCGTCGACCGCGGCGAGGTGCGGGAATGGTGCGCCGGGGCGCTCGCGGCGCTCTACACCGACATGGGCGGCGAAAGCCTCTATTTCGGCAAGCCGCATCCGCCGATCTACGACCTCGCCCGCCGCCGGCTCGCAAGGGTCTCCCCGGTCGAGGACAGCCGCATCCTGTGCATCGGCGACGGGATCGGCACCGATATTCTCGGCGCGATCGGGGAGGGCTTCGACACGCTCTTCATCACCGGCGGGCTCGCGGCAAAGGAATTCGGCACGGATCCCGCGACGCCCGACCGGGCACGGCTGCGCGAATGGCTGGCGGAACAGAACCTCTCCCCCACGGCGGCGATCTCCTTCCTGCGGTGAGAAGCGCATGGTGAAATAATTTAAATTCACCCGCAGCAATATATGGAAAATTTTATTTCGCGAAAGATTGTTTCTTTCGCGTTCCTCCGCTATGCTGCACCGCGACAGAGGGAAGGATTCGGAGATCATGTTGGATAACTTGCCCCGCGGAACCATCTGCATCGAGGATATCGAGATCGGGATGACGCGCCACCTGCGCAAGACGGTGACGGATCAGGATATCGAGCTGTTCGGCCAGGTCTCCACCGACCGCAACCCGGTCCATTTCGACGATGCCTATGCCGAAGACACGATTTTCGAGGGCCGCATCGCCCATGGCATGCTGACCGCCGGGCTGATTTCCGCCGTGATCGGGGAGCAGCTTCCGGGCCACGGCTCCATCTATCTCGGCCAGACGCTGAAGTTCCTCGGACCCGTCCGCCCCGGCGACACGGTGCTGGCGGAGGTGACCGTGACCGACATCCAGCACGCGAAACGCCGTGTTGCACTTGATTGTCGCTGCACGGTGGGGGATACCGTGGTCCTGAAAGGCGAGGCCATGGTGCTGGCGCCGAGCCGGAAATTCGACTGACGACGCGGGGGGAGCCCTCGCGAGGAGCCCCATGCAGATCCACACCTCCTGGACCGAGATCCCTGATACGGCCAAAGGCTGTTCCGCCGCCATCGGAAATTTCGACGGCATCCATCTCGGGCACCGCCGCGTCATAGATCTCGCCCGCGCGCACGGTCCGCTCGGCGTGGTGACCTTCGAACCGCATCCGCGGGAATATTTCGCACCCGGCGCGCCGCCCTTCCGTCTCATGAATGCCGAATCCAGGGCGAACCGGCTGTCCAAGCTCGGCGTCGAACATCTGTTCCAGCTTCCGTTCGACCGGAACCTCGCCACGATGACGCCCGAAGCCTTTGCCCGCGACGTGATCCGCGACGGGCTCGGCCTGTCTCATATCGTGGCGGGCGAGGATTTCCACTTCGGCGCGAAACGCGCCGGATCGGCGCAGGATCTGGAACGTTTCGGCCGCGAGATGGGCTTTGGCGTGACGGTCGCGGACCTCCTCGAAACCGACCGGGGCATCTCCTCCTCCTCCGCGATCCGCAAGGCCCTTGCCGAGGGCAAGCCTCAGGTCGCCGCCGACCTGCTCGGCCACTGGCACCGGATCGAAGGCGCGGTGCAGCACGGCGACAAGCGCGGGCGCGACCTCGGATATCCGACCGCGAACATGTCCGTTGCGGGGCTCCACACGCCGAAATTCGGGGTCTACGCCGTGTTCGTTGACGTGCTCACCGGACCGCACAAGGGCCAGTACCAGGGGGCCGCCTCCCTCGGCGTGAAACCCACCTTCGGCGCGAACCTGCCCTGCCTCGAAAGCTATATCTTCGACTTCAGGGGCGATCTCTACGGCGAACATCTCTCGGTCGCCTTCGTCGATTACCTGCGCCCCGAACTGACCTTCACCTCTCTCGACGGGCTGATCGCCCGGATGAAGGCGGATTGCGAGGACGCCCGCCGCATCCTCGGCGCAGTGGCATGAGCCGGCGCGAAAAATTCTGGGAGACGGTGCCGCTTGCGAAGATGACGGAGGAGGAGTGGGAGGCGCTCTGCGACGGCTGCGGCAAATGCTGCCTCAACAAGATCGAGGATGCGGATACCGGCGAAGTCTTTCTCACCCGCGTGGCCTGTCGTCTTCTCGACGATCACTCCTGCCAGTGCGGGCAATATGCGATCCGCAAGCGGCTCGTGCCGGAGTGCATCCAGTTGACGCCGGAGAACATCGCCGACCACGCCTACTGGATGCCCACGACCTGCGCCTATCGCCTGTTGTGGCAGGGCCGCCCCCTGCCCGGCTGGCATCCGCTCCTGACGGGGGATCCGGAAAGCACCCATGCCGCGGGCGTCTCCGTGCGCGGGCGCACCGTGCCGGAATTCGAGGTGGACGAGGAGGATTGGGAGGATCACATCATCGAGGAACCCGACTGATGCACTTCGCCTCCGACAACACCTCCGGCGTCCATCCGAAGATCATGGAGGCGCTCGTCCGCGCCAATGACGGCTATGCGCCCGCCTATGCCGCCGACCGCTGGAGCGCGGAACTCACCGAACGGCTGCGCGACCTGTTCCAGGCGCCGGATGCGCTCGTCTGGCCGATGGCGTCGGGAACGGGCACCAACGCCGCGCTTCTCGGTGCGATGACGCCGCCCTGGGGCACGGTCTATTGCCATGAGACCGCGCATATCGAAAGGGACGAACGCAATTCCGTCCCGTTCTTCTCCGGCGGGGCACGGCTCCGGCCGCTGCCGGGGCGGGCGAGCCGCCTCGATCCCGAACGGCTGCGCACGGAGATCGCCGCGGACCGGGCGCGCGACGACATCCACGCCAGCCCGCCCGCCGCCGTCTCCCTGACCAATCTCACCGAATTCGGGGAGCTGTACCGTCCCGCGGAGATCGCCGCCCTTGCGGATGCCTCCGGCCTGCCGCTGCATCTCGACGGGGCACGTTTCGCCAATGCCATCGCCGCAAGCGGGGCCTCCCCCTGGGAGATGACGCGGGAACTCTCCGCCCTCTCGCTCGGCGCGACGAAGACGGGGGCGATGGCCGCCGAGGCCGCGGTGCTGTTCGATCCGGCGCCGGGGGAGGCGTTCGAAAGCCAGCGGATGCGCAGCGGCCACAACCTGTCGAAGGCGCGCTACGTCTCGGCGCAACTCCTGGCCTGGCTCGAGGACGATCTCTGGCTCGAACTCGCGACGCAGGCCAATGCCATGGGGGCGCGGCTTGCACAGGGACTGACGGAGATCGGCGCGACGCTCTCGCATGAGGCGGCGGGCAATCTCGTCTTCGCGCGGCTGCCCCGGTCGCTGCACCTGACGGCAAAGGCGCGCGGCGCGGTCTATCACCTTTGGGGCGCGGGCGATCTCCACACGGGCGATCCGACGGAGCCGCTGCTCGCGCGCTTCGTGGCGAGCTGGTCGACCACCGAGGCGGATGTGGATGCGCTGCTCGCCGCCTTCAGCGACTGACCTGCCCCCGCCTCACAGCGTGCCCAGATAGGCGTCGAGCATCTCCAGCCGGTCCTGCCCCCAGAACCGTTCGTCCGTGCCGGTCACGATGTAGAAAGGCGCACCGAAGATCCCCGCGTTCAGCCCGTCCTCGAGGTTCCGGGCATAGATCTCCGCCCCGTTGAGCAGGCCGGTCATCGACAGCATCGGATCGAAGCCCGACGCCTCCAGCGCCGCGGTGATCACCGCATCCTCGGCAATATCGCGATCCTCTTCCCAGACCGCCTTGAGAAGCCGCTGCACCAGCCCGTCGAGATCGCCACCCCCCGCCTCCTGCGCCGCGATCACCGCATAGGAGGCCGGTGCGGCATTGGTCGGCCAGAAGGCGGGCTGGAACCGCATCGGCTTGCCCAGCCGGGCGGCCCAGCGTTTCAGCTCCTGCATGCGGTAGAGCTTGCGCGCCTCGGAGCGGTCCGACGGGCGCGGCGCACCGAGCCGGTCGAACATGGCGAGGATGTCGAAGGGCTTGTAGCGCACCGTGGCGCCGTGCCGGTCCGCGATCTCCCGGAACCGGTCGCCCGCGAGATAAGTAAATGACGACAAAAGCGAGAAATAGTAGTCGATATGTCCCACTCGGCCCCTCCCCTGCGGCTGGCGTGTTTGCAAGACCGTAGCGGGGTGGTAAGCGGTGTCAACGTTACGATTCCGTGACGATCTCCGCCGAACATCACCTCGGGAACCTGCTGCCATGCCCCTGACCAACGAGCCCAAGCTCATTGCCGGTAACGCCAACCGCACCCTCGCCAACGCCATCGCCCGCCGCCTGTCCATGCATCGCGGCATGTCGATCGACCTTTGCGACGCCCGCGTCGAACGGTTCAACGACGGGGAGATCTTCGTCGAGGTCTACGAGAACGTGCGCGGGGAGGACATGTTCATCGTTCAGCCGACGTCGAACCCGGCCAACGACAATCTCATGGAACTGCTGATCATCACCGATGCGCTGCGCCGCTCCTCCGCGGGCCGGATCACCGCCGTCGTGCCCTATTTCGGCTATGCCCGCCAGGACCGCCGCACCAAGGCGCGCACGCCGATCACGGCCAAGCTCGTGGCCAACATGATGGTCGAGGCCGGCATCGAGCGGGTTCTGACGCTCGACCTGCATGCGACGCAGATCCAGGGCTTCTTCGACATTCCGGTGGACAACCTCTACGCCTCGCCGGTCTTCGCGCTCGACATCAAGCATCATTTCAAGGAGGGGATGGACGACATCATGGTCGTCTCCCCCGATGTCGGCGGCGTGGCCCGTGCCCGCGAACTCGCCAAGCGGATCAACGCCCCGCTCTCCATCGTCGACAAGCGCCGCGAGAAGCCCGGCGAGGTGGCCGAGATGACCGTGATCGGCTCCGTCGAAGGCAAGAAATGCGTCATCGTGGACGACCTCGTGGACACGGCCGGAACGCTGTGCAAGGCGGCCGACCTGCTGATGGACCACGGCGCGGCGGAGGTGCATGCCTATATTTCCCACGGCGTCCTCTCCGGCCCGGCGGTGGAGCGCGTCACGAATTCGAAGCTCTCCTCCCTCGTCATCACCGACTCGATCGAGGCCTCCTCGGAGGTGCACCGTTGCCCGAACATCCGCATCGTGCCGACCGCGCCGCTGTTCGCGCAGGCGATCATCAACACCTGGAACGGCACCTCCGTGTCCTCGCTGTTCGAAGACAAGACGCTCGTGCCGCTCTACGAGGGCACCTATCACGCCTGAACCGTCGGGCAGACCGGAAAGGCGCGCGGAATCCGGTCCCCGCGCCTTTTTTCATGCGCGCTCCGCGACCATGTCCTCGCCGGGCGGGACCGACCGACATGCGGCCAGTGGACGGCACGCGCGCCCGAGTCTCACGGATCCCCCCGAACGCCGCCTATACGTCCCAGTCCTCCTCGTGCCGCACGGGTCCGAAGGCCGTCCAGTCGACCCGCGCGCGGGCGATCTTCGTATCGCCCCAGGTGCGGAAGACGATGACGAAACCGCTGTCCGTGACCTTGTCGGCCGAGATATCGACGCGGTGGTTGGTGGATTGGTCGATGTCCAGCATGGAAAGGCTGACCTGCACGACGGGAGGCCGGGCAAAGCCCGCCTCGAAACTCACGCCCCGGCGCAGCTCGCGCCGCCCCTTGCCGGTCCACATCTCGCCCCCGTCCTGGAAATCGGAAAAGAGCAGAAGGGACCCCTGCGCGATCGCGAGTTGATGATTGTTCAGTCTGAGCATCGTGTCGATTGATCCCGTCCCCATGCGGCGATTGTCGCGAAGCCGCGCGAAAAGGAAAGAGCAAAAGGAACGGGAGCGGTGCTGTCTGCGCCGCCGGGCCCTGTCCGGCCCCTCGCCTCACCGCCGCAGCCGGTCGCCCACTCGGCTCCGGACATGAAAAAGGCCCCGGCACGGCTCATGCGGGGCCCTTTCGCGATCATTGCCACACCGGCTCAGAGGTTGGTGTGGAACCCCAGATCCTCGGCGATATGCACGAGATCGGCGAGGAAGGAATGCGTGTCCGCCTTGTCTTCCACGGTCGCCTTGTCGTGTTCCGCACGGGCCTGTGTGATCAGGTCCGTGACGATCTCCTGCGACATCTCCCCGCGCGGCAGAGCGACCTCGGCCAGCACGGAGATATGCGTCGGAGACAGCTCGGCAAACCCGCCCGTCACGATGAACTCCATCTCGCCCTCCGGCCCGGTCGCCACGAGGCGGCCGGGGCGCAGCGTGAGGATGGTGGGCTCATGGCCCGCCATCGCGGTCAGACGTCCTTCGGAACCCGGTATCTGGACCTGCTCCACTTCGAGAGACGCGAGTTTGCGCTCAGGAGAGACGAGATCGAATTGGACTTTGTCAGCCATCGAAGGCCTCCTTCCGGGTTGCGATTAGGCGGCTTCGGCGGCGAGTTTCTCGGCTTTCGCGAGCACTTCGTCGATGCCGCCCACCATGTAGAAGGCCGCTTCCGGCAGGTGGTCGTATTCGCCGGCGACAACCGCCTTGAACGACTTGATCGTGTCCTCGAGCGGCACCTGCACCCCGTCGGAGCCGGTGAACACCTTCGCCACGTCGAACGGCTGGGAGAGGAAACGCTGGATCTTCCGGGCGCGGGCCACGGCCAGCTTGTCCTCTTCGCTGAGTTCGTCCATGCCGAGGATGGCAATGATGTCCTGAAGCGACTTGTAGCGCTGGAGGATGGTCTGGACGTCACGCGCGACCTGGTAATGCTCTTCGCCGACGATCTGCGGATCGAGGATCCGCGAGGAGCTCTCGAGCGGGTCCACGGCCGGGTAGATGCCGAGCTCGGAGATCGCGCGGTTGAGAACCGTCGTCGCGTCGAGGTGGGCGAAGGTCGTGGCCGGAGCCGGGTCGGTGAGGTCGTCCGCGGGCACGTAGACGGCCTGGATCGAGGTGATCGAGCCGTTCTTCGTGGAGGTGATCCGCTCCTGCATCGCGCCCATGTCGGTCGCGAGCGTCGGCTGATAGCCCACGGCGGAGGGGATCCGGCCGAGAAGCGCGGACACTTCGGACCCCGCCTGCGTGAAGCGGAAGATGTTGTCGACGAAGAACAGAACGTCGGTCCCGGACTGGTCGCGGAATTGCTCGGCGAGCGTCAGCCCCGTCAGGGCGACGCGGGCACGGGCTCCCGGCGGTTCGTTCATCTGGCCGTAGACCAGCGCCACCTGGCTCTCGGAGAGGTTGTCGGGCTTGATGACGTTGGATTCGATCATCTCGTGATAGAGGTCGTTGCCTTCACGGGTCCGCTCCCCCACACCTGCGAAGACGGAGAAGCCCGAGTGCACCTTCGCGATGTTGTTGATGAGTTCCATGATGAGCACGGTCTTGCCCACGCCGGCGCCGCCGAACAGGCCGATCTTGCCGCCCTTGGAATAGGGGGCCAGCAGGTCGATGACCTTGATGCCGGTGACGAGGATCGAGGTCTCGGTGGCCTGTTCGTCGAATTCGGGCGCGGGCTGGTGGATCGCGCGGGTCTCGGTCGTCTCGACCGGGCCCTTTTCGTCCACCGGCTCACCGATGACGTTGAGGATGCGGCCGAGCGTCGCGTTGCCCACCGGAATGGTGATCGGGCCGCCGGTGTCGCTCACGCCCTGGCCGCGCACGAGACCTTCGGTCGAGTCCATCGCGATGGTGCGCACTTCGTTCTCGCCGAGGTGCTGGGCCACCTCCAGAACGAGGCGCGTGCCGTTGTTGTCGCATTCGAGCGCGTTGAGAATGGCCGGGAGCGCGCCGTCGAACTGAACGTCGACAACGGCGCCAATCACCTGCGTGATCTTGCCTTTGTTTTGTGCCATGTGTCGTTACTCCGGGTCTTAGAGCGCCTCAGCGCCCGAGATGATTTCGATGAGCTCGTTGGTGATGACGGCCTGACGCGACCGGTTGTATTCGATCGTCAGCTTGTCGATCATGTCGCCTGCGTTGCGCGTCGCATTGTCCATGGCGGACATCCGCGCGCCCTGTTCGGAGGCCGCGTTTTCCAGGAGAGCCGCAAAGATCTGCGTGGCGACGCCACGCGGCAGGAGGTCGGCGAGAATGCCTTCCTCGGAGGGCTCGTAATCGTAGAGCGCACCGCCGCCTTCGCCCTCCCCGGCCTCGTAGGCCGCGGGGATGATCTGCTGGGCGGTCGGGACCTGCGTCACGACGTTCTGGAACTTCGCGTAGAAGATCGTGGCCACGTCGAACTCCCCCGCGTCGAAGCGGGCGAGAATGTCGCGGGCGATCTCCTGCGCGTTCGCGTAGCCGACCTTCTTGACCTCGGTGAGGTCCACATGCGCCACGAACAGGTCCGCATATTCCCGCTTCAGCTGTTCACGGCCCTTCTTGCCGACGGTGATGATCTTCACCGTCTTGCCGGCGGCCCTGAGCTCGGCGATGCGGGTCTTGGCGAGCTTCACGATATTCGTGTTGAAGCCGCCGCAGAGACCTTTCTCGGACGTCATGACGACGAGCAGGTGCACGTCGTCCCTGCCGGTCCCGGCCAGAAGCCGGGGCGCGGTATCGGAGCCACCGGCCGATGCCGACAGCGCCCCGAGCACAGCGTTGAAACGCTCCGCATAGGGCCGGGCGGCCTCGGCCGCATCCTGTGCCCGCCGCAGTTTCGCGGCGGCCACCATCTGCATGGCCTTCGTGATCTTCCGGGTCGACTTGACCGAGGAGATCCGGTTTTTGAGATCCTTGAGGCTGGGCATTCAAGCGTCCTTCAGGATTAAGCGTAGGTTTTGGCGAATTCGTCCAGAACCGCTTTGAGCTTGTCGGCCGGCTCGCCCTTGATCTTCGGATCCTCGCTGGTGATCCAGTCGAGCACGTCGCGCTTCTGGTTGCGCATGAACTCGAGAAGTGCGGCTTCGTACTTGCCGACTTCCGACACCGGAATCCTGTCGAGATAGCCGTTGGTGCCCGCGAAGATCACCACGACGATTTCGGCATTGGTGAGCGGCGAGTACTGCGGCTGTTTCATCAGCTCGGTGAGGCGCGCGCCGCGGTTCAGCAGGCGCTGGGTCGCGGCGTCGAGGTCGGAGCCGAACTGGGCAAACGCGGCCATCTCGCGATATTGCGCGAGCGACAGTTTCACCGGACCGGCGACCGAGGACATCGCCTTCGTCTGCGCCGAGGAGCCCACGCGGGACACGGACAGACCGGTGTTCACGGCCGGGCGGATGCCCTGATAGAACAGCTCGGTCTCGAGGAAGATCTGGCCGTCGGTGATCGAGATCACGTTGGTCGGGATGAAGGCCGACACGTCGCCGCCCTGGGTTTCGATGATCGGCAGGGCCGTCAGCGAGCCCGCGCCGAAATCCTCGTTGAGCTTCGCGGAGCGCTCGAGCAGGCGCGAATGGAGGTAGAACACGTCGCCCGGATAGGCTTCGCGCCCCGGCGGACGGCGCAGCAGCAGCGACATCTGGCGATAGGCCACGGCCTGTTTCGAAAGGTCATCGTAGATGATGAGCGCGTGGCGGCCGTTGTCGCGGAAATATTCCGCCATCGCGGTCGCGGCATAGGGCGCCATGAACTGCATCGGCGCCGGGTCGGACGCGGTCGCGGCCACGACGGTGGTGTATTCGATCGCGCCGGTTTCCTCGAGCTTCTTCACGAGCTGGGCCACGGTCGAACGCTTCTGGCCGATGGCGACGTAGATGCAGTAGAGCTTCTTGCTCTCGTCGTCGCCGGCGGCGTCGTTGTAGGATTTCTGGTTGAGGATCGCATCGAGCGCCACGGCGGTCTTGCCGGTCTGGCGGTCGCCGATGATCAGCTCGCGCTGGCCGCGGCCGATCGGGATCATGGCGTCGACGGATTTGAGGCCGGTCGCCATCGGTTCGTGCACGGATTTGCGCGGGATGATGCCCGGCGCCTTCACATCCGCGATGCGGCGTTCGGCGGCCGCGATCGCGCCCTTGCCGTCGATCGGGTTGCCGAGACCGTCCACGACGCGGCCGAGAAGCGCGTCGCCGGCGGGCACGTCCACGATGGAATTGGTGCGCTTGACGGTGTCGCCTTCCTTGATGTCGCGGTCGGAGCCGAAGATCACGACACCGACGTTGTCGGCCTCGAGGTTGAGCGCCATGCCGCGGATCCCGCCCGGAAACTCGACCATCTCGCCGGCCTGCACGTTGTCGAGGCCATAGACGCGGGCGATCCCGTCCCCGACAGAGAGCACGCGGCCCACTTCAGCGACCTCGGCCTCCTGGCCGAAGTTCTTGATCTGCTCCTTAAGGATCGCAGAAATTTCAGCTGCCTGGATTCCCATTATCCGACCTCTTTCATTGCATTCTGGAGGGAGTTGAGCTTCGAGGCGATCGAGGTGTCGATCATCTTCGAGCCCACCTTGACTATAAGACCGCCGATGAGGCTCTCATCGACGGTCGCATTCACGGTCACCTGCTTGCCGAAGGTCTCGGAAAGCGTGCCGGCGAGCTTGGTGGTCTGTGCCTGGGTCAGCGCCTTGGCGGACACGACCTCGGCCACGACTTCGCCGCGCTCCTCGGCGAGCATCGCCTGGAGCGCGTCGACGAGTTGCGGCAGGACGAAGAGGCGGCGGTTCCGCGCCATCAGCGCGAGCGTGTTCGTCACGACCCCGGAGAGGCCGGCCCTGGCGGCAATCGCGGTGATCGCCGTCTCGAGCTCGTCGCGCGAATAGATCGGGGACGTCACCAGCGCCCGCAGGTCGTCGCTTTCGGACAGGGCAGCCGCAAGCGTCGCCACGTCGGCTTCGAGCGCCTTGACGGAATTGCCTTCTTTGGCCAGTTCGAAAATGGCCGTTGCGTATCTTGCGGCGATGCCGCGGGAGATCGAAGCTGGTTCGGACACGTCCACCCTTCCGATGTCTTAGGGCCCGTCCCCTCTGCCCCTTGCCAATGGGATCTCACGCGGGAATGGGCAGCTTGATTGACCCGTGCAGGATGCGCGGGCGGCAAAATCAGCGTGGATGTATCAGAGCAGCCCCCATGCCGCAACCTTGTTGCGCCACTTTAGCGCCAACAGCGCGAAACTTGCCGCCGTTAATTTTCAGGGCATTAGGCAAATCGGCGTCCTACCCGGAAAAATTAGTTTTCCCACGCCGGATGTCACCTTCACGGATTCGTGCGATTCCCTCCTTTCCGGCCCGCGGCACCCCGGCTCCGGTCCCTCCGGAACCCGCCCTGGGATGGCCGCGGAACGGGGCTTCACCCAGGCGCCGGAGGCCCGCGCCTCACACCGGCTTCGCCTCCGGCACGGGGCGCAGGCCCTCGAGCACGCGGGAGGGACGGCGCACCGCCTCGGGGGAGCCGGAGCCGGTCTGCGCATAGACCTGCTTGGAGGCCTCGATCATGATCACGCCCCCGACCAGCGATCCCGACAGCCGCCGCGCGAACCGTTCCCAGACCGGCCCCCAGCGCAGCCAGAAGCGGCGATGCGACGGCGGCTGGAACAGCACGGCGGCGTGGCGTTCGGGGATGAACCCCGCCTGCCGGAGCTGCGCCTCGAGCTGGCCGAGCGAATAGGGGCGCCCGTGACCGAAAGGCGTGTTGTCCGAACGCGACCAGAGCCCGCCGCGGTTCGGAACGACGAACAGCACACGCCCGCCCGGCCCGAGCACGCGCCAGCATTCCTCGAGCAGCGCGCCGGCATTGTCGGAGGTCTCGAGCCCGTGCATGACCACGAGCTTGTCGACAAAGCCGGTCTGGATCGGCCAGCGCGTCTCCGGACAGAGCACGGAGACGTTCGGCAGGCCGGCAGGCCAGTGCATCACCCCCTGCTGGTCGGGCATCAGCCCCACGACCCGGCGCGCATCGTTCAGGAAGGGACGCAGCAGCGGCACGGCAAAGCCGAAGCCCGCCACCGTCTGCCGCTCGGCATCGGGCCAGAAATTCACCACCTGGTCGCGGATCGCGCGCTGCGCGGCCCGCCCCAGCCCGGTGCGGTAGTAGAAATTTCTCAGCTCAACGACGTCGAGATGCATTGCAATCCGCGCGCTTTCCCCAAAACTTGAAAGGACAATGACCCAAAGCCGGAGAAAACACCATGCTTGAGATCGTCACAGTCCCCGCCCTGGAGGTTTTCGACAACTATTATTTCCTGATCCGCGACACGGACACCGGAAAGACGGCCGCCGTGGACTGCGGCGGCGCGGCTCCGGTGCTCGCGGCGCTGGAGGCGCGGGGCTGGGATCTCGACGAGATCTGGATCACGCATCACCACTGGGATCATGTCGGCGGCGTCGCGGGGTTGAAGGCGGAGACCGCGGCACGGGTCAGGGGCACGCGCCACGCGGCGCCGAACATGCCGCCGCTCGACGAGGACCTGCCGCAGGAGGGCAGCTTCCGCTTCGGCGCGCATGAGGTGCAGGTGCTGCATGTGCCGGGGCATGCCAATGGCCATATCGCCTTCTACATCCCGTCCGCCGACGCGCTGTTCTCCGGCGACAGCCTGATGGCGCTCGGCTGCGGCCGGCTGATCGAGGGCACGGCGGAGGAAATGTGGACGAGCCTCACCCGGCTGCGGGCCCTGCCCCGCGAGACGATGGTCTATTCCGGCCATGAATACACGCTCGGCAATGCACGTTTCGCCGCGACGATCGAACCCGGCAACGCCGCGCTCAAGGCCAGGATCGCCGAGGTCGAGAGCCTGCGCGCCGAGGGAAAACCGACCGTTCCCTCGTCCCTCGGCCTCGAATGCGACACGAATCCGTTCCTGCGCGCCGACACGGCCTCCGTGAAATCGGCCCTCGACATGGCCGATGCACCCGATGTCGCCGTCTTCGCGGAGATCCGGGCCCGGAAGGACCGGTTCTGACGCCGCGCCCGGCCCCTCTCCGTGCCCCTTGAAACACCGCCCGCGGACCATACATGAACCCTACCCGAAGAGGGAACCACCCCTGTCAAACCGCACAAAACTTGGCGCCTCACGAAAATTTACCGGTGTCAGCCACTTTTTTCCTTGAAGCGCGCGGCTTTCAATCGAAGTTTAAGAGTATGAGGCCACGGTTGGGTGCGGGGCCATAGACGTCCCCTCCAGACCCCGAATGCGAAGGAGCACATACGAAGTGCCGTCATTTTCGAACACCCTTGAGCAGGCCATCCATGCCGCTCTGGCGCTGGCCAACGCCCGGCGCCACGAACTCGCAACGCTGGAACACCTCCTTCTGGCCCTGGTCGACGAGCCCGACGCGGCGCGCGTGATGCAGGCGTGCAACGTCGATCTCGAGGACCTTCGGAAAACCCTTCTGGATTACATCGAGGACGATCTCTCGACCCTCGTCACGGATGTGGAGGGGTCGGAGGCCGTGCCCACAGCCTCCTTCCAGCGCGTGATCCAGCGCGCGGCGATCCACGTCCAGTCCTCCGGCCGCACCGAGGTGACCGGCGCCAACGTGCTCGTCGCGATCTTCGCCGAACGCGAATCGAACGCCGCCTATTTCCTCCAGGAACAGGACATGACGCGCTATGACGCGGTGAATTTCATCGCCCATGGCGTCGCCAAGGATCCCGCCTTCGGTGAACAGCGCCCGATCACCGGCGCCGACCACGAGGAGGAGGCGCAGGCGCAACAGGCGCAGGCGCCGGGCGAGGACAAGGAATCCGCGCTCGCCAAATATTGCGTCGACCTCAACAAGAAGGCCAAGAAGGGCGATGTCGATCCGCTGATCGGCCGCGCCCACGAGGTCGAGCGCTGCATCCAGGTGCTCTGCCGCCGGCGCAAGAACAACCCGCTTCTCGTGGGCGATCCCGGCGTGGGCAAGACCGCCATCGCCGAAGGCCTTGCCAAGAAGATCGTCGACGGTGAGACGCCCGAGGTGCTCGCCCATTCCACCATCTTCTCGCTCGACATGGGCGCGCTGCTCGCCGGCACGCGCTATCGCGGCGATTTCGAGGAGCGGCTGAAAGCCGTGGTGAAGGAGCTCGAGGAGCATCCCGACGCCATCCTCTTCATCGACGAGATCCACACCGTGATCGGCGCGGGTGCGACCTCCGGCGGGGCGATGGATGCTTCCAACCTGCTCAAGCCCGCGTTGCAGGGCGGCAAGCTGCGCTGCATGGGCTCCACCACCTACAAGGAGTTCCGCCAGCATTTCGAGAAGGACCGCGCGCTCAGCCGCCGGTTCCAGAAAATCGACGTGAACGAGCCGTCGGTGGATGACACGGTGAAGATCCTCCAGGGCCTCAAGCCCTATTTCGAGGAGCATCACGACATCCGCTACACCAACGAGGCGATCAAGACGGCCGTGGAACTCTCCGCGCGCTACATCCATGACCGCAAGCTTCCCGACAAGGCGATCGACGTGATCGACGAGGCGGGCGCGGCCCAGCATCTCGTGGCCGAGAGCCGCCGTCGCAAGACGATCTCTCCGAAGGAGATCGAGGCGGTCGTGGCGAAGATCGCGCGCATCCCGCCGAAGAACGTCTCCAAGGACGACGCGGAGGTGCTCAAGGATCTCGAAGCGACGCTCAAGCGGGTCGTGTTCGGTCAGGACAAGGCCATCGAGACGCTGTCCTCTGCGATCAAGCTCGCCCGCGCGGGTCTGCGCGAACCGCAGAAGCCGATCGGCAACTACCTCTTCGCTGGCCCCACCGGCGTCGGCAAGACCGAAGTGGCCAACCAGCTCGCCTCGAGCCTCGGCGTGGAGCTTCTGCGCTTCGACATGTCGGAATACATGGAGAAACACGCGGTCTCCCGGCTCATCGGTGCGCCTCCGGGCTATGTCGGCTTCGATCAGGGCGGTCTGCTGACCGACAGCGTGGACCAGCATCCGCATTGCGTGCTGCTGCTCGACGAGATCGAAAAGGCACACCCGGATGTCTACAACATCCTGCTTCAGGTGATGGACAACGGCAAGCTCACCGATCACAACGGCCGGACCGTCGATTTCCGCAACGTGATCCTGATCATGACCTCGAACGCGGGGGCGACCGAACAGGCGAAAGAGGCCATCGGCTTCGGCCGTGACCGCCGCGAGGGCGAGGACACGGCGGCGATCGAGCGCACCTTCACGCCGGAATTCCGCAACCGCCTCGACGCGGTCGTGTCCTTCCAGCCGCTGCCGAAGGAGGTCATCCTCCAGGTGGTCGAGAAGTTCGTGCTGCAACTCGAGGCGCAGCTCATGGACCGCAACGTCTCCATCGAACTCACCCGCCCCGCTGCCGAATGGCTGGCCGAAAAGGGCTATGACGACAAGATGGGCGCGCGTCCGCTCGGCCGCGTGATCCAGGAGCACATCAAGAAGCCGCTCGCCGAGGAGCTTCTCTTCGGCAAGCTCGCGAAGGGTGGCGTCGTCAGGGTCGGCGTCAAGGACGGCGAAATCGACCTCAAGGTCGAGGAACCGGGTGCCCCCCGCCTCGGCCGGTCGAAGAAGCCGCCGCTTCTGACCGCCGACTGACCGGCCGGGACACACGGACAAACAGGATCGAAAGGCCCCGTCACCTTGACGGGGCCTTTTCGCTGCGCGAGCCTGCGACCAATGACCGGAGGACCCCCATGCGCCGCGCCAGCCTTCTGCCTCTCCTCGTCCTCGCCGCTCCGATCCTCGCCGCACCCGCCCTCGCCCGCGATCCGGTGCTGTCCCTGCCGCTCGACTGCACACCGGGCGAAAGCTGCTACATCCAGAATTACGTCGATACCGACCCCGGCCCCGGCGCGGCCGATTTCACCTGCGGCCCGCTGTCCTATGACGGTCACAAGGGCACGGACTTCGCCCTGCCCGCGATGGGGGACGTCTGGACGGGCGTCGACGTCTTCGCCACCGCGCCCGGCACCGTGCGCGCCATCCGCGACGGGGAGGAGGACGTTTCCCAGGGGAACGGGGACGCGCCGGACGTCACGGGAAAGGAATGCGGCAACGGCGTGGTGATCGACCACGGCGGCGGCTGGACCAGCCAGTATTGCCACCTTCGGAAGGGGTCCGTCGCGGTCAGGACCGGCCAGCGCGTCGGCGCCGCGACGGTGCTGGGACAGGTCGGGCTATCGGGGGCGACGGAATTTCCCCATCTGCATTTCGTCCTGCGCCGGGACGGGGCGGTGATCGACCCGTTCAATCCGGGCGGCGTCGTCGCCTGCGGCGAAGGTCCGCCCCGCGGCGGCACGCTCTGGTCGCAGGAGATCTCCTATCGGCCGGGCGGGCTGCTCTCCGTCGGCATCGCCACGCGGATCCCCGCGTTCGATCAGGTCAAGGCAGGCACCGCGGCGGCCACCGCCCTTACCACTGCCGCACCGGCGCTCGTGGTCTACGGCTTCGCCTATGGCAGCCGGGCGGGCGACGTCCTGCGCCTCTCGCTCGCCGGTCCCGAGGGCGAGATCGTGAGCCGGGACGCCCCGCTCGACACGCCGCAGGCCCAGGTATTCCGGGCGGTCGGCAAGGCCAGCCCCGGCACCTGGCACCCCGGCGGCTATCGCGCCTCCGTCGCGCTGCTCCGCGACGGGCGCGTGATCGACAGGATGACCGCCGATATGCTCGTGGACGACGCCCGGTAAGCCGCCGTCCGGGTGCCTATTTCTCCGTGAGCTTCAGCTCGATCCGCCGGTTCTGCGCCAGCGCCGCCAGGCTGTCGCCACTCGCGATCGGCTGATATTCCCCGAACCCCGCCGCAACCAGCCGGTCCGCCGGGAAACCGAGATCCTCCGACATGTAGCGCACCACGGACAGCGCCCGTGCCTGCGACAATTCCCAGTTGTCGGCATATTCGCCAAGCCCCGACAGCGGCGTCTTGTCGGTGTGGCCGTCCACCCGGATGATCCAGTTGATCTCCGGCGGGATCTCCCTGGCGATCTCCGCCAGCGTGCCCGTGACCCGCGCGATCTGTGCACGGCCCTCGGCACCGAGATCGGCGGAGGCCGGTTCGAACAGCACCTCTGAGGAGAACACGAAGCGGTCGCCGACGATCCGCACCCCCTCGCGGTCCCCGAGGATCGCGCGCAGCCGGCCGAAGAATTCGGACCGGTAATTCTCGAGCGATTTCGCCTCCTCCTCGAGCCTCCGGCGCTCCGCCGCCTCGAGCTCCGCCCGCCGCCGCTCCTCCGCCGCGACCTGCGCCAGCGCCGCGTTGAGCCGCGAGGTCAGCGTGTCGATCTGCACCTCCGCCTCGGCGTCGCGCGCCGCCCGGTCGTCGAGCGTGGACTGGAGCACGGAAAGCTGCCGGCGCAGTTCCGCGACCTGCTGGTTGAGCAGCGCGACGCGGCGCTCGCTTTCCGCCGAGCGTGCCTCCTCCTCCGACAGGGCCTCGCGTGCCTGGGCGAGCAGCGCCGCCTGCCGCTCCGCCGCGCTCATGTCGCCCTCGGCCTCCTGCTGGAGCCGGTCGCGCGCCGCCTCGGCGGCAGCCAGAAGCGTCAGCGTGTCCTCGGCCTCCTGCCGCGCTTCCTCGAGCGCGAGCGTCATTGCGGAAAGCTCCGTCTCCGAATTCGCGAGCCGGTCGCGCAGCGCCTGGAGCGCCGCCGCATCGGCGAGCCGGGCCTCCTCGCTCTCGGAGAGTTCCGTCTGCGCCTCCGACAGCGCCGTGTCGCGGGTCTCCGCCTCCGCGCGCAGGTCCGCGATCAGCGCCTCCAGCGCTTCGCGCCGGGCCGCGGCGAGACGGGCCTGTTCGGTGGCCGCGTCGATCTCCTCGCGCGCGCTTGCCAGCGCGAGCTGCATCGCCTCCTGTTCGGAAACGAGCCGCGCCTGCGCCGCCTCCAGGTCGTCGATCTGCGCGGCAAGCTCGGTGCCGCGCGCCAGCGCCTGATCGCGGGCGGCCAGAAGGCTTGCAACCTGCTCTTCGAACGACGCGATCCGCCCCGCCTGTTCGGCATTCTGCGCCTCGAGCCCGGCAATGGTCGCCGCCTGTTCCTCCGCCGTTTCCCGCGCCGCCGTCAGCGTCGCGCGCAGGTTGCCGATCTGGTCCTGGAGGGTCGCGCTTTTCTGCTGCTCGAGCCCGAGCGCATTCGCGAGGGCGGCGACCTCCGCGTTCAGCGCGTCGAGTTCATGCGCCTGTCCCGAAATCGTGTCGCGCAGCATCGACTGGACGACCATGAAGATGGTCAGGACGAACATCAGCACCAGCAGCAGCGCGGTCATCGCATCGACGAACCCCGGCCAGATCGAGCCGGACATGCGGTGTGAGGAACGGCGCAGAGCAGCCATGGCTCAGGCCTGTTCCCCGAGATCGCGCAGGGTCCGCGTGAGCATGGCGATCTCGGCGCGCAGCTCGGACACGCTTTCCTGACGGCCGGCCGACAGTTCCTCCAGAATGCGCAGGAGCTGCACGTCGATCGAGCGCAACCGCATCCGCGCCTCCGCATCGAGGGCGTCCTGATCCCGTTCCTCGCGCGCCGCGATCACGCCGACCAGCCGTTCCTGCCCCTCCGCGACCCGCACAAGCACCCTCGTCGTGTCGCTCTCGCCCTCGAGGCGTCCGATCATCCGGTCCATCGTGTCCGCCACCCGGCCGAGCCGCGCGTCGAGTGCGGCGCGCGAGGCGTCGGAGCGTGCGAAGATGTCATGCAGCATATCCATCTGCTGGCTCATGTGATCGAGGACCGCGACCGCACCCGACATCTCGCCGCCCTCGCCCTCCCCGGCAAAACCGATCCGCGTGATCGTCGAGAGCCAGTCCTCGAGCTCGCGGAAAAAGCGGTTCTGGCCGTGGGAGGCGAAGAGTTCGAGCATTCCGATCACCAGCGACCCCGCCAGCCCCAGAAGCGAGGAGGCGAAGGCGGTGCCCATGCCGCCAAGCTGGCTCTCGAGCCCGGTCATGAGCCGGGAGAAGATGTCCGCGGCGCTCTCGTCGCCGGTCGGCGCCAGGGCGCGGATCGTGTCCACCACCGCCGGGACCGTCGTCGCGAGCCCGTAGAACGTGCCGAGGAGGCCGAGGAAGATCAGAAGGTTGGCGATGTAGCGCGTGATGTCGCGCGCCTCGTCGATCCGGGTGGCCACGGAATCGAGGATCGACCGCGCCGAGGTCGCGGAGATCTGCGTGCGCCGGCTCCGACCGCGCAGGAGCGCGGCGAGCGGCGCCAGGAGCGAGGGCGCGTCCCTGTCCGGCTCGTCGGGGCGCTGTCCGGTGAAACGTTCGATCCAGTTGACCGAGGAAACGAGCGTCACCACCTGCCAGAAACAGGCGAGGATCCCGATCACGAAGACGACCGCGATGAAACCGTTGAGATAGAGATTGGCGAAGAACACCGGCATCACGCGCGGAAGCGCGATGTAGAAACCGAAGCTCACGAGCCCGAGCACGATCACCATGAGGGTGATCTGGCGCACGGGCTGGGAGAAATAGTGGTACCGGGCCTCGCGATCGGGTTGGTCCATAGCGACCCTGTCCTGACCTTTCATTGACTGTCCCGGCCACGATAGGGGAGCGCAGCGCCGCTGCCAACACGCGATTTCGTGCCTGTCACAGGCCGAGACGGGTCCGCACCCGTGCCGCCAGTTCGGTCAGTTCGGCATCCTCCATCCCGATCTCGGCAAGGTGGGAGGCGGTGTTGAAGAGATAGTCGGCATTCGGCCCGCGCCCGCCCGTCGCCGCGGCGATCACCTCGGCCTGCCGCTCGAGGCTGAGCGGGCCGGTATATTGCACATGCGCGGGATCGACCACATAGGCGAGCGCCGGCACCACCCGCCCGTCGTCGAGCGCCAGGGGCACGCGGCGTTCGAGATAGGCCGAGGAGACGAGTTCGCGTTCACGCAGCTCGGCCAGCGTGGCCGCGGCCCTCTCCGGCCCGACGCGAAAGGCGATGCCGCGGCAGCGTCCGCCCTCGGCGGCGTCGAGCGCGAGCACCAGCCCCGGCAGGTCGGGCGTGCCGCGATGATGGATCGACCACATGCAGAAGGAGCGCGCGAAGCCCGACAGGGTCGCCGGCACCCGCTCGACCGGTTCGAAGCCCGGATTCCAGATGAGGGAGCCATAGCCGAAAACCCAGAAGCCCCTTGCCATGTCGCCGCGCGCGTCCTCGTGATCCTCCGCCATGCGATGTCCTCTTTTCTCGTCGCCTGCCCCCCGTTAAACACGGCGTGACGCGGAATGAAAAGGACCTCCCATGCGCAGATTCCTCTGGCTCATCCCGATCGCCGCGATCCTTTACGCCGGCTATTGGGTGATCGGCGCCCGCGGGACCGAGAAGGCGATCGAATCCTGGATCGCCGCCCGCGCCGCCGAGGGCTGGCAGGCCGAATATTCGGACGTGAAGACCCGCGGTTTCCCGACCCGCTTCGACACGGTCATCCGCGAGCCGCAGCTTGCCGATCCGCGCAGCGGCGTCGCCTTTTCCACGCCGCGGATCGAGATCCTGAGCCAGAGCACCCGGCCCACCCGCTTTACCGCGCGCGCGGCGGACGAGGCCCGGTTCGCCACGCCCTACCAGCGCATCGACGTCACGCAGACGCGCGCCGAGGCCGAGCTCTTCGTCGCGGCCGGCCCGAGCCTGACGCTCGACCATTCCTCGGCTACGCTCGAGGATCTCGCGGTGACCTCCTCGCTCGGCTGGGGCGTGACGCTCGACACCGGACGGTTCGTGACGCAGCGCGATGCCGCCGATCCCCTCACCCATCGCATCACCCTCACCGCGCATGGCCTCGAGCCCGCGGAGGGGATGATGGACAGCCTCGATCCCGAGGGGCGGCTGACCGACCGTTTCGATACGTTCGAACTCGACATGCGCACGCGGTTCGATGCGCCATGGGATATCCACGCGCTCGAGGGACCGCGGCCACAGCCGACGCATGTCGACCTCACCGGGCTCGCCGCGCAATGGGGACCGCTGAAACTGCGCCTGACCGGCGCCTTCGACGTCGACCCGCGCGGCTATCCCGAGGGCACGGTCGCGGTGAAGGCGGAGAACTGGCGCGAGATGATCGAGATCGCCACCGCCATGGGCGCGATCCCCGAGCAGATGGAAAAGATCGCCCTGCGCGCCGGCGGCATGCTCGCCGGCATGTCGGGGCGCAAGGACACGATCGACGCGGAGCTGACCCTCAGGGACGGGATGATCACGCTGGGATTCATCCCGATCGGACCGGCGCCGCGCCTCACGATCCGTTAGCGGCAATAGCTGCCGGAGCGATAGCGCGCCGTGTCGAAATGCAGGTGATCATGGTGGTAGCCGTCGGACTCCGGGCCGAGCACCGTGCCGAAGGGGCCGCAGGCCGCCTTGTGCATCGCGCGCAGCATCCGGCCTTCCCGGCCGCGTCCCCAGTCCTCGAGCAGCGAGATCTGCCCGCCATCCGCGAGGCCGATGGCTGCAACATCCACCGCACGGCCGCGCCCGTGTTCGGAAATCTTCGCGCCGGACTGGTTGTTGCGTGGACGGCAGACATAGCTCGCCGCGATGGTGAGGGTCGAGATGCCGCCGCCGTACCGTCCCACCGCTGGTTTCGCCCCGGTCTCGAGCCAGGTGTAGAGCGCCCGCGCGGTCGGGCAGTCGATGGTGGCGGGGGTCGAGAACTGCACGCCGCCCATCTCCGTCACCTCGACCGGCGCCTCCACGCCGCAGCCCTTGACCCGCCCCGGAATGGCGCTGAGCGCGCGGCCGCGGATCGCGGCCACGCCGCAGACGGAGCCGGCGACGCCGCGGCTCACGCGGGTTGCGGCGATCACCGCCTGCGCGCGTTCGGCGAGCCCGTCGGGGCGCGGTTCGGGCCGGGGAGAGCGGGCGACGGGCGGCGCGGAGGCGGCGGCCTCCGGCCGGACCGGACCGACCGAGGCCTGGGGAGAGACCCCGCCGAGATCGTCGACCGAGTAATTCGCACCGGCACCGGGACGCGGCTCGGGGATCGGCGAACTCTCGACCTGGGCACCTGCCCCGGCGGCCGAACACAACACCCCCGCCAGCGCGAGGACTATCGCCGCGCCGCGCGTCATACGCTCTTTTTGGCGCGCCCGAAATCCGGTGCGTCCGTGTCCTGCCCCGCCTCGATGATCCCGCGACGGATCGCGCGGGTGCGGGTGAAATAATCGTGCAGCGTGTCGCCGTCGCCGGTGCGGATCGCGCGCTGAAGCGCAAAGAGCTCCTCGGTGAAGCGCCCGAGGATTTCCAGCGCCGCGTCCTTGTTCGTGAGGAAGACGTCGCGCCACATCGTCGGATCGGAGGCGGCGATCCGGGTGAAGTCGCGGAACCCCGCGGCGGAGAACTTGATGACCTCCTGGTCGGTCACCCGGCGCAGGTCGTCGGCCACGCCCACCATCGTATAGGCGATGAGGTGCGGCACATGGGAGACGACGGCACAGACGATGTCGTGATGGTCGGGATCCATCCGCTCGGTCGTGGCCCCGAGCGCGGCCCAGAACGCCTCGAGCCGCCTCACCTCGCCCTCGTCGGCCTGCTCGGGCGGGACGATCAGGCACCAGCGGTTGTCGAAGAGCTCGGCAAAGCCCGAACGCGGGCCCGAATGCTCGGTCCCGGCCATCGGGTGACTGCCGACGAACTGCACGCCCTCCGGGATCTGCGGCAGGACCGCCTCGAGCACGCTGCGCTTCACCGAGCCGACATCGGTCACCACCGCGCCGGGTTTCAGCACCGGTGCGATCTCCGCCGCCACCGCGCCCATCGCGCCCACGGGCACGGCAAGGACGACGAGATCGGCACCCTCGGCCGCCGCGGCCGCGCTGTCGCAGACCCGGTCCACCAGACCGATCTCGCGCGCGGTATCGCGGGTGGCCTGCGAACGGGCATAGCCGGTGATCTCCCGCGCCACGCCCGCACGCCGCATCGCCAGCGACATGGACCCCGCGATGAGGCCAAGGCCGATGAGGGCGACGCGGTCGAAGATGACGTCGTTCACCGCTTCTGCTCCATGAACTGACCGATCACATGCACGACGCGGCGGCAGGAGGCCTCGTCACCCACGGTGATGCGCAGGCAGTTGGGCAGGCCGTAGCCGCCCACGCGGCGCACGATGATGCCGTTCGCCTTGAGGAATTCGTCGCAGGCCTCCGCCTCCTCCTGGTCGGTGAAGCGGGCGAGGATGAAATTGGCGCAGGACGTGTCCGACGGCACGCCGAGCTCCATCAGCGCCTCCGCGAGCCAGGCGCGCAGGCGGGTGTTGTCCTCCCGGCATTTCTCGACCCAGTCGCGGTCCCTGACCGCGGCTTCGGCGGCGGCGAGCTGCGGCTCGGACAGGTTGAACGGCCCGCGCACGCGGTTCAGCACGTCGATGATCTCCCGCGGACCGTAGCCCCAGCCGACGCGCACGCCGCCGAGTCCGTAGATCTTGGAGAAGGTGCGCGTCATCACCACGTTGTCGCGCGCCTCGACCAGTGCCGAACCGCCGTCGAACCCCTCGACGAATTCCGCATAGGCGCCGTCGAGCACGAGGATGGCCTGGCCGGGAAGCCCCGCCGCAAGCCGGGCGATATCGCGCTGGCCGATCATCGTGCCGGTCGGGTTCGCGGGATTGGCGATGAAGACGAGCTTCGTGCGTTCGGTGCAGGCCGCGAGGATCGCGTCGACATCCACCACGCGCTCGCGCTCGGGCACGCAGACCGGGGTCGCCCCCGCCGCCTTGGCGGAGATCTTGTACATGCCGAAGCCGTGCTCGGTATAGATCACCTCGTCGCCGACGCCGGCATAGGCCTGGCAGAGGAAGGTGATGATCTCGTCCGAGCCGACGCCGCAGATCACGCAGTCGGGATCGAGCCCGTGCACATCCGCAATCGCCTTGCGCAGCGCGTAATGGTCGGTGTTGGGATAGCGATGCAGATTGTGCGCGGCCTTGGCGAATGCCGCCTTCGCGCTTTCCGGCGCGCCGAAGGGGTTTTCATTCGACGAGAGCTTGATCACATTCTCGACGCCCGGAACATGGCTCGCCCCGCCCTGGTAGAGCGCGATGTCGAGAATGCCGGGTTGCGGTTCGATCACACGGGTCATGGGTCCACTCGTTCTCATTTGCCCGCCTCTCATAGCCTCGCTTGCGGGTCTTTGAAAGCGCGATGAGCAGGCAAGGACCGCCTGTTGCCCCCGCGCGTCGGTCGGGGGCGTGTCAGACCGATGCCCCTTCCGCCGGACGCCAGCGGAAGCCGGCGCGGATCACGCCGTGATCGCTCGTCCCCGAGCTGTCGTGGTCGTTGCGGTTCAGGTGATCGTTCTCCACCACCATCTCGTCGAAGGCCCAGAGCCGCCGGCGCGAATGATCGTAGAACTCCTGGGAGACGAGGATGTGATCGAGGCTCTCGCGCTCCTTCCTGTAGACATGGGTGTAATAGACGTCGCGGGTGGAGCGGTATTCCTGAAGCACCTGCGCGGTGTAGAGCGCGTTGTCGCCGCCGCCTTCGGACAGGCCGGTGAGATATTGCGGCTGCTCTGTCAGGATGTTGAGCGTGTTCGACAGCTTGCCGTCGTTCATGTCGCCGATCACCACCACGGGCGTGTTCGATCCCTTCATGAGATCGGTGAGGATCATCCTCAGCGCCGCCGCCTCCGCCGTGCGCCGGATCGTGGAGATTGCGTAGCCGAGCGCGGTGAGGTGCGGCGCGTGGGTCTCGCGGTCGTACCAGCCCTCGCGCCACAGCTCCGTCGGGCGGCGCGACTTGAAATGGCAGACGAAGACGTGGATCACCGGCGTCTCCTCATGCGGGCGCACCGTGACATGGAGCACCGGACGCGAGAAGGAGCCAAGCTCCACCGCGATGCGGTCCTGCTGCGGATCGTCGCCGCCGGAGGCGAGCGCCATCCCGGCGGGAAAGGCCACGATCCATTCCGGCTCCCCCACGAGCATGTCGGCCCGCACCGCGCCGGCGCAGGCGATGCGGTCGCCGCCGTGATCCGGCGGCACCAGCGCCACATGGCTTTCCGCCATCCCCGCGATGTCGAGCGCCTCGGTGAGCGCCGCGCCGTCCCAGAGCTCCTGAAACCCGGTCACGTCGGGTGCGAGCCGGCTCAGCACCGCGCCGGTGTAGAACAGCTTTGCCTCGTATTGATCCTCGCTCCATGCGCTGCCCGAATACATCGGCGCACCGGGGCGTTGCAGGTTGAGAAGGTTGAACGAGGCGAATGAAATATCCCGCGCGGCCATGGTCTCTCCCCTCCCGGTCCGGTTCCGGTTCGACCCGGAGCCTAGCACGGATCGGGGATTCGCCTCAGGCCCGGTCTTCCGCCCCGCCCCGGCAAGCGGAAAGGCCGCCCCCGGAGGGACGGCCTTCGCGATCGGGTCGAGGTCGGCTCAGATCAGTTCTGAGCGTAGAATTCGATGACGAGGTTCGGTTCCATGATCACCGGATAGGGCACGTCGGACAGGCCCGGCGTGCGCACGAAGGTCGCGGTCATCTTGTTGTGGTCGACGTCGAGATAGTCGGGCACGTCACGCTCGGCGAGGCCGACGGCCTCGAGCACGATGGCGAGTTGCTTCGACCTGTCGCGCACCTCGATCACGTCGCCTTCCTTCACGCGGTAGGAGGGGATGTTCACACGCTGGCCGTTCACGAGCACATGGCCGTGGTTCACGAACTGGCGCGCGGCGAAGATCGTGGGCACGAATTTCGCGCGGTAGACGACGGCGTCGAGGCGGCGCTCCAGCAGGCCGATGAGCAGCTCGCCGGTGTCGCCGCGCTGGCGCTCGGCGTCGGAGAAGATGCGGCGGAACTGTTTCTCGGTCAGGTCGCCGTAATAGCCCTTCAGCTTCTGCTTGGCGCGGAGCTGGAGGCCGAAATCGGAGAGTTTGCCCTTGCGGCGCTGGCCGTGCTGGCCGGGGCCGTATTCGCGGCGGTTGACCGGGGATTTCGGGCGGCCCCAGATGTTTTCGCCCATGCGGCGGTCGATTTTATACTTGGCAGACGTGCGTTTGGTCACGAACTGGATCCTTTCAACGGTCTTGAAAGGTGCTGTCCTTTCCCTCCGGATCATTCCTTCGGGCGACAGGCATCCCCTTGCGGGGGCCACCAACACCAAATAAGTCGCCGGCGCGCATCGCTGCACACCGGATGGCGGGCTTATACAGGCGCGCGGCGGAGAGTCAACACCCCTCCGCCGGGACCGCGGCGGGCTGTCGGTCTTCCGCCAGACTTGCGTCAGGCAGATCCCACGCAAGCCGCCGCGCCGCTCAGGCGACCGCGTGCATCAGGATCGCCGCTTCCGCCGCGCTCAGGAGCCGCCGCGCGGCCGGGCCGTATTCGCCGCTGTCCCGCGCCAGGCCGGGGAAGCGGGCGAGGAGCGCGGCGCGCTGGTCCTCCGCGATCTCCCCGAAGCCTGCGAGGCCGGGATGGAAGCTTTCGGTCTCCAACCCGTTGGCGAAGATCACCTGGTGGCTGTCGAACAGCAGGTGGACATAGCGCACCTCCCGCGCCCAGCGGTCGATGCTCACCGCCAGCCCGTCGACCAGATCCTTCGCCGCGACCAGCACCTCCTCGGCGTTGAACAGGTCCCGCGCCGGCGCGCCGGTCACCAGCATCCGGTGCTGCGGCGAGACCAGAAGATCGCCGTCGGGCCGGCCCATGCCCAGCGCATCGGCGCGCAGCCGGATCGGGCGCAGATGCGGCATCGCATACAGCCGCGCTCCCGTCACCCGGCGGCCGCCGATCCAGCGCAGGGGCTGGGGACCGTTGTCCTTCGTCTGGACGAGATCGCCCTCGACGAGCGCCTCCACCGGGCGCGGCCCCGAGGGCGTGAGGATCCGCGTGCCGGGCGTGAAGCAGATCACCGCGCCGGGCGCCTCCGCCTGCGCCCGGCCGACCGCGGCGACCCGCGTCGAGACGATCCAGAGATCGGTGTCGGCGGGCGGCATCTCGCCCAGGAACATCAGCAGCGGCACGCCCAGGCCGGGCGTGTCGATGACGGTGATCTCGTAGCGCCGCGTCCCGTCGGTGACGTCGAAGCCGCCGTCGAACAGCCGTTCGCGCAGCAACTCGTCGCGATAGACCGGCGCGCCGGCCACCGCGGTGCCGATCAGACGCCGCACCGATTGCGCGGCCCGCTGATGCAGTTCCGCCTGCCCGATCGCCCCTTCGAGGACATAGACATCGCGCGCGCCATCGACGCAGACCGCCTCTCCGCTCCAGCGCCAGGTGGCGCCGACCGCGAGGGCGGACAGCGGCGCATTGGGAAGGCCATCGAGCTCCCCCTGCGTCCACGCGATGACAAACGTGCCGGAATAGCCCGTTCTCATTGCCTGTATTGCCTTGTATTGCCTGCCGGTTTTCTTTGTTTGTTGGCGCGACGCTACCACAGGCATCGTCATATGTTAATATTTTTGTCGCTTCCGTCTTTGCGAAAATGTCGCAGGAGGTCCGGCCCCGGTCACGGCGCGCAGAGCGCGGCGGCCGTCGCCCCGAGCGTGGCGAGCGCGCCGGCAGGATCGAGACGCAGCATCAGCCCGCGCCTGCCACCATTGAGCGCGACCTCCTCCCCCGCCGCGACGGCGGCGGCCTCGAAGGCGACCGGCACGGGCCTTTTCTGGCCGAAGGGGCTGATCCCGCCGGTGTGGAAGCCGGTGAGCCGCTCCGCCTTCGCCGGGTCCATCATCTGCGCGGACTTGCCGCCGAAGGCCTTCGCCACCTTCTTCATCGACAGGCTGAGGTCGGCGGGGATGACGGCGCAGGCGGGGGTCCCGTCGACCTCCACCATCAGCGTTTTCAGCACCCGTCCGGGCGGCAGGCCGATGGCGCGGGCGGCCTGTTCCGCGATCCGGTCCTGCCCCGGAACGTACTCGTATTCAAGCCGCGCATAGGCGAGCCCCGCCTTGTCGAGATAGCGTGTCGCCGGGGTCGCCGTGCTCATCCTGTCCTCCGCCTGCCAAAGGAATGCGCAGACCAGCCTGACGGAGGAAACCGGACCTGTCCAGAGGGCCGCTTTTAACTTGACTAAATCTGTCAGGAATCATATTCGGCAGGGCAAACGGCAAGCTCCCGTCGTGGCAGCCAGCACGGAAAAACACTCCATTGCTGGGACCATCATGACCATTCGCACGCATCTACTGGCCAGTGCGGCCCTCTTGGGAGCCGGGGCGCTCCTGCCTGCCGCCACATTCGCACAAGACCTTTCCACCGGCGAGCCGATCGAGCTCGACGCGATCACCGTCGCGACGAGCCAGCGCGGCGTGCAGACCGACACCGCGACGAGCGAGACGGTGATCGCCCAGGAGGAGCTCGAGGCGCGGCAGGCGAGCTCCATGGCCGAACTCGTGGACACGGTGCCGAACGTCTCGCTCATCAACGGCAGCCAGCCGCAGGGCGCCGCCGTCTCGATCCGCGGGCTCGGCACCTATGCCGGCACCTATGGCAGCGACGGCAAGGTGGCCGTGGTGGTGGACGGCGTGGCGAGCGGGGCCGAGGAGATCTATCGCAACGGCGGGATGCTCGCGCTGGAACCCGAGCTGTTCCGCCAGGTGACGGTGACGCGCGGTCCGGGCGAAGGCTTCCGCTTCTCCTCCGGCGCGATGGGCGGCACGATCGAGGCGCAGACCAAGGACGCGAGCGATTTCCTCACGCCGGGCGACAGTTTCGCCTTCCGCCAGAAATTCGGCTACGAGAGCAACGGCGACGGCCTGCTCACCAGCTCGATCCTCGCCTTCGCGCCCGACGACCGCTTCGACGTGCTCGCCTTTGTCGGCTACCGCACCATCGACGAGCGCGAGGATGGCGACGGGGTGTCCCAGGACGCGACCGGGTTCGACCAGCCCTCCGCGCTTCTGAAGGCGAATTACCGCATCACCCCCGACAGCACGCTGACCTTCTCCTATGCCTATAACGAGATCCCGGAGGAGGACGTGCCCTACGACGCCTTCGATCCGACCTGGGACGAGACCTTCGTCGACCGCGACACGGCGGACACCACCGCCTATCTCGCCTATCGCTACGATCCCGCGGACAACGACCTGGTCAATTTCGAGGCCCGGCTGACCTACAAGCACGAGGAGATGAAGATCTCCTCGAGCGCGCCGGACAGCGCCAGCGGGATCTTCAACGCCGACCACGACACGACCACATGGGGCCTGCGGCTCGAGAACGAGGCGCTGTTCGCGAGCGGGGCCATCGCCCATGCGGTGACGACCGGGATCGAATACAAGGAGCGCGAGCGCAGGGCGATCCTGCTGCCGAACGCCGTCAACGGCGTCGGGCAGAACGATCCTTCGGCGCCCGGCGGCACGGACAAGAGCATCGCGGTCTATCTCGCCGACCGGATGGAGATCGGCGAGCGCCTGACGCTGACCCCGCAACTGCGCTACGAGCATCAGAAGCTGATTTCGGAAAAGAATGGCGATGCGCAGCAATGTTTCGGAAACGCGTGTATCCCGAGCACGCCCATTCCCGACGGCACCTCCTATGAGAAGGACGCGGTGACCGGCGCCTTCTCTGCGCGCTATGCGCTCACCGATGCCTTCGCGGTCTTCGGCACGGTCGCCTATAACGAAAACCTGCCGATCCTCGACGATCTGCGCAGCGCCAACATCACCGTCTCCGAAAAGGGCGTGACGCATGAGCTCGGGCTGTCCTATGATGCGCTCGACGTCTTCGCGGGAAGCGATGCGCTCCGGGCGAAGATCACCGGGTTCCAGACACGGATCTGGGACGTCACCACCTACAGCGGGGTGAGCGATGTGGATCTCGACGGCTTCGAACTGGAACTCTCCTATGTCCACCCGGACTTCTACGTGGACTTCAACGGGGCGCGCACCCGCGGCACGATCAACGACAGCAACACGCCCTTCGACTTCGTGCCCGCCGACAAGGTGCAGCTCACGCTCGGCAAGCGTTTCCTCGACGAGCAGCTCGACCTTTCGGTCGGCGCCACCCATGCCTGGAGCCAGTCGCGCACCGAAGGCAGTTCCGCGACCGCGCCCTCGGACGACTGGACGACCGTCGCGCTGCATGCGGGCTATACGCCGGAGGCCGGGCCGCTTGCCGGGGTCGAGCTGCGCGCTTCGGTGGAGAACATCTTCGACGAGACCTACAGCCCCTACCTGTCCTCGCGCAATTCGTCGGGGCGCAACCTGAAACTGTCCATCGCGAAGGTCTTCTGACCTGACGCGACGGCGCGCGCGGGGTTTTTCCTTCGTGCCCCGCGCGCGCCTCAGATGAATATTCAAGGAGCCAGCCATGACCAAGCCCCTCACCGCCGCAGACATCCGCGCCGCCAAGGTCGAGCATGCGCAGAAACGCGACCGCGACCTCGCCGACATGCTCGGCATTTCCGAGGCCGAGCTCGTCGCCGCCCATACCGGGGCGCGTGACGGGATGACCGTGACCCGCATCGCCCATGCGCCCGACACGGTGATGCCGCTCATGACCGCGCTGGGGGAGGTGATGTCGCTCACACGCAACGCCTCCTGCGTCCACGAGCGCGTCGGCACCTTCGAGGAGTACCGCTCCGGCGCCCATGCCGCGATGGTGCTGGGCAAGGAGATCGACACGCGGATCTTCCCGAAACACTGGGCCTACGGCTTTGCCATCGAGAACGGGACCGACACGGGCATCCGCCGCACGCTGCAATTCTTCGATCCGGCGGGCGATGCGCTCCAGAAGATCTTCCTGCGCGAGGGCTCCAACCACGAGGCCTGGGCGCCGCTCGTCGACCGCCTGCGCCTGCCCGACCAGTCGACCGGGATCGCCGTCGCCCCGCGCGAGGCTCCCGAGGGGGCGAAGATCAACGCCGACAAGCGCGACATCCTGCTCTCCGAATGGCAGCGGATGACCGACACGCACCAGTTCAACCGGCTCACCGCGAAACTCGGCATGAATCGCCTCGGCGCCTATCGCCTTGCCGGCGCGCCCCTCGTGCGCCGCGTCGCGCCCGAGGCGGTGGCGGGCTTTCTCGAGGCCACCTCCGCGGCGCGGCAGAAGGTGATCCTCTTCGTCGGCAACCGCGGCAATATCCAGATCCACTGGGGCACGCTCGACACCGTGAAGCCGATGGGGCCCTGGCTCAACGTGCTCGACCCGCGCTTCAACCTGCACCTGCGCGGCGACCATGTCGCGGAGGTCTACGTGGTGGACAAGCCGACGAAGCGCGGGCCCGCCGTCTCCATCGAAGCCTTCGACGCGGAGGGATCGCTGATCTTCCAGTGCTTCGGCCAGCGCGAGAGCGACGACGACGCGCTTGCCACATGGCACGGCATCCTCGCGGACCTGCCCGACCTGCGGGAGGCGGCGGAATGAAGACCCTTGCCTGCCTCGCCTGTCTCGCCGCCGCGCCGGTCTTCGCCCAGAGCTATCCCGAAGCCGATGCGATCGTCTCCATCGGCGGCCCGGTGACGGAAATCATCTACGCGCTCGGGGAAGGCGACCGCATCATCGCGCGCGACACCACCTCGCTCTATCCGCCGGAGGTGGAGGAACTGCCGGACGTGGGTTACATGCGCCAGCTCTCGGCGGAGGGTGTGCTCTCGGTCGGGCCGGATCTCATCGTCACCCGCGACACCGCCGGCCCGCCGGAGGTGATCGACCAGCTCGAGGCCGCCTCGATCCCGGTGGTCGGCGTGCCCGACGGCTATACCGAGGACACGGTCCTCGCCGCGATCCGCACCATCGGCACCGCGCTCGGCGTGGAGGCAGAGGCCGAACGCCTCGCCGGGACGGTGGCCGACGACTTCGCGGAACTCGGGGACCTGCACCGGGCCGACCCGCCGCGGGTGATGTTCATCCTCTCCAACCAGGGCGGGCGGCTCAACGTCGCCGGCGACGACACCGGCGCGAACGGCATCCTCGCGCTCGCAGGCGCGGAAAACGTGATGGCCGCGGATTACAAGGGCTACAAGATCATGTCCGACGAGGCGATCATCGCCGCCGCACCGGACGTGGTCGTGATGATGACCGGCGAGGAGGAACACGAGGCGCGGCGCGGCCAGATCCTGTCGCTGCCGGCCATCGCCCAGACCCCCGCCGGGCAGAACGGCGCCTTCGTGACCGTCGATCCCGCGGCGCTGTCCTTCGGTCCGCGCACCGCGGATTTCGCGCGCGAACTGAACGCGGCGCTCGACGCGGCGGTCGGGGGCTGAGCCATGGCCATGGCAGATGCCCCCACCCTGCCGCTTGCCGGCGACCGGCGGACCAAGGCGCGGCGCGTCCGCGTCCTCCTGCTGGCGGCACTCGTGCTCACCATGCTCCTCGGCCTCGGCTGGGGCGCGGCGGGGGACACGGATGTGACCGGCGCGCTCCTTGCCCGGTTCGGGATCGGCGAGGCGTCCGTGCGCGACACCACGATCGTCTGGGACATCCGCATGCCGCGGGTGCTCACCGGGGCGCTGGTCGGGGCGGCGCTCGCGGTGGCAGGCGCGGTGATGCAGGGCCTGTTCCGCAATCCGCTGGCCGATCCGGGCCTCGTCGGCGTCTCCGCCGGCGCGGGCTTCGGCGCGGTGGCGGCGATCGTGCTCGGCGGGCTCCTCCCGCTCGCCCTGCGCGAAATCGTCGGAGCCTATCTCGTGCCGCTCGCGGCCTTCGGGGGCGGCTGGATCTCCACCCTGCTCCTCTATCGCATCGCGACGCGCGGCGGGCGCACCTCGGTCGCGACGATGCTGCTCGCGGGCATCGCCCTCGGCGCGCTGACCGGGGCGGTCACCGGCTTTATCGTCTATCGCGCCAATGACGAGCAACTGCGCGATCTCACCTTCTGGGGCATGGGCTCCGTCGCCGGGGCGACCTGGGCGAAGCTGCTGACCGCCGGTCCGGTGATCGCGCTCGCCCTGCTCGCCGCCCCGTTCCTCGCCCGCGCCCTCGACGCGCTCGCCCTCGGGGAACCCGTCGCGCGGCACATGGGCATCGACACGCAGAAGATGAAGCGGATCGCGATCCTCTCCGTCGCCGGCTCGGTCGGCGCCTCGGTGGCGATCACCGGCGGCATCGGTTTCATCGGGATCGTGGTGCCGCATCTGTTGCGCCTCGTCCAGGGGCCGGAGCATCGCTTCCTGCTGCCGAACGCCGCGCTGCTCGGGGCGATCACGCTGCTGCTCGCGGACATGATCTCCCGCGTCGCGGTCACACCGGCGGAGCTTCCCATCGGGATCGTCACCGCCACGCTCGGCGGGCCGTTCTTCCTCTGGATCCTCCTGAAGAACCGCGCGCTGCTCGAGGTCTGACATGCTCACCGCCACAGACATCACCGTCCGCTTCGGTCCGCGCAAGGTGCTCGACGGCGTGACCTTCACCGCGCGGGCGGGGGAACTCACCGCCATCGTCGGGCCGAACGGATCGGGCAAGACGACGCTCCTGCGCGCCATGACCGGCGAGCAGGAACACGACGGCACCGTCGCCCTCGACGGCACGCCGCTGTCGCGGCTGTCCCCGCTCGACCTGGCGGAACGCCGCGCGGTGCTGCCCCAGTCGGGCAACATCGCCTTTCCCTTCACCGTGCTCGAACTCGTGCGCCTCGGCCTGACCTCCGGCCTCTCGACGGGGCGTGCGGCCGGGCTCGACCACCTGCCGCAGCAGGCGCTCGCCCGCGTCGGGCTCCAGGGCTTCGAGGGCCGGATGGTCCAGGAGCTGTCGGGCGGCGAGCGCCAGCGCGCCCAGCTCGCCCGCGTGCTCGTCCAGATCTGGGAGCCGGTGCTCGACGATCGGCCGCGCTGGCTGTTCCTCGACGAACCCGTCTCCGCCCTCGACATCGGCCACCAGCTCACGGTGATGGAGATCGCCCGCGACTATGCCGCGCGCGGCGGCGGGGTGATCGCGGTGATGCACGATCTCAACCTCACCTCGATGTTCGCGGACCGGGTGACGCTTCTCCAGTCCGGGCGGGTGCGCGGCGAGGGCCGTCCCGTCGACGTGTTCCAGGACGAGGCGCTGTCGGCCTGCTACGGCTGCCGGGTGCGCATCAACACGCCGCCGCCCTCCGGCGGGCCGTGGATCCTGCCCCAGGCCTCGAGCGCGGCGCACTGATCCCGCGCCCCCGGCGGCTCCGGGCACCCGTTTCCGACATACCGGAATGGGCCGAGGACAAGGCAAGGGCTATCGCCAGGGAGAAGGGCCGAGACTACTACGTACTACGCTCTGATTGGCTGGCGTTCGCCAAGGTCGAAGCGAGCAAAGGTAACCCACCCAAAAACACAGGCGCTGCCTTTGTGGCGTATTGTAAAAAGCAAGGCGGGCTGAGATGACTTCGAAAGCGATCCGAAGGCTTCTGGGCGCACATGAGGGGTAAATAGTGAAAAAATACAGAATTTACTTGATTTTTTTGTTGGTTTATTGGCTTTGTTCTTAGTTACAATTTATCCAAGGCCGTTCAAACGAGCGGGCTTAAACTACCTATCGGCACCACTACTTCAAGCATCAGAGCCAGAGTTCAGGTACGTTGGATTTTGGCATGGGTGTCAGATTGAAGTATACTCGCCTGTGGGTGACACAGTGCTAACTTTAGGCTCTCTACCACTAGATTTGGAAAGTAAGTTCTCTCCTTGGATTTCTTCACTTGAAGGCGTTTTTTATCAAGAAGCATATTTTTACACTTTAAATTTTGACGAATGCTACAGAGCTTTCGATGAAAGATACCCAAGTACAGATATGATTGAACAACTGTTCGGGGGCGTTCCAGGAACAGAACTGCGAGTAGGAGGGATAACAGAGTTTTCGAAACCGTTATCTCATGCTGATACTTTGATAATTTTCACCACCATCGACCAACAAAGAAAGCTAATCCTGCTGAGAGGGGGAGACTAGAATGACTTGGACGCGTGATCTAAACAATGGAACCTGACTGGCCAGTGAGTACGACGCCTCAATATGACCACGGCCAACAACTTGATTGTATACGGTCAGCCATATCGACCGTCTGACACGTCATACGATGCAGTGGTATCACTTAATCACAAGAACAACCCAGTTGTAACCGTCCAAATGCCTCAACAGCAAGTTATGGAATTTGGTTATGGATCTGGCGTTCAGCTTGACGATTTTGGTGCCGGTTCTCTCCTAGGGCAGAGCACAACTCTGGCGAACGGATATTACACGAAACAAGATATGATTGACGCAGGGCTCGCAATATGCCCCGGCGGGCGGCCGATGCCGCACCGCAACAAATCTGTTGCGAAATAGACACGTCGCCTGTGCGGTGATGCAGGACGAGACGTAGATCTTGGTGTCTGCTCGTCAGGGTTGTACGCATCTTGGATGAGCGGAATACGGGACCGGCACACCCCCTGCGGGAAAGTGAGCGACATGCCTGACAGGAACTATCTGACGCGGACGCATACGCTGATCGAATATATCGTCTATGCGGTCATCATCGGCTTTTTCTTCATCCTCGGCGCCACGCTCGAGCGGGTTGCGCATCTGCGCGCGGGAGAGGAACAGACGGTGTCGGTCCTGCGCACCCAGTCGATCCTCGCCGAGCGGATCCAGGAATCGCTCAACAAGAAATTCCTCTTCGCGCGCGGCCTCGCCGGCGCCATCGCGCTGTCGCCCGATCTCTCGGAGAGCGAGTTCTCCCGCCTCGCGGAGGGCATCCGCACCGAGGATCCCGCCGTCATCAACATGGCGCTGGTGCGCAACAACATCGTCACCCATGTCTTTCCCTATGACCAGAACCGGGAGTTCCTGGGCCGGGACCTGAGCGGGCTGCCGCGGCAGATGGAGGTGCTGAGCAACATCACCGAGACCGGCCGCACGATCCTCGAGGGGCCGGGCATCCTGCTCCAGGGCTACGAGGGCTTCGTCATCCGCGAGCCGATCTCGCTGGCGCAGGACGAGGCCGACCACGAGGCGATCTATGCCATCGCCTCGGTCGTGTTCTCGACGGAACGGTTTCTCGACCAGATCGAGATCGCCGATTTCACGCCCCGTTTCGACATCGCGATCCGCACCAACAGCCCCTTCACCGACGGCGACGGCATGATCTTCGGGAACCGGGCCGCCTTCAGGCAAGGGGTCGAGGCGCAGGTCCTGCACCTGCCGGCCTCGCGCTGGGAGATCGCCGTCGCCCCGCTCGCCGGCGCGATCGCCGCCCCGGCGAACATTCCCGCGATCCGGTTCACGATCCTCGTCGTCTGCCTCACGATGCTTGCGATCTCGTGGTATCTGCACCGGCTCCGGCGCGACAACTATCGCATCGCCACCCGGCTCTCCACCGCGATCAACGCCGCCCCCTCCGCGCTGGTGATGTTCGACGCGCAGGACCGGCTCGAGATCTGCAACACGCGCTTCAGGGAGCTCTACGGCGCCGACGCGCCGCAGATCGTGCAAAAGGGCGTGACCTTCGAGGACTTCCTGCGGGCGGGCCTCCAAAAGGGGGTCTACGAGGACGCGATCGGCAACGAGGAGGAATGGCTGCGCCGCTATCTCGTGCCGCCCTCGGAGACGGGCGTGCAGTTCAACGTCGAATTCGCGAACGGGCGCTGCCAGCAGGTGATCGAGCGCAAGACCCCCGACGGCGGGCGGGTCGCGATCCTCAACGACATCACGGAGATCCTGTCGAGCCGCAGCCGCGCCGAGCTTGCCGAGCAGCGCCTGCATGACGCCATCGACGCGCTCCCCGTGGGGTTCTGGCTGTTCGACAGGTCGGACCGGCTCGTGATGTTCAACAAGGTCGCGGGAGAGAAGCTCGCCGGCTGGCGGCGCGAGCTCACGCTCGGGCGGGACCTGCACGAGCTCACCCGGCGCCGGTTCGAGATCGCCGAAGAGGTGCGCATCGGCGAAGCCGCCGTCGAGGATCCCGACCAGGCCATCCTCGAGATCGCCAACGAGACCTCCGAACTCGAGGTCTGCTTCGCCGAAAACCTCTGGTTCAAGTATTTCACCCGGCGCACCTCCGAAGGCGGGCTGGTGGTGTTCCGCGTCGACATCTCCGACCTGCGCCAGCACCAGCAGCGCCTGGAGGACGCCAACCAGGAGCTCCGCGCGGCGCTGTTCGAGCGCGACCGGGCCGAGACCCGCTTCCGCGACGTCGCGGACATCAGCTCGGAATGGTTCTGGGAACAGGACGACTCCCTGCGCATCACCTATCTCTCCGAAGGCTTCCGGCGCACGATGGATCTCGACCCGTCCGAATTCATCGGGCGTTTCCAGGGGAACCTGATGGATTTCCGGGGCACCGAGGCCGAGGAGTTCGCCCGCGTCTTCGCCAAGATGCGCGCCCGCGAGACCTTCCACGATATCGTGGTGAACTTCAGCTTCGTTCCCGAAAAGGAAACCTGGATCAAGATCAGCGGCAAGCCGTCCTATGACGAGGACGGGACGTTCCGCGGCTATGTCGGCACCGCGGAGGATGTGACGCCCTTCTATACCGCCCTGCGCGAGGCGGAACAGGCGGACGAGGCGAAGACCCAGTTCCTCAACGTCATCAGCCATGAGCTGCGTACCCCGCTCACGGCGGTGCTCGGCTTCAACAGCTTCCTTGCCAACGCGGCCACCCTGCCCTCCTACAAGGCGGTGCGGGCCGCGCTCGAGAGCGACGACCGGGAGGCCGTCGCCGCCGCCTTCGAGGCCTTCGGCGGAGAGATCCAGAAATTCTCCGGCCGCATCCAGGCGGCGGGATACCAGCTGCGCGCGCTGATCGACGACATGCTCGACCTCGCGCGGATCGAGGCGAACACCATCCGCCTCGAACCCGGCCCGGTGGACAGCAGGGCCGTCATCCGCTCCGTCGCGGACCAGATGTCCGCGCTGATCGATGAGAAGGGGCTCACGCTCAAGACCGATCTCGCAGACGTGCGGATCCGCGCGGACGAGACGCGCTTCCGGCAGGTGCTCACCAACTTGCTCGGTAATGCCTGCAAGTTCACCGATGCCGGCACGATCTCGATCTCCAGCCAGGTGAAAAACGACATGGTGGTCTTCGAGGTGGCCGATACCGGCATCGGGATCGCCGCCGACCATCTCGACCTCGTCTTCGACCGGTTCGCGCAGGCGGAATCGGGCACGAAACGCAGGAACCAGGGCGTCGGCCTCGGCCTCGCGATCTGCAAGGACCTGCTCAAGCTCCAGAACGGCTGGATCCGGGTGGAGAGCGAGATCGGCCAGGGATCGCGGTTCATCTTCGCCCTGCCGCTCTGCGAGGGCGCCTGCGAGGAGGCCGAGGCGGTGTCCTGATCCGCGGAATGCCGCGAAAAACCGCCTGTAATCACAACAATGGGCGAAATCCGCCTTAGTCTTGCACCATTCCCCCGCGAGACTTGCAGCGAGCGCGACAGCCCGCATACTGCACCTGTCCGACGGCGCTCGGCGACGGCGCGCCGTGAGGGGACGTGTCCGCATTGGTTTTGGTGAGGCTCAGAGAGTGGTCAAGATTCTTCCCGGAACGCCCCCCGTCTCCGGCCCGGCTGCCGCGCAGCTCCGGGACCGGTCTGCCGTCGCAGACGTCGCCACCCGTCGCACGGACCGCACCGGGACATCCGGCGCGGGTGGTGCGGTCATGCTCGGCGCCGTCTTCGACGCGCTTCCCGAGGCTGCGCTGGCCTTCGATCCGGCGACGGGGGAGATCCGTTTCATGAACCGTGCCGCGCGGGAAGCGCTCGCTCCGCGCGCCGGGGCGGCGCAGACCGTGGAGACATGCGGTCTTTTCGCCTCCGCGGAGGTCCGCGGACGGCTCGTCGAGCGCGTCCTGGCGGGCGACGGGGACAGGCATCCCGTCGAGATCGGCGGCGAAGACTTCGTCTGTTCCGCGCGGCTTGCGCCCGGAGAGGATGGCGGCGCGCTCGTCGTCCTGCTGCTGCGCCGCGACACGGCGGAGGGGGAGCGGGAACGTGAGCAGATGCTCTCGGTCATCACCCACGAGCTGCGCACACCGCTCACCAGCATCAAGGGCGCGCTCGAGCTTCTCCAGTCCGGGACCGCCGGTCCGCTCGCGGAAAAGGCGCAGTCGCTCGTCGGCATCGCGATCTCCAACAGCACGCGCATGCTCGACCTGATCCGGGAGATCCTGCTGCTCGAGGAGACGCGGCAGAGCGGACCGGCGATCAACGCCCGCACGGTCGCGCTCGCGCCGCTGATCGACGCGGCGGTGGAGACGCATCAGGGCTATGCCGCCCATCTCGGCGTGACGCTGGAGGCGGGGGCGATCGCGCCGGACCTGTTCGTGAGGGTCGATCCGCTCCGCCTGTCGCAGATCCTCTCCAACCTGCTGTCGAATGCCGCGAAAGTGTCGCCGCGGGGCGGCAAGGTGGAGATCGGCGCCCGGCGCGAGGGGCCGGAGGCGGTGATCTCCGTCCGCGACCACGGTCCGGGCATCCCGGAGGAGCTGCACATGACGCTTTTCGACCGGTTTTCGCGATCCGAGGCGGCGGGCGGCCGCTCCGGCATCGCGAGCTCCGGGCTCGGCCTCAACATCGTCAAGACGCTGGTGACGAAACAGAACGGACGGATCCGGTTCGAAACGGAGGCCGGCAAGGGCACGACCTTCCGCGTCTCCTTCGCGCTGGCGGAGACCCCCGGCGCGGGCTGACCGCCCGCGCACGCCCGGCTCAGGAGAAATCCACCACCGCGTCTTCCATCTCGTCGAGCAGCGCCTCCACCGTCGCCTCGAACCCCTCGGGATCCGTGCAGATCCCGTGACGCAGGATCGCCCGCGCCTGGTCCTCGACCGCAGAGGCCCGGCTGCCCAGCGTGCCGATCCCGACCGTGCCGGCGAGGCCCCGGATCCGGTGGGCGACAAAGGCCATGCGGGTCGCCGCCGCGTCCGGGCTGCGCCCCTCCGCGATCTGCTCATGAAGCGCCTCGATCTCGAGGATCAGCGGCGCCAGTCCCGTCACGAAACGCTCCCGCACCTGACGCAGGGCGCTGGCAAGCTCCGGCGGCATGTTCTCGGCAATGGGCATGGTCGTGGTCATGGCTTCCTTTTCCTGACTCCGAACGGCCGACTCGGCGTTCAGACGTTGAGAATACTGGACGCAGAATGCCACGGACGGCGGCCGGAGTTTACTCTTTCCAGCGCCTTCGCGATCAATTTTTGAGGATTGGTGTCGAACATGGAGATCTGGACGTGCTCGCCGACCGCGACGGAGACGTCCATCGGGAGGCCGTCCTCCTGGGTCAGGCCGAATTCGTTGAGCGTCAGCCCGAGCGCGGTCTCGAATTCGTCGCGGTCGAAACTGGAATTGCGCGGCAGGAGCGCCGCGAACTGCCCCGTGCCGTAATAGGAAATCATGATGTCCTGCCCGCGCAGGTTCTCGAAGATCGCCTCCGCCACATCGGTGACGATGCCGTGGAACTCCACGGGCGTGGTCAGCGCGAAGAGCGATTCGACCTTGCGGATCTTGAACCCCACGGCGCCGAACATGAACCGCTTCAGGCGGTTCATGCGGTAGAGGTAGTTTTCCATGGCCACCGCGTCGAGCACATGCGGGACGTCGTAGATCCGGATCGGATCGGCGAGCTGGAAACTGTCCGGCGCCGGCAGTCCGCCGCTGAATTCGAGGCGCAGCGTGTCGGCCTTGCGGCGCGCGTCGGCGGCGCGGCGCTGCTCGTGATAGAGCATCTGCGCGACCCTGAGACGCGCACCGAGCTCGCGCACGTCGATGGGCTTGGTCAGGTAATCCGTCGCGCCCTTGAGGAAGGCGCCGTCGACATAGGATTTCGCCGTCATCGCCGTGAGCATGATGATCGGCGTATGGCGATGCGCGGGCAGCGCGCGGATCGCGCCGCACAGGTCGACGCCGCTCAGCCCCGGCATCTCGATGTCGAGAAAGAAGGTGGAGAACTCATAGGCCGAGCGCACGACGATCTCGAGCGCCTCCTCGCCGCTGCCCGCGAAGACCACGTCGCTGTGGCCCAGCGAGCTCAGGATGCCTTCCATGAGACGCAGGATGTTCGGGTCGTCATCAACCACAAGTAGCGTCATGTTTCGGTCTCCAAATCTTCGACAAAGCGGATCATTCGCTCCTGTCACAGTAAATCCGTAAACAAAGACGGCGAAACGCTCAACTTAAGAGCGATAATTTCGAGTGTTTCAGGCCAAATTAAGGCGAAGTTAGGGAATTCACCCAAAATACAATTGTTTCACCCGCCGTGTTTTTCCACAATGCGAAACATTTTTTGCGCGCCTCCGCGAACGCAAAACGCGGTTGCTTTTCCGCGGCAAAACCGTAGTAATCTGCCATGGCCGAATTGAAGCGCATCATGCATGTCGAGGACGACCCGGATATTCGGCAGATCGCGCGAATGTCCCTTGAACTCGTGGGCGGTTTCGAGGTGATCCAGTACGACTGCGGCCTCGACGCGGTCGAGAACGCGCCGGAGATCGCGCCCGACATCATCCTTCTCGACGTGATGATGCCCGGAATGGACGGGATGGAGACCTACATGCGCCTGCGCGAGCGCAGCGCCTACAGGGACGTCCCCGTCGTCTTCGTCACCGCCAAGGCCTCCCGCGCCGATTTCGGCCGGCTGAGGGATCTCGGCGCGACGGACATCATCCTCAAGCCCTTCGATCCGATGAGCCTGCCCGACCAGATCAGGGACATCTGGAACCGCGGCACCCCCGCCGCCGGCTGAGGCGCGCCGCTGCCCTCGCGGTCCGGCTCCCCCGCCGCCAGACAGCGAAAACCCCCGAAGCCCGGCTCCGGGGGTCTCTTTCGCCTTCGGGGATCCTCGCTCAGCGCGCGATCCCGTCATAGGCGGCGGTGAAGCCGGCGAGCGAGATCTCGATCGTCTGGCTGTTGCCGCGCGAGGGGGAGAAGCGGAGCTGGAGCGCCTTCCCCTTCTTCATCGCCGCCACATCTTCCGCCGTCAGGTCGACCTGGGCATAGCAGCTGTTCGGATCGCAGCGCGTCACCTCCGGCGTGGAGATCCCGGTGCCGTCCACCGCGAGCCCGATCCCGTCGGGCAGGTAGAAGCCCGTGGGGCCGGTCAGGATGAAATCCGTGACTTCCGTGTCCGGCCGGGTCCGTAGCTCGATCATGAAAAGGGTCTGCCCGGTTTCCTGGATCGACACCCTGTGAGACGCGGTGCAGATCCCCTCCACCTTGCGCGAGGGCGAGATGCACTGCGAATTCCAGGCGCTCGGCGCCGCCTGTGCAAGGGCCGCCCCCGCTCCCCCGGCCAGGAAGATGGCCGGGAGAAGGAGGGAGGTGCGAAGGGTCGTGAGAAGACGGGTCATGCTTACCACCGCGTGCTGAAGTTGAAGGACGCGCCATAGGCTTCGAAGCTGTCGCCTCCCGCCGCCTGGACGGACAGGCTCAGCCGGCTCGCAGCCCCGAGCGGCACCCGGACGCCCGCTTCCACGAAGCCGGTGAGATCGTCCGCCTCCGGCGAGGCCACGGTCCAGCCGGTGTCGTGCATCGCGAGATCGCGCGACATGAAGCGGTCGCCGTCCGGGCTGTGGGTGGCCCCGATCCCGACGTTCCAGAGGCTGTCGGTCCCCGCGAAGGCCATCGCGCCGCTGAGGCTGTAGCCCGCCGAGACCACCGTCGCCACGGTCGTTTCCTGCCCGGCGCTCACCGCCGTCAGGTCGGAGCCCTCCTCGGTGAAGCCCTCGGCCCGCGTCACGTCGCGGCGCAGATTGCCCCAGGCCGTCCCGGCCAGCCCCGCGCCGAGCGCCTGTTCGTAGCTCAGGCGCGCCTCGACGAAGGCGACATGCATGTCGCTGTCCGAGGTGTTGGCGGTCTCGCCGGTTGAGAGGCCGACGCTGCGGTCGGTCTCCACGTCGACGAAGCTCACCCCCGCAATCGAGGCGAACCTGAGCGCGCCCATGTCGCGGCGGTAGTAGACCGCAGCGTTCACGCCCTCGTAGTCCGCATCCCCGCTGAACTCCGCATCGACGGAACCGCCGGAATAGCCGATCGCCGCACCCGCGCGCTCGTTCGCCGTCTGCACGAGATCGAGGCCGATCCAGGCATGGTAGCTGTCCGAGCCATAGGTGGAGGCCGTCTCGTCCGCGTCGTAATCGGCGGTGAACCCGGCGACATCCGTCCAGAGCCGTTCGCCCTCGGGCAGATCCGAGATCTTCGACAGGGCGGCCCGGCCCATGCTGCGGCTCGACTGGCGCACGCTGGCAAGCGAGAAGGCATGGATCTCGCCCGATGCCTGGAGGATCGCGAGGGCCAACTGGTCGCTCGCCAGCCCGTTCAACCCGTTGAGGAATTCGCTCGCCGAGACCTGCGGATCGTAGATCCGTTCAAAGGCACGCCCGGCTTCCACCATGTTCTCGTAGTCATAGGCCGAGGCGAAGAGGCCGAAATCGTCCGGGATGATGGCGAGATCGATGTAATTCTCGCCATAGACCACGCTGAAGCGCGTGCCGTTGGCGATCCCGTCGGGCATCGACACCAGCGTGTCGAACCGGCCGGAAATCCCGCTCGCGTTGTCCACGGTCTCGATCACGCGGAACACGTCGCCCACCACCGGGACGAAGGCATTGGTCGCCGGCGCCGGAATGCCGCGCAGGAAGGGCGCGATGGTTCCGCCGGCCTGGACGACAGAGCCCGAGCCGGTCACCACCAGCCGGTCATAGCTGCCCGCACCGCCGGCCGCGTCGAAGCTGCGCCCGTCGATATCCACCTCGAAGAGGCCCGAGCCGCCGAAGGTCACGTTGCCGGCCACGGTCATCGTGCCGATGCCGTCGCCCGCCGCGAGGATGCCGTCGACGTAAAGCCCGCCGGCGATGGCGCCCGAACCGAACAGCCGCGCCCCGGCATCGACATCCATGCGCTCGCCTGCGACCGTGCCGAGGATCTGGAGCGCCCCGTCGGCCACGCGGGTGCTGCCGACGGAATGATCGCCGGTCAGCACGAGCGTGTTGCCGCCCGCCTTCACGAGATCGCCGTCGCCCTCGAACGTCCCCTCGAACAGCGCATCCTGCGCGATATCGAGGGTGAGAGCCGCGCCCCCGTCGATGTCGAACGCCCCGGTCCCGCCGAAATTGTCAGCAGACAATTTCGCATCCGCAAGAACGGTGGTGGTCCCGAAGGCCGCGTAGAAGGTGCCTGCGGCGATGTCCGCGGCCATCGCGATCTCGCCGTCGGCCTGGTTGATGATGCCAGCGTCGGAGGTGAGCGCCGCGTCGACCGTCACCGTGCCGCTGTTGTCGAGCGAAGCGACCGTCAGCGCCGCGTCCACGTCGAGCGTACCGGCGTTGTCCACCGCGCCCACCGTGTCCGCCGTGCCGGCGACGAAGCCCGCGCCCTCGGCAATCGTCAGCGCGCCGCCGTCGGCCAGCGTGCCGCCGCCCGCGGTCGAGAGGATGCCTTCGGAAACGACCGTCCCGCCGGTGTAGTCGTTCGCCCCGGTCAGGATCAGCGTGCCTTCGCCGGCTTTCGTGAGGCCACCGGTGCCGGTGATCGCCCCGCCGAAGCCGGTGTCGCCGCTCTGCGCCACGGTCAGCGTGCCGTCGAGCGTCACGTCGCCCGTCCCGGTCAGCCCGGCGGTGGTCAGGGTGCGCTCGCCGGTCACCGTCAGCGTGCCGTCATGCGCGACCTCGCCCGCCGCGGTGATATCCGCCGCCATGGCGATCTCGCCGTCGGCCTGGTTGATGATCCCGGCTTCGGAGGTCAGCGCCGCATCGACCGTCACCGTGCCGCTGTTGTCGAGCGAGGCGACCGTCAGCGCCGCGTCCACGTCGAGCGTGCCGGCGTTGTCCACCGCGCCCACCGTGTCCGCCGTGCCGGCGACAAAGCCCGCGCCCTCGGCAATCGTCAGCGCGCCGTCGTCGGCCAGCGTGCCGCCGCCCGCGGTCGAGAGGATGCCTTCGGAAACGACCGTCCCGCCGGTGTAGTCGTTCGCGCCGGTCAGGATCAGCGTGCCTTCGCCGGCTTTCGTGAGCCCGCCGGTGCCGGTGATCGCCCCGCCGAAGCCGGTGTCGCCGCTCTGCGCCACGGTCAGCGTGCCGTCGAGCGTCACGTCGCCCGTCCCGGTCAGCCCGGCGGTGGTCAGGGTGCGCTCGCCCGTCACCGTCAGCGTGCCGTCATGCGCGACCTCGCCCGCCGCGGTGATATCCGCCGCCATGGCGATCTCGCCGTCGGCCTGGTTGATGATCCCGGCTTCGGAGGTCAGCGCCGCATCGACCGTCACCGTGCCGCTGTTGTCGAGCGAGGCGACCGTCAGCGCCGCGTCCACGTCGAGCGTGCCGGCGTTGTCCACCGCGCCCACCGTGTCCGCCGTGCCGGCGACAAAGCCCGCGCCCTCGGCAATCGTCAGCGCGCCGTCGTCGGCCAGCGTGCCGCCGCCCGCGGTCGAGAGGATGCCTTCGGAGACGACCGTCCCGCCGGTGTAGTCGTTCGCGCCGGTCAGGATCAGCGTGCCTTCGCCGGCTTTCGTGAGCCCGCCGGTGCCGGTGATCGCCCCGCCGAAGCCGGTGTCGCCGCTCTGCGCCACGGTCAGCGTGCCGTCGAGCGTCACGTCGCCCGTCCCGGTCAGCCCGGCGGTGGTCAGGGTGCGCTCGCCGGTCACCGTCAGCGTGCCGTCATGCGCGACCTCGCCCGCCGCGGTGATGTCCGCCGCCATCGCGATCTCGCCGTCGGCCTGGTTGATGATCCCGGCTTCGGAGGTGAGCGCCGCGTCGACCGTCACCGTGCCGCTGTTGTCGAGCGAGGCGACCGTCAGCGCCGCGTCCACGTCGAGCGTGCCGGCGTTGTCCACCGCGCCCACCGTGTCCGCCGTGCCGGCGACAAAGCCCGCGCCCTCGGCAATCGTCAGCGCGCCGCCGTCGGCCAGCGTGCCGCCGCCCGCGGTCGAGAGGATGCCTTCGGAGACGACCGTCCCGCCGGTGTAGTCATTCGCGCCGGTCAGGGTCAGCGTGCCTTCGCCGGCTTTCGTGAGCCCGCCGGTGCCGGTGAATTCGCCGGAGAAGGTCACGTCGGTGTCCTGCGTGGTCATCGTGCCGCCGCCGGATTTCAGTTCGAAATCGGCGGAGGAATCCGTGTCGACGAGCAATTCGCCGCCGTCGAAGGCGTAGTTCAGCGAGTCGCCCAGGTCGGCCTGGCTGGAGCTCGGGTCGACGATGTCGGTCTTTGCGCCGATGACGACCTCGGAGGAGCCGGGCGGAACGGAACCGATCGCGACCTGGGAGAAATAGAGGATGCCGCCGTAGCCGAAGGCTTCGCCGCTGCCGTTCGGGACGATGGAGATCGTGTTGAACGTGTTGGTGTCGTTGATCGCGGCGACGAAATGGTTGTTGTAGTTGCTGGGGCTTCCGTTGGCGAGCGTCCCGGCGAAGGTGCCGCGTTCGGAGCCGTTGGTGATGGAGCCGATGTGGTTGATCCTCGAGTCGGAGCCGGAGGGGTTGGAGTCGGGATCGAACACGGCATAGACCGAGGTTGCCGCGCTCGAGGTTCCGTCGGGGCCGGTGCTCGCAAAGCAGCAGGTGCCCCAGTCGTTGACCTCGATCCCGAGCGCGTTCATCGAGACGGGCGTGGAGGCGCTCGCGTCGGAGAAGAATTCGACCTTAAAGCCTTCGTCCACCGCCTCGTTCCAGGCCGCCGCGCCGGAGGTGCCGATCGAGACGCTGGTGGAATAGATGCCGTCCGAGGAGCGGAAGCTGTTCTGGTTCAGGACCGCGCCGTTGGCCGACAGGCGGACATAGACGGTCGTGTTGCCGGAGCCCTGAACGGCGTAGAGATTGTTGGACGCCGTCGCGGTCGCGAGGTTGAGCGTGAAGAGCTCCACGGTGTCGGTGCCGGAGACCGTGCTGTTGACAACGGTGGAGAACCGGTTCCGCCCTGCATCGAGATCCGGATTGAAAAACACCGCCGGCTCGGCATAGAGCGCCGTGCCGTATGCGATATGCGCGGTGGTCGAAAGGAGTATGAGAAGGCCTCTGGCCGTTTTTCTTCTATGCACGCTGGATCCTCACCCTGAAAAAGCGCTCTCACGACCGCACCCACTTGCCATCGTGAAAGAGAGGGTTGCGGGACAATAATGATGCGCAACCTCTAAGGGAGCGGTACCGCCGCCTCAGCCAAGCGGTCAAGAAAGGGATGGCAGGATTTCGCGCTTATACAGAAATATCATTGACCCGTGGTGCAAACGCCACATATTGCGACAATCAAGGCAAAAGTTTGTCAACTAAACACAAAATCGCCACATGAATTTGCGAAATACATCTTGTTTTCGCATTGTTTTCGCACGAATCGCAACTTTGTCCCGACACGCCGAATCCCCTTCCCGCGAGCGCCGATCACCGCTCGCCGCGAGGGGCGCGCGCCCTCTCCTCTCGCCCGGACCGGCAGAAATTTGCCGGAAGCCGTCCGGACGCGTGCCGCCTCCCGCGGGTGAACAATTTCGCAATACGCGAGTTGGAGTCGTGATGAACCCAGGAGGGGACCATGGCATCTCGTGCAGTCTGGAAGGGTCAGCTTCGGCTTTCGCTCGTCTCGATCCCGGTGGAGCTTCATTCCGCCACGCAGTCCGGGGCGCGTGTCTCCTTCCGGCAGATCCACGGGCCGTCGCGCAAGCGGGTGCGCTACCAGAAGACGGTGCCCGGCGTCGGGCCGGTGAAGAGCGAGGACATCCTGAAGGGCTACGAGCTCGGCGATGACGAATATCTCCTGCTCGAGCCCGAGGAGCTCGACGCGATCCGGCTGGAGACGAAGAAGACGCTCGAACTCGTGCAATTCGTCGGCGCCTGCGAGATCCCGCCGCTCTATTTCGACAAGCCCTATTACGTGGTGCCGACCGACGATCTGGCGGAGGATGCCTATCGCGTCGTGCGCGACGCCCTGCGCGCCTCCGAGAAGGTCGGGCTCGGGCAACTCACGATGCGGGGCAAGGAATATCTCTGCGCGATCCGTGCCTGTGGCGACGGCATCCTGCTCGAGACGCTGCACTATGCCGACGAGATCCGCAAGGCGGACCCGCTGTTCTCCTCGATCGAGGACGATCCGGCGGACAAGGACCTGTTGTCGGTCGCGACGGAGCTGATCGACCGCAAGACCAGGCCCTTCGAGGCGGAGGTCTTCGAGGATCATTACGACAGCGCGCTGCGCGAGTTGATCGAACGCAAGCGCAAGAACCGCAAGACGCCGCGCGCGAGCCTTGGGGAGGAGGAGCGCGGTGCGGGCGGTGGCGAGAATGTCGTCGACCTGATGGCGGCGCTGCGGGAGAGCTTGAAGAAGGACGGCGGCGGCACGGCGAAGAAGACGTCGCGCGCGGGCGGCGCGAAATCCTCCGGCCGCACGGCGTCGAAATCCTCCGGGACCGGGACGAAATCCTCCGGTTCGAAGAAATCGGCCTGAGCGGTGGGGCGGCTCGAGCGATATCTCGAGAAGCGCGACTTCGCCGCGACGCCCGAACCGCGGGAGGCGGGCCGGGCCTCGCAGCTCGGGCTGCGCTACAGCATGCAGAAACACGAGGCGACACGCACCCATTTCGACCTGCGGCTCGAATGGGACGACGTGCTGCTGAGCTGGGCGGTGACGCGCGGGCCCTCGCTCCGCCCGGCCGACAAGCGGCTTGCGGTGCGGACGGAGGACCACCCGCTGAGCTACCTCGCCTTCGAGGGACCGATCCCGAAGGGCAATTACGGGGCGGGCACGGTCATGCTTTTCGACATCGGGCATTGGCAGCCGCTCGAGCCGGTGGAGGCGGCGCTGAAGGCCGGGCAGATCAGGTTCCGGCTGCACGGGCGGCGGCTGACCGGGGGCTGGCACCTCGTGCGGATGCGGGGCGGGCGCGCGGGCGACGCGGGCCGGGACAACTGGCTGCTCATCAAGGACGAGGACGAGGCGGCGGGGCGGCGCGATCCCGTGGCCCGCTACAGCCGCAGCGCGATCACCAACCGCAGCTTCCGCGAGATCGCCGCGGGAAAGGCGCCGGTTCCCGCCGGGCCGGAGGGTCCGCTGCCGCGGTTTCACAAGCCGCAGCTCGCGACCCTCGTGGAGGAGCGCCCCTCGGGAGACGAATGGTGGCACGAGGTGAAATTCGACGGGTATCGCGCCCTCGTGGCCCTCGGCCGCGGCGGGCCGCGCGTCTTTACCCGCAACGGCCATGACTGGAGCGACCGCTTCGCCGCGCTGCTCCCGGCCTTCGATGCGCTCGACTGCTCCTCCGCGCTGATCGACGGGGAGATCGTCGCGGGCGCCGGGCTCGAGGGTTTCTCCGCCCTGCAAAAGGCGATCAAGGCGGGCGGTCCGTTCCGCTTCTACGGCTTCGACCTCTTGCGGCTCGACGGGCGGGATCTGACCGGCGCCCCGCTCGAGGACCGGCGTGCGGCGCTCGAAACGCTGTTCGCCCCGGCCCCGCCTCTCGGCCTTGCCGAGCTGTCGCCGGTGATCCGGGGCGATGCCGCCGAGGCGCTCGCGACGATCTGCGCAGCGGGCGGCGAGGGCATCATCTCCAAGCGGCGCGACCTGCCCTATCGCGGCCGGCGCACGCGGAGCTGGCTCAAGGTCAAATGCGGACGGCGCGACGAGTTCGTGATCCTCGGCTGGCAGAAGAGCGACAGCCGCACGCGGCCCTTCGCCTCCCTCGCCCTCGGCGCCTATCGCGACGGCGCGCTCACCTATGTGGGCAAGGTCGGCACCGGGTTCGACACGGAGACGATGGCGGAGCTTGCCCGCGCCATGGCGGCGCGCGCGTGCCGGACGCCGCCCGCCGATGTGCCCGGCCCCGATGCGGCGGGCCTGCGCTGGGTCAGGCCGGAGCTCGTGGCGGAGGTGAAATATGCCGAGACGACGGCGGAGGGACGGCTGCGGCAGGCCGTCTTCGTCGGGTTGCGGGAGGACAAGCCCGCGCAGAGCGTGAGGATCGGGGAGGATCGCATGACACAGGAGGTCCAGGGGCGCGTGAATGTCGCCGGGATCGGCATCAGCCACCCGGACCGGGTCGTCTACCCGGAGGCCGGGGTGACGAAGCTCGAGGTGGCGCGATATTACGAGGCGATGGCGGATCGCATCCTCGCCACCGCCGCCGACCGTCCGCTGTCCCTCGTGCGGCTGCCCGAGGGGCTGCGCGGCGAGCGGTTCTTCCAGAAGCACGCGGGCCGGGGATTTCCCGAGGCGGTGAAATCCGTGCCGGTGACGGAGGCGGACGGCAAGGTGGCGGAGTATATCTATGTCTCGACCGCCGCGGGTCTCGTCGGGGCGGCGCAGATGGGCGCGCTCGAATTCCACATCTGGGGGGCGCGGCGGGACGATCCCGACCGGCCGGACCGCATGGTCTTCGACCTCGACCCGGACGAGGGGCTGGGGTTCTCCGAAGTGATCTCCGCCGCATATGACATCCGCGACCGGCTCGCCGCGCTCGACCTGCCCTCCTGGCCCCTGGTCACCGGCGGCAAGGGCGTCCATGTCGTCGTGCCGCTCCGCCGCATCGCGGCTTGGGAGACGGTAAAGCTCTATGCCCGGCTCTTCGCCACCGGGCTGGCGGAGGCGGAGTCCGACCGCTTCACCGCGACCATGTCGAAGGCGAAGCGCAAGGGGCGCATCTTCATCGACTGGCTGCGCAACGAGCGCGGCGCCACGGCGATCGCGCCCTTCTCGCTGCGCGCGCGTCCGGGCGCGACCGTGGCCGTGCCGGTGTCGTGGGAAGAGCTCGGGAGGCTGTCTGGCGCCGATGCCTTCGGCCTCGCGGCGGCGCAGGAGCGCGACTGGTCGGCACTTAAGGTGCCCGCCGCGGTGGGGCTGTCGCAGGGCCGCGTGGCGAAGCTCGAGGCCTGGCTGGGCTCCGGCGCGAGGTGACGGGAACCTGACGCGGCGCGCGCGGCCGCCCCTTCGCGGCTTTTTCGCGGCGCCGACGAACTTTCACGCCGCGCCGGGGTTGGGAGGGATCGTCCGGGAGTAAAGAGAGAGACAGCGACATGCCCGCATCCGCCTTCTTCGACAGCTGGTCAGGCGTGCTGCGCGTCCTGGTGATCGGGACGGCCGCCTATGCCGCGCTGATCCTCATGCTGCGCACGTCCGGCAAGCGCACGCTGGGCAAGATGAATGCCTTCGACCTCGTGGTGACGGTGGCGCTCGGCTCGACCCTCGCCACGGTGCTGCTGAACGCGCGCGTGCCGCTGGCCGAGGGCGTCGCGGCGCTGGCGCTGCTGATCTGCCTGCAATATGCGATCACCTGGCTCTCCGTGCGCTCGGAGCGGGTCCGGTCGCTCGTCAAGGCCGAACCCACCCTGCTCGTGCATGACGGGCGCTATCTCGAGACGGCGCTGCGCCGGCAGCGGGTGACGCGGGAGGAGATCGACGCCGCGATGCGGGAGATCGGCCGGAGCGAGCTTGCCGGGATCCGCTCGGTCGTGCTGGAAACCGACGGCACGATCAGCGTGATTCCGCGCTGACCGCCCCGAGGGCCGCGGCGCCGGCGCCTTCACCTTGACCTGCCGCGGCGGAGGGGGTGAAATCCCTCCGAACCGGGAGGGCCCCATGCTCAAGACCTACAAGGATCTGCTCGCCGAAGCCCATGCCGTCATCGAGACGGTTCCGACGGAGACCGCCATCGGCCTGCTCCGTGACGAGGGCATCCGCTTCATCGACCTGCGCGACCGCCGGGAGCTCGAGCGCGAGGGCTGCATTCCCGGCGCGTTCCATTGCCCGCGCGGGATGCTGGAATTCTGGATCGACCCGGAGAGCCCCTATCACAAGCCCGTCTTCGGAGAGGACCGGAAATTCCTGTTCTACTGCGCCTCCGCATGGCGCTCCGCGCTGGCGACGAAAACCTGTCTGGAGATGGGAGTCACCAATGTCGCCCATATCGCCGGCGGGTTTTCGGCCTGGAAGATGCAGGGCGGAGCGGTCGAACACGTCGGGCCACGTCAGAGCCGGTCGAGATAATGGCGCACCGCGTCCTGCACATGGCGGAACCGGTCGCCGCCCAGATGCTTTCCGCCATACCAGCGGGTGACAACGACGATCTGCCCGGTCACGCCCGCCCGCTCCAGCATCCTGAGGATGACCATCCCCGCGCCGCTCTCGCCGTCGTCGTTCTTCAGCGGCGTACCGTCGGGCAGGATCACGCCCCAGCTGTTATGCGTGGCCTTCGCAAATTTCTTCCGCCGGCAGAGGGATTTCACAAACGCCTTCGCCTCCGCCTCCCCGTCGCAGGGGCCGCCGGAGACCGCGTATTTCGACCCGCGGTCGGAGATGATGCCGTCGAAGACCTGCATGGGCCGGGTATAGCCGCCTCAGCCCCAGAGCACCACCAGCCAGGCAAGGCCCGCCGCGACGGCGGTCACGGTGACGCCGGCGGAGCCCGCATCCTTGGCACATTTCGCCAGCGGATGATCGGCGGCGGAGACGTAATCCACCGCGTCCTCAATCGCCGTGTTGAGGAGTTCGGCCGCGAGGATCAGGAGCCCGAGCGCGATGACGAGCGCCCGTTCGGCGGCGGTCAGGTCGAGGCCGAGCGCGAAGAGCACGGAGACGAGATTGGCCCAGACCCAGGTGCGGAAGGAATGTTCCGTCCGCCAGGCATAGCGCAGCCCCGCGACACTCCAGACCCAGCGCAGGACGAGGCGCCTGCCGGTGTAGACCAGTTTTTCCCGCATCGCTCCTCCGCGTGGCTGCCGTGTCCCCTCCGGGGTCGGCGCAGGATGATCGAGAGCGGCGGCCGGGGCAAGAGGCGCGACGGAAAGCGCCGCCGTGCCCGTTGAAGGAACACGATCCGGTCCGGGAGGCATGCCATGACCCTGTTTCGCACCTGCACTCGCCCGCTCACCCTTGCCGCCTCCGCCGTGAACCGGTCGCGACGGTGTGGCCGGGACCGTGTCGGACGGCCGCTCGCCGTCGCGCTCCTCGCGCTCGGCATGGGCGCGATGCTCGGCGCCGGTGTCCTGTCCGGCACCTCCTCCGCCCGCGGCGGGGTGGCGCATGGCCCCGGTGCGGAGGAGATTCTGGCCGCGCTCCGGCCGCTCCTCGACACGGCGGGAGAGATCCGCGTCGCCCCTCTGGGGGCGGCAAGCGGCACGGGCAGGTCGGGCGGCGACGCTGCCGAGTGATGCGCCGCGCTGCGGGCGGGGCCCGGCGGCAGCCGGGGACAGATGCCCTGCCCCGCCGGAACGGCGCGCGTCCTATTCCGCGCGCAGATCGCGCTGCACCGCCCGCAGGTAGAGAAGCTCCTGCGTGTTGAGGCAATAGGCCGGCGGCGCCTCCTGCGGGCCCTGATGCTCGAGCATCCACAGGATGCAGGCGTCATGGCAAGTGCATTGCGCGCAGCGGGCGACCATGTCGGCCCGCTCGCCGTCGGAGATCTCGCCCTGAAGCGCGGCGCGCTCGACATCGGCGCCGATCCGTTCGGCCATCCCGTGCATGAGGCAGGCCTCTCCCGGCCGCGGGAGCGTCATATGGGTCATCGTCTCATCCTCCGCACGACCTGTGGCTCACCCGGAGGCGAGCCGCTCCAGATCGGTCTTGTTGCGGCAATAGGGCGGCGCGGCGCGGGCCGGTACGCCCGTCTCCCGCATCGCGTCGAGGAATTTCACGCAAAGCTCCGGCTCGGTGCAGCTGATGCAGCGATAGACGCGCGCGCGTGCCTCCTCCTCGGTGGGGCCGTCGCCGCGCTGGCGCGCCTCCTCGAGATCGGCGCCGAGGGCGGAAGCCATCCGCTCCACCAGCCCGGCATGGGTGTCGAATGTTCCGAATTTCGTCATGGCAGCCTCCGATGGATGTAATCCCGCGGTCCCTGGCAAACCGGGGAAACCTGTGGACAGCAGACCATGGCCCCGAGAACCCGCTCCTTGATCCATGTCAAGGACAGGCCCTGGCGGGCGGCGGGGCGGAATTTGGCCGAGATCCGCGCAAAATTGAGGCAATGTTTACGGATTTTCCGAAACTGCCGCGCGCGATTGTGAAATGCCGGGGCGACTCACCCGCAGCGCCGGCGGTCAGAGCGTGCTCATGGTGCGCCGCACCGTCTCGATCCGCTGAGTGTTCGGCGGGTGCGACCCGAGGAAGCGGTCGCCCGGATCGGGGATGCGGGTGAAGAACTCCGCGCCCCGCAGCGGATCGTAGCCCGCGCGATAGGCGATGATCGTGCCGAGCTGGTCGGCCTCGAGCTCGTAGGATTTCGAATAGGTCCGCGCCCCCACGGAGGCCCCGATGTCCTGCGCGGTGCGCACGGAATTCGGATCGCCGCCGATCGCCGCGATCAGCACCCCGCCGAGCAGCGCGCCGGTCATCGCGGTTTCCTGCGTGCGCGCGATATGGCCGGAGATGTGATGCGCCGCCTCGTGGCCGAGCACGAAGGCCAGCTCGTCCGTGTTGTAGACATCCGCGATCAGCGCAGCGTTCACGGTCAGCACCGGGCGCCCGTCCGGGCCGAGCGACTGATAGGCGTTCGAGGGTGCGGAGGGATCGCGGTCCACGACGAACTGGAAATCGCAATTCGCCCCGCGCGCGCGGGTGCGGCATTCCTGTTCGGCCACGGGTTCGATGCGGGAGACCACGGCGGCGAAATCCGACACGCTCACCGATCCGGCGCGCGAGGGACCGCCGGAGGAGGGCGCCGCGGAGGGCACGGGGGAAGGACCGCTGCCGGCCGGATAGGGGGGGGTGGTCTCGACACAGCCTGCGAGGGCGAGACCGGCGAGGAGGGAAAGTGATGCGCGACGCATGCCTGCAAACCTGATGCTGGATTTTTCGCGGAATCTAGCCGGTCGCGGCAGGCTTGACCAGCCCCCGCGCAGGACACGCGACGGGCCGGACGCTTTCGCGCCCGGCCCCTGATCCCGCCGGTCCCGTGCGGGCCGGTTCAGAAGCGCGTGGTCAGCCCGAGCCAGACCATGCGCCCGTCGATCGAGGTGCGCGACTCGTCGAAATCCACGACCGTGTCCGTCACGTTGTAGATCGCGAGCCCGACCGAGGCATTCTCGCTCACGTCGTAATTCGCGCCGATGTCGACGGTGGTGTAGGCGTCGTACTTGTAGCCCGTCACCCCGTTGCCGAAGTCGACCGGCGAGCCCTGGTCGCCGATGCGCAGACCGGCGTTCTTTTCCTCGCCGTGATAGGTGACCGCGCCCCAGAGATCCAGTGCGGGCAGCGCGTCGGTGTAATCCAGGCGCAGGCTCGCCATGTGCTCGGGCGTGCGGTCGATCGGCGCGCCCTCGTACTCACCCGAAAGCTGCTCGGAGTCCGTGTAGGTATAGGTGCCGCGGATCGCGAGCTGATCGGTCGCGAACCATTGCCCGGTCAGTTCGAGGCCGGAGATCTTCGCCTTGTCCACGTTGCGGTTGTAGATGATCCGGCGGTAGTAGTCGTTGCCGTCAAAGTTGGAGGTGTAGGTCGGCCCGTCGGTCCATTCATCCTCGCTCGAGAGCTGGGTGAGCTTGTCGTCGAACCGCGTGTGGAAGACCGTCGCGCTCACGTTGTAGATCCCCGCGTCGTAGAAGGCGCCGAGTTCGAAGTTGCGGGTCTTCTCGGGCTTCAGGTCGGGATCGCCGAGGATCACCGCGCAACGGCTGGTGATGACGGAGGGATCGTTGTTCGCGCAGTTCCGCCCGCCGGAGGTATAGGCGTAATCCGGCGTGGTCGTACGGATGTCCGGCGCGCGGAAGCCCTCGGAATAGCCGCCCTTCACGGTGAGCGCGTCGGTCGCCTGCCAGACACCGTAGAGCCGCGGGGTCCAGTGGCCGTCATATTCGCTGTGCTTGTTGTAGCGCAGCCCGGCCGTGAGGCTGAACGTGTCGGTGATCGCGATCTCGTCCTCGATGAACAGCGCCCATTGCTCGTTCTTGAACGTGTAGTCGATGCCGTCGCCCATGCCGGGGTTCTGGTCGTCGAGCTTCGTCTCGATATACTGGCCGCCATAGACGAGGCTGTGCGCCCCGCCGAACATGCCGGGCTGGGCGAATTTGAGATCCAGCACGGTGTTGGTGACCTCGGGCGAGCGCGGGTTCTCGCCATCCGCGGCGAAGGAGGTGCGCTCCCCGATCTCGCGCGACAGCGACAGCTCGCTCGTCCCGAAGGACCAGTCGCCCGTGTGGGTCAGCGCGAGGGCACGGCGGGTGTGCTCGAAATCGCTGCCTGCGGCGAAATCGTCCGTCTCCGTCTCCACCTTCGTATCCGTGTAGGACAGCTCGAATTCCTGCGTGTCGGTCGGCGTCCAGGTAAAGCGCAGCCCGACCTCCCGCTCGGTCCGCGCATCGCGCCCGTCATCGGTTCCGTCCGTGGTGTCGCGATCCTCGCGCTCCGCCCGGTCGAGATAGCGCGACCAGAGCGACAGGCCCAGCCTGTCGGCCACGATCGGGCCGCTCAGATAGGTCGAGACCTGGCTCTTCGTGCCGTCCACGTCATCGTCGGTCGGCACGGACATTTCCGCGCTCACCTCGCCGCTCCAGACCGAGGAGACCGGCTTCGTGATGATGTTGATCACCCCGCCCATGGCGTCGGAGCCGTAGAGCGAGGACATCGGGCCGCGCACGACCTCGATCCGCTCGATGGCGGAGATCGGCGGGATGAAGCTCTGCTCGTACCCCGACGAGCCGTTGGTGCGCGCGTCGCGCGTGGACTGGCGCCGGCCGTCGACCAGGATCAGCGTATACTGGCCGGGCAGGCCGCGCATGAAGATGTCTTCCTCGCCCGCCGTGCCGGTGACGGCGACACCCTGGACCTCGCGCAGCGCATCGGTGAGCGAGGTGAAGCTGCCCTTCTCGAGCTCCTCGCCGGTCACGACGGTGATGCTTGCCGGGGCTTCCTTGACGCTCTGCTCGATGCCGGCGGCGGTCACGACGATCGGATCGAGCGTGATCTCGGTCATCTCCTGCGCCGAAAGGACGGCCGGGCAAAGCCCGAGGGCGGTGGTATAAAGCAACCCGCGCAGGACGGGCGCCGGGGTGGGGCGGATAAATGACATGTGCCTCTCCGATCAGTCAATCAATCAGTCTGGGTAAGCGATCGCGGGGACTGGCCGGTGGCGCGCCGCCCTGAAATCAAGGGCCTCGCGCATGGAAAGGGCGGCGAACTGTCCGGTCCTGACACCTCCCCCGTCGCAACCGTCCCGGTCGCATCTGGCTTGCCTCATGCTTGCTGTGGCCTATAGAGCCGGTTGCGGGAGCGGCGGCAATCACGAGAAAGCCTGACTGTTTATCTAAGGAACAATCGTTGCAGAGCTGCCACAGGTGTTCCTGTGAAGGTCCCGCGCGCCCTGCCCGCCGCTTCGCCCTTGCCTTCGGCAGCGGGCCCGCTAGCATCCTTGGCATGTTTACCATCGAACACGATTTCGACGCGACGGTCGTCACGCTCATCGACGAAGGCGCTGCGCCCTTGCAGGAGGACGTGACGATCTCGGCCTTTGCCGAATGTATCAACCTCGAACAGCTCGATCCGCGCACGGACCGGGTGCAGAAGATCACGCTGTCGATCCAGCAGGTGCGCGACCTCGCCGCCGCGCTCGACCTGCCCGAAGGGGCCTACCGGCTCACCCCCGTGAAGGAGTGAGCGCCCTCACCCCGGATCGCGCCAGCGGTTGACGATGGGATAGCGCCGGTCGAGCCAGAAGGCCCGCGGCGTCAGGCGCGGCCCCGGCGCGGACTGGAAGCGTTTGTATTCCGAGAGATAGATCAGGTGCTCGACCGTCTTCACCACCTCCCGCTCATGGCCCTGCGCGACGAGTTCGGCCACGCTCTGCTCCCGGTCCACCAGCCCCTCGAGGATCGCGTCGAGCACCTCGTAGGGCGGCAGGCTGTCCTCGTCCTTCTGATCCGGGCGCAGCTCCGCCGAGGGCGGCTTGTCGATGACCGCGACCGGGATCACCTCCCCCGCGGGCCCCTTCATCCAGGGCCGGTGGTGGGCGTTGCGCCAGCGGCACTGGCCGAAGACGCGGGTCTTGTAGAGATCCCTGATCGGATTGTAGCCGCCGTTCATGTCGCCGTAGATCGTGGCATAGCCGACGGCGAGTTCGGACTTGTTGCCCGTCGTCAGGAGCATGGCGCCGAACTTGTTGGACAGCGCCATGAGCAGGAGGCCGCGCAGGCGCGACTGGATGTTCTCCTCGGTGAGATCGGCCCCGAGCCCCTCGAACAGCGGCGCGAGGCTGCGCGCGATCGCGGCGCGCCCTTCGGCGATCGGCACGACATCGTAGCGGCAACCGAGGCGCCGCGCGATCCCGCCCGCGTCGTCGAGCGATCCCTGGGAGGTGTCGTCGGAAGGCAGCATCACGCAATGCACGTTCTCCGCACCCAGCGCATCGGTCGCGACCGTCGCCACGAGGGCGCTGTCGATGCCGCCCGACAGGCCCAGCACCACCTTTTCGAAGCCGGACTTGCGCAGGTAGCCGCGCGTCGCCTCGACCATGGCGCGGTACTCCTGTTCCCAGGCGTCGGGATGGGAACAGATCTCCCCCTCCGCGGCGATCCAGCGCCCCTCCTCCCGGAGGAAATCGACATGGCGCAGGCACTCCCCGAAGACCGGCAGCACATGGGCGGGCCGGCCGTGGCGGTTGAGCACGAAGGACCCGCCGTCGAACACCTGGTCGTCCTGCCCGCCGACCATGTTGAGCCCGGTTTATTCATCCAAATCGATGGGGGCAGGTTGCGTGCGCCTGAAAGCGCCGTAGAATCAAGTTGCTACACCAAAATCCGCCAGCAGCTTCGGACGCACGCATGGGTGAAACGCTACGGCCGGTCACGGCCGGATTCAACCGCTCTCTTTCGATCGAAACTCGCGCCGAGCGCCTGACGGGCGATCCTGGCGCAGTACTGCTGCGAGAAGCTCTCGACGCGACCGGGATTATCGGCTGGATGGCGGCGCGGATGAAGGACAGCCGCCGCCAAGCCGATGTCGTGCATGACCTGCCGTCGCTCTTGCGGACCATGGTGCTCCTGGTTGCTCAGGGTTGGCAGGACCACGACGATGCGGATGCCCTGCGGCATGATCCAGCGATGCGTGTGGCGGCCGCCTCGTCGGCCGGGCTGACGCCGCTGACTGGGCACCCTGGGCTGGCCTCTCAGCCCACGCTTTCGCGTTGCACAGCGATGCTGGCGGAGCCAGGCAACCTGAAGGTTCTGCGGGAGGCTGCCCTCGAACTCGCCGGTCGGAACCTGCGCGCCGAGAATGGCGGGCAGCGGCGCACTCGCATGACGCTGGACGTCGACAGTCTGCCCATCGAGGTGCATGGCCATCAACCGAAGGCCGAGTGGAACGGGCACTACCGGACCCGGGTCTATCACCCGCTGGTCACCTCCATCGCCGAGACCGGCGACATGCTCGACGCGCGTTTACGCCCCGGCAATGTCGGCACTGCCGACGGTGCGCTGGACGTCATTCTCGACGTCGTCGATCGGGCCGAGGCCAGCCTGTGCAAGATCACGACCGTGCGCATCGATGCAGGCTTCCCCTCTGGCGCGCTCCTGTCGGGCCTGGAGGGGCGCGGCATCCACCACGTCGCCCGCCTGCGGGCGAACGCAGCCCTCGACAGGCTCGCGGCGCCGCACATGAAGCGACCGCCGGGACGACGGCCGACGGAACCGCGGCTTTGGACGCATGAGCTGGAATACCAGGCGCAGGGCTGGGACGAGCCCCGCCGTGTGGTGCTGGTGGTCAAGGAGCGCGAGGGCGATCTGCTGCTCGACCGCTTCTTCCTCGTCACCTCGATCTCGCGCTTCCAGATGAAGGGGCAGGCCCTGCTGGACCATTATCGCCAGCGCGGCAAAGCAGAAGGCCACATGGGCGAGCTGATGGACGTGCTGTCTCCAGCGCTGTCCTCCACCAATCGCGCCAAGACCCATCTGCGCGGCAAGAAGCCGAAATCGGTCACGCCCCCCATCGATGCCTTCGCCTGCAACGAAGTCCGGTTGCTCGTCGCCATGCTCGCCTACCAGATCATGCACGTGGCGCGCCGGGCCATGGCGCGCGCCACGAAAGCCCCTTGGAGCCTGCGCCGCCTGCGGGAACGCGTGCTGCGCGCCGGCGCTCGTCTCATCATCTCAGCCCGGCGCATGACCTTGATACTTGCCGCAACGGCCGCGCCCTACTGGGCCGCCATCTGGCCGCAGATCCAGATGCTACGCGGGGCCGACCCATAATCGCGAGCAAGTTGCAGATGCCGCCGACAGAATGAACGCCCAGGGGCGGCCAGAAGTCGTGGCCGATCCAAAGGGCGAAATCATCCAAAGGATGTCGTCTCGTCCACTCTCTCAACCAAACCGGGATGCGTAGCTCTCATCGGCAACATGCTGGTGCCCAGAAGCCGGCAAGAACGGCTTCAACCCGCCTCCAGCGCGCCGCCGAGCCGGCTCGGCGAATAATGCGGGTTGAGATAGACGAGCGGAACGTCGTTTTCCGTGACGCGGGCGACCATGTGGCTCAGCCGGATGTCGAACTTGCCGCGGTGATAGGGCGAGCCGTTCGGCACCACGAGGATCTCCGCCCCGCTTTCCACCTGCGCCTCGGCCACGTCCTCGGACCAGGCGTCCTCGCAGATCGGAGAGCCGATGCGCAGCGGACCGATGGCATAGGGGCCTTCGAGCGGTCCGGGAGAATAGACGCGCCTTTCGTCGAACACGGTGTCGTTCGGCAGGTGATGCTTGCGCAGCACCTGTTTCACCCGGCCGCCGGCGAGGATCCAGTACCCGTTGTGCAGCCCCTCCGCGGACGCATACGGTCCGCCGAGACCGATCGCCGGGCCCTCCGCCGTCAGCGCGGCCAGCTCCTCCATCTTCGCCGTCGCCGCGCGCAGGAACGCCGGCCTGCGCACCAGGTCCTGCGGCTGGTAGCCGGTCAGGAACATCTCGGGGAAGACGACCATGTCCGCCGCCGCCGCCCGAGCCTCCGCATGGGCGCGGCGCACGGCCGCCGCATTGGCGTCGATCGCCCCCACGGTCGGATCGAGCTGGGCCAGGGTGAGGCGGAAACGGTCGGTCATGCGCGTGGGATCCTGTCCTGTGCGGGTCAAGCGTGTAGCAGAATGACTGGCGAGGGAAAGCCGATCACGGCAAAAACATTTGAAGACACCGGCGCGAGTCCCTAGGGTTGCGCGCGATGGCGTGCGCTCCGGCAGGGGTGCGCGTCGGGAGGCATCAGGCCACCGAACGTGCCGCGAGGACCGCCGGACACCCCGGCCCGCGCGATAGGCAGGCCCCACGAACACACCCGCGGGACAGGGGATGGGAAGACGAACGTGACATTGAAGCATTTTGCGACGCCGGCATTTGCCCTTCTGATGGCGGGGCTGCTGCCGGCTGCGGCGGCCGCGCAGGAAGACGGCGAGGTGGTGACCCACCAGTTCGAGGAAGGCGGCATCTACGAGGGCACCTTCAGGAACGGCAAGCAGGACGGCGTGGGCACCTACAGCCTGCCGAACGGCTATGAATACACCGGCGAATGGGTCGATGGCGAGATCCGCGGCCAGGGCATCGCGCGGTTCACCGACGGCTCCGTCTACGAGGGCGCCTTCGAGAAGGGCAAGCCGCATGGCTACGGCAAGATCACCTATGCCGACGGCGGCACCTACGAGGGCGACTGGGTCGAGGGCGAGGCCACCGGATCGGGCGTCGCCGTCTATGCCAATGGCGTGAAATACGAGGGCGGCTTCCTCGCCGCGAAACATCACGGGCAGGGCCGGATGGAAAGCCCCTCCGGCTATGTCTACGAAGGCGGCTGGGTCAACGGGGTGAAGGAGGGCAAGGCCACGATCACCTATCCCGAGGGCGCGAGCTACGAGGGCGAGATGGCGCGCGACATGCGCAACGGCCAGGGCGTTCTGGTGACCGGGGACGGGCTCACGCTCGACTGCACCTGGGTCGACAACCAGTGCAACGGCCAGGGCACGATCACCCAGCCGAACGGCGATGTCTACGTGGGCGACCTGGCGGACGGGCAGCGTGCGGGCGAGGGCAAGGTGACCTATGCCAACGGCGATGTCTACGAAGGCGAATTCGCCGACGACAAGCGCCACGGCCAGGGCAGCTTCACCGGCGCGGACGGCTATGTCTATGCCGGCCAGTGGACCGAGGGCCGGATCGAGGGCAAGGGCAAGGTGACCTATCCCGACGGCTCGGTCTACGAGGGCGATTTCCTCGACGACCTGTCCCACGGCCAGGGCAAGATCACCTATCCCGACGGCACGACCTACGAGGGCGGCTGGCAATATGGCGTGATCGAGGGCGAGGGCGTGGCGCGCTATGCCAACGGGCTCGTCTATGAAGGCGCGTTCAAGAATGCGCAGAACCACGGCAAGGGAAAGATGACCTACCCCGACGGCTTCGTCTATGACGGCGACTGGGTCGAGGGCCAGCGCGAGGGCCAGGGCAAGGCCACCTATGCCGACGGCACGACCTACGAGGGCGGCTATGCCGGCGGCCAGCGCGCGGGAACCGGCACGATCGTGATGCCCTCGGGCTTCACCTATACCGGCGCATGGCAGGATGGCGAGATCCAGGGCCAGGGCAAGGCCACCTATCCCAACGGCGATGTCTACGAGGGCGAATTCGTCTCCGGCAAGTCGAACGGGCGCGGCACGATCACCTATGCCGACGGGCGCCAGGTGACGGGCGACTGGGTCGACGGCGCGCTGGTGAACGAGGTGGAGACACCCGCCGCGCAGGAGGGCGAGGCGGAGGCCGCGCCCGCGGAGGGCGAGGCGGAACCGGAGCCCGCCCCGGAGGAGGATGCGGAGGCGGCCGCCGGGGACTGAGTATTTCTCACAGCAAAAAGCCCTGGGCGGTCCGCACGGCGGGGAGGCGGTCGGGACACCGGCCGCCTTTTTCGTCTGCGGGCGGCGCGCCTCTGGCCGGGGAGGACGGAAAATTTCATTTTCGGGGTTTTCAACGCAAGGCCGCGCAGTATATTCCACCCCCATGACGATCCGTGTTTCCCTCTCCGCTCTGCCCCGCTGCGCCCGCGCAGAGCGTCGTCATGGCCTTCTTCTCCTTAGCTGCCTCTGAGCGTGCCGCCGGCGCGAGGCTCAGAGGTGACCGGATGCGCCGACCCCATACGCTAAGGACCTAAAGAGAGATTTCAGAGATGACCGACACTTCAGAACAGGACCGCGTCCTGATTTTCGACACGACGCTGCGCGACGGCGAGCAGTCCCCCGGCGCGACGATGAGCCATACCGAAAAGCTCGAGATCGCCGCCCTGCTCGACGAGATGGGCGTCGACATCATCGAGGCGGGCTTCCCCATCGCCTCCGAGGGTGATTTCGAGGCGGTGAGCGAGATCGCGAAGAATGCGAAGAATTCCGTGATCTGCGGCCTGTCGCGCGCGCAGATCCCCGATATCGAACGCGCCTGGGAGGCGGTGAAACACGCCCCCCGGCCGCGCATCCACACCTTCATCGGCACCTCGCCGCTGCACCGCGCCATTCCGAACCTCACGATGGACGAGATGGCCGAGCGCATCCACGAGACGGTGACCCATGCGCGCAACCTCTGCGAGGATGTGCAGTGGTCGCCGATGGACGCGACGCGGACCGAGCACGACTACCTCTGCCGCGTCGTCGAGATCGCCATCAGGGCCGGCGCCACGACGATCAACATTCCCGACACGGTGGGCTACACCGCGCCGCGCGAGAGCGCCGAACTCATCCGCATGCTGATCGAGCGGGTGCCGGGTGCGGATACCGTGATCTTCTCGACCCATTGCCACAACGACCTGGGCATGGCGACGGCGAACTCGCTGGCGGCGGTCGAGGCCGGCGCGCGGCAGATCGAATGCACGATCAACGGGCTGGGCGAGCGCGCGGGCAACACCGCGCTCGAGGAGGTGGTGATGGCGCTGCGCGTGCGCAACGACATCATGCCCTTCGCCACCGGCATCGACACGACGAAGATCATGAACATCTCCCGCCGCGTTTCGCAGGTGTCCGGCTTCCCGGTGCAATACAACAAGGCGATCGTCGGCAAGAACGCCTTCGCCCATGAAAGCGGCATCCACCAGGACGGGATGCTGAAGAATTCCGAGACCTTCGAGATCATGCGCCCGCAGGACATCGGCCTGTCCGGCACCTCCCTGCCGCTGGGCAAGCATTCCGGGCGCGCCGCGCTGCGCGCGAAGCTCCGGGACATGGGCTACGAGATGGGCGACAACCAGCTCAAGGACGTTTTCGTCCGGTTCAAGTCCCTCGCCGACCGCAAGAAGGAAGTCTATGACGACGACCTCATCGCGCTGTTGCGCGACGCGGGCGCGGCCGACCAGAACGAGCGCATCAAGGTGAAATTCCTGCGCGTCGTCTGCGGCACGGAGGCGCCGCAATCAGCCGACCTGATCCTCGAGATCGACGGTGTCGAGACGCGCGAGACCTGCCAGGGCGACGGACCGGTGGATGCGACCTTCAAGGCGATCAAGGCGCTTTTCCCGACCACGGCGCGGTTGCAGCTCTATCAGGTGCATGCGGTGACCGAGGGCACCGACGCGCAGGCCACCGTTTCCGTGCGGCTCGAGGAGGACGGGAAGATCGTCACCGGCCAGTCCTCCGACACGGATACGGTCGTCGCCTCCGCGAAGGCTTATGTCAACGCGCTGAACCGCCTGCTGGTGCGGCGCGAGAAATCGGCCCCGGATTCGGATGTGAAGACGGTGAAATACACCGATACGGTCTGATTTCGGAACTTGTCCGATTCGAACGGAAAAGGCGCTCCTTCGGGGGCGTCTTGCCGTTTATTTATACGAAAGCTGCAAAATCCGGGAGCGGAGACGGGGCCGCGGCGGGCCGGCTTGGCGAGACTTCGCCACAGCGCGGCCACGCGCCCCTTTTCCACACCCCCGCCACCCCCTATAAGTCGCCGTTACGGGGGATTCTCCAAATTTGCGCGCAGGACGGGGCATCAGGAACAAGATGGCGGGACTTAACGGACTTTTTTCTTCGGACATGGCAATCGACCTCGGCACGGCGAACACGCTCGTCTATGTCAAGGGCAAGGGCGTCATCCTCAATGAACCCTCCGTCGTCGCCTATCACGTCAAGGACGGGCGCAAGCAGGTGCTCGCGGTCGGGGAGGATGCCAAGCACATGCTCGGCAAGACCCCCGGCTCAATCGAGGCCATCCGCCCGATGCGCGAGGGCGTGATCGCCGATTTCGATACCGCCGAGGAGATGATCAAGCATTTCATCCGCAAGGTGCACAAGCGCACGACCTTCTCCAAGCCGAAGATCATCGTCTGCGTCCCCCATGGCGCGACCCCGGTGGAGAAACGCGCGATCCGCCAGTCCGTGCTTTCCGCCGGCGCGCGCAAGGCCGGGCTGATCGCGGAACCGATCGCGGCGGCCATCGGCGCGGGGATGCCGATCACCGACCCGACCGGCAACATGGTCGTCGACATCGGCGGCGGCACCACCGAGGTGGCGGTCCTGTCGCTGGGCGACATCGTCTATGCGCGTTCGGTGCGGGTCGGCGGCGACCGGATGGACGACGCGATCATCAACTACCTGCGCCGCCAGCAGAACCTTCTGATCGGCGAGGGCACGGCGGAGCGGATCAAGACCTCGATCGGCACCGCGCGCATGCCCGACGACGGGCGCGGCTCGGTGCTCACGATCCGCGGGCGCGACCTGCTCAATGGCGTGCCGAAGGAGATCGAGATCAGCCAGGCGCAGGTCGCCGAGGCGCTCGCCGAACCCGTGCAGGCGATCTGCGAGGCGGTGATGACCGCGCTCGAGACGACGCCGCCCGACCTCGCCGCCGACATCGTCGACCGGGGCGTCATGCTCACCGGCGGCGGCGCGCTTCTGGGCGAGCTCGACCTCGCGCTGCGCGAACAGACCGGCCTTGCGATCTCGGTCGCCGACGAATCACTGAATTGTGTGGCGCTCGGCACCGGCAAGGCGCTGGAGTATGAAAAGCAACTCCGGCACGTTATTGATTACGACAGCTGAGGCTGCCTGCCGCCGCGCGCGGCACCGGCCGACCTGATCCGGGAAAGACGGACGTGGCCAGAGACAGAGGCAATGCGGAGACCTATGTCCGCCCGATCCAGCGCCTGCTGGCCGGGATCTTTCTTCTGCTGTGCATCGGGATCTTCGTGCTCTGGCGCATCGACAGCCCGCGGGTGGAGCGGATGCGCGCCCAGCTCGTCGACCGGGTCGTCCCCTCCTTCGAATGGGCGCTCGTGCCGGTGACGAAGACGATCGGCATGCTCGAGAACTTCCAGAGCTACCAGCGCCTCTACGAGCAGAACCAGGAGCTGCGCAACGAGTTGCGGCAGATGCAGGCGTGGAAGGAAGCCGCGCTCCAGCTCGAGCAGAAGAACGCCAAGCTGCTCGATCTCAACAACGTGCGGCTCGACCCGAAATACACCTATGTGACGGGGGTGGTGACCGCCGACAGCGGCTCCCCCTTCCGCCAGTCCGTGCTGATGAACGTCGGCGCGCGCGACGGGATCCGCGACGGATGGGCGACGATGGACGGGATCGGGCTCGTCGGCCGGATCTCCGGCGTCGGCGAGACCTCCTCGCGCGTGATCCTGCTGACCGATTCGAACTCGCGCCTGCCGGTGACGATCCAGCCTTCCGGCCAGCGCGCGATCCTCTCGGGCGACAACACCGCGCGCCCGCCGCTCGAATTCATCGAGAGCCCCGAACTGGTGCGCCCCGGCGACCGGGTCGTTTCCTCGGGCGACGGCGGCGTCTTTCCCGCGGACATCCTCATCGGGCAGGTGGCGATGGGGCCGGACCGGCGGCTCCGGGTGATCCTCGCCGCGGATTACGAGCGGCTCGACTACCTGCGCGTGCTGCGCACCCATGTCAGCGAACAGATCACCGATCCCGGCGGGCTGATCCTGCCGGAGCGGCCGCTCACCCCCTTCGTCGAAACCGAACCGGCCGGGCCGGACCGGACCGCCGGGGAGGAAGGGGCGGCCGATGGTTGATCCGCGCACCCTGCGCCGCTGGAGCTATCGGGCGGGCTTTCTCGCGCTGTCGGCCATTGTCGTCTTCGTCTACCTGCTGCCGGTGCGCGTCGGCTCCGGCCACTGGCCGGGGCCGGACCTGCTGCTGGGCTTCGCCTTCGCCTGGGTGCTGCGCCGGCCCGACTACGTGCCGGTCTGGCTCGTCGCCACCGTCATGCTGACCGCGGATTTCATCTTCCTGCGCCCGCCTGGCCTGTGGTCCGCGCTCACCATCCTCGGGCTCGAATTCCTCCGCCGCCGGGAGGCCACCTCGCGCGACATGCCCTTCGCCGTGGAATGGGCCATGGTTGCGGGCGTCATGCTCGCCATGGCGGTGCTCTACCGCCTCGCGCTTGGCACATTCATGGTCGACCGCACCTCGCTGGGCCTCACGATCCTCGGACAGATCTCGACCCTGCTCGCCTATCCTGTCATTGTCCTGTTTTCCCGCTCGGTGCTCGGAATCACCAAGATCTCGCCCGCCGAGGCCGATGAGATGAGGTATGTGCGATGAGACGTTCCCCGCAGGAAACCGCGACCTCCGCCCGCAGGATCTCCCGCCGCGCGCTGTTCCTCGGCGGTGCCCAGGTCGCCTTCATGGGGGTGCTTGGCCTGCGCATGCGCTACATGCAGGTCGACCAGGCCGACCAGTTCCGCCTCCTGGCCGAGGAGAACCGGATCAAGATGCGGCTCCTGCCCCCCGCCCGCGGCCTGATCTACGACCGCAACGGCGCGCTTCTCGCGGAGAACGAACAGACCTTCCGCATCGTGATCCGCAAGGAAGACGCCAGCGAACTCGACCAGGTCCTCGTCGAACTCGAACGCCTCATCGGCCTGCCGCCCGAGGAGCAGGAGCGCGTGCGCGACGAACTGCGCAAGGCCGGGCCCTCCGCCCCCGTGACGATCGCGGACCGGCTGAGCTGGGAAGCCTTCTCCGCCGTCTCCGCCAACGGCCCCGCCCTGCCGGGCGTCACGCCGGAGGTGGGCCTGTCGCGCCACTACCCGCAGCAGGGCGATTTCGCCCATCTCGTCGGCTATGTCGGCCCGGTCTCCGATTACGACCTGTCGAAGATGGAGACGATCGACCCGCTCTACCGCATCCCGAAATTCCAGCTCGGCAAATCCGGCGTCGAAAGCCAGCTCGAGGAGGTGCTGCGCGGCAAGGCGGGCACCCTGCGCGTCGAACAGAACGCCCATGGCCGGATCATCCGCGAACTCGACCGCCGCGAGGGCGATCCCGGCGCCAACCTCCAGCTCACGCTCGACCTGAAGATGCAGGAATTCGTCCAGGCCCGGCTCGGCGGCGACAGCGCCTCCGCCGTCATCCTCGACGTGGAGACGGGCGACATCCTCGCCGCCGGTTCGACCCCGGCCTTCGATCCGAACCTCTTCGTGCGCGGCATCTCCGTCGCCGCCTACAAGGAACTGCTCGAAAACGACCACCGGCCGCTGCCCTCGAAGGCGGTGCAGGGCGCCTATCCGCCCGGCTCCACCTTCAAGATGGTGACCGCCCTGGCCGCGCTCGAGGCCGGCGTGGTCACGCCCGACGAAACCGTGCGCTGCCTCGGCCATACCGAGGTCGGCGGACGCCGCTTTCACTGCTGGAAACGGGTCGGGCACGGCAACCTCAACCTCGTCGGCTCGCTGCGCCATTCCTGCGACGTCTATTACTACGAGATGGCCCAGCGCACCGGCATCGACAATATCGCCGCGATGGGCCGCCGGCTCGGCCTCGGGCAGACCTATGACATTCCCCTGCCCGGCATGAACACCGGACTCATGCCCGACAAGGAATGGAAACTGTCCAAGCGCGGCGCCGAATGGGTCGTGGGCGACAGCCTCAACGCGGCCATCGGCCAGGGATTCGTGCTCGCCACCCCGCTTCAGCTCGCGGTGATGACCGCGCGGATCGCGACCAACCGCGAAATCCAGCCGAGGCTCCTGAAATCCGTCGACGGCGTCGAGCAGCCGGTGAAGGGCGGCGGACCGCTCGGCCTCAACGAGAACCAGCTCCGCGCCGTGCGCCAGGGCATGTTCGAGGTGCTGAACTCCAACCGCGGCACCGCCTATGCCTCGCGCGTCGCCGACGACGCGATGCGCATGGCGGGCAAGACCGGCACCTCCCAGGTCCGCTCCACCGTCGTCGACAACAAGAACGTGCCCTGGGACCAGCGCGACCACGCGCTCTTCGTCGCCTTCGCCCCGATGGAACGCCCGCGCTACGCCGTCTCCGTGATCGTCGAACATGGCGGCGGCGGCTCCGCCGTGGCGGCCCCGGTGGCGCGCGACCTGATGCTCTACGCGCTGCACGGGGCGGTGCCGCCCCTCTCCGCCTATCCCAGGGCAGACCAGAACGCGGTGAGCGAACGCTTCCGCGCCCTGCCCCTGCGCGACCGGATCGCGGACGGCACGGAGAAGAGCCGCGCATGAGCTACCTCGAAAGCAATCTCAAGACCATCCCGACCGGGCTGCGAAAGGTGCTCTACGTCAACTGGCCGCTCGTGCTGCTGCTCGCGGCGGTGGCCGCCGTCGGCTTCCTGATGCTCTATTCGAACGCGGGCGGCTCGTTCCAGCCTTGGGCCGAACCGCAGATGAAGCGTTTCGCGGTCGGCATGATCGCCATGCTGATGATCGGCATGGTGCCGATCTGGTTCTGGCGCAACATCGCGGGCGTGGCCTATATCGGCTCCTTCCTCCTGCTGGTCTTCGTCGAATTCTTCGGGGAGGTCGGCATGGGCGCACAGCGCTGGATCGACCTCGGCCCGCTGAGCCTCCAGCCCTCCGAACTCATGAAGATCTCGCTCGTGATGCTGCTCGCGGCCTATTACGACTGGCTCCCGGTCGAAAAGGCCTCCCGCCCGCTCTGGGTGCTCATCCCGGTGCTCCTGATCCTTCTGCCCACCGTCCTCGTGCTCAAGCAGCCCGACCTCGGCACGGCCATCCTCCTCATGGCCGGGGGCGCGATCGTGATGTTCGCCGCCGGCGTGTCCTGGTGGTATTTCGGCGTGGTGATCGCGATGGGCATCGGCGCCGTGACCACCGTCCTCTCCTCGCGCGGGACGCCCTGGCAGCTCCTGAAGGATTACCAGTTCCGCCGGATCGACACCTTCCTCGATCCCTCCTCCGACCCGCTCGGCGCGGGCTATCACATCACCCAGTCGAAGATCGCCCTCGGCTCCGGCGGCTGGACCGGCCGCGGCTTCATGCAGGGCACCCAGTCGAAGCTCAACTTCCTGCCGGAGAAGCACACCGACTTCATCTTCACCACCCTGGCGGAGGAATTCGGCTTCGTCGGCGGGATCTCCCTGCTCGCGCTCTATGCCGGCATCATCGTCTTCTGCCTGGTCTCGGCGATGAACAACAAGGACCGCTTCGGCGCGCTCGTCACGATCGGGATCGCGACGACCTTCTTCCTGTTCTTCGCGGTCAACATGTCGATGGTGATGGGCCTCGCCCCCGTCGTCGGCGTGCCGCTGCCGCTCGTCTCCTACGGCGGCTCGGCGATGATCGTGCTGCTCGCGGCTTTCGGCATCGTCCAGTCGGCGCATATCCACAAGCCGCGGGGCAGGCGGTGAGCCCCACCGTCCTCTTCTCCGCCCCCGACCGGCTCTGGCCCGCCTACGCGACCGCCCTGCCCGCCGCCCTCGCCCGTGCAGGGATCGCGGGCGCGCGGCTGACCCGCGAGGCCGCGCCGGACACGGTCGACTACATCGTCTACGCGCCGAACGATGCGCTGCGGGATTTCACTCCCTTCACCCGGACGAAGGCGGTGCTGTCGCTCTGGGCCGGCGTCGAGAAGATCGCCGCCGACCCGACGCTGACCCAACCGCTCTGCCGCATGGTGGAGCCGGGGCTCGCGCTCGGGATGCGCGACTATGTCGTCGGCCATGTGATGCGCTACCACCTCGGCACTGACCGCTACGTCGCCGGCCCCCGCGACACCTGGGAGCGGGTCGTGCCCCCGCTCGCCCGCGACCGCAAGGTGACTGTCCTCGGCCTCGGCGAACTCGGCGCGACCTGTGCCGCGGCGCTCGCGGGTCTCGGCTTCCGGGTCACGGGCTGGTCGAGACGCCCGAAGGATCTGCCCGGCATCGCCTGCCTCGCAGGCCCCGACGCCCTCTCCGCGGCGCTCGGAGCGGCGGAGATCCTCGTGCTGCTGTTGCCCGACACAAGTCCGACGCGAAGCATACTGAATGCCGACAGGCTCGCGGCGCTTCCGCAGGGCGCGTGCCTCGTCAATCCCGGACGCGGCACGCTGGTCGACGACGACGCCCTCCTCGCCGCGCTCGACAGCGGCCATGTGGCCCATGCGACGCTCGACGTCTTCCGCACCGAGCCCCTGCCCCCCGGCCATCGCTACTGGTCGCACCCGCGCGTCACCGTCACGCCGCATGTCGCCGCCGACACCCGGCCCGACACCGCTTCGGACGTCATCGCGGAAAACATCCGCCGCGGCGAGGCCGGAGAGCCCTTCCTGCATCTCGTGGACCGGGCGGCAGGCTACTGACGCCACAGGCCTTTTTGCTGCTGAAAATACTCACGTCACCGCAGTTTCGGCGGCGCATCCGGATCCATGCCGGGCGCGGCGGGCCCGGTGGAAACCGGCTCCGGCGCCGGCAGGTCGAAGCGCAGCCCGTAGCGCGCGAGCGGCGCGCAGAGCGGATCGGAGGCCCGGAAGAAGGCCACGTCCAGCGCCCCCGCTTCCACGCCCGAAAAGATCAGCGCCTCGGAAACGAGCCGCGCCAGCGCCTGTTCCGAGCCCGGCACCTGGTCGACGAAGGCCAGAAGGTGCGAGCGCACCCCGTCCTCATAGGCGACGCCCGCGAGATAGGCGAGTTTCGCCAGCCCCCCAGCAATGGCGAGCTTCTGGTCGAGCGCGACCACCAGCGCCTCCGGCAGCCCGTGCGGCGGAAAGATCTCCTCGGCGCGGCCATGCGCCTCCGCCGGCGCAGTGCCGAGCGTCGCGTGCAGCCAGTCGACCGCCTGCGCCGGCAGGAGCATTTCGGAGGGCGCGACCGAGAGGTTCAGCCCGAGGCCGAAGCCCGAGCCCGCAAGCATCCCGGCAAGCACCCGCCCCGACATTGCCGCATAGGGCGCGCCGCCGGCGAACTCCGCCAGCCGCTGCTCGCGGTCGAAGGCCAGCACGAAGCTGTCCTCCTCCACCGGAAAGACCCGCGGGGTGATCGGGCCGTCGCCCGCGTGTTCCTCCTCGAGCAGCAGGAACCATTCGCCATCCGCCACGCGCTCGAAATACCTCAGCCGCGCGGTATCGTCCCCCGGCGCAGCCTCCATCGCCGCATGGGCGCGGTCGATCGGCGTCTCCTCTGTCATAGCAGCTCCTTCACGCGGGCGCGCAGCACGGGCAGGCAGTCCGCCTCGAACCACGGGTTTTTCCTCAGCCATCCCGTATTGCGCCAGGACGGGTGAGGCAAGGGAAAGACGCGCGGCGCGTGATCGCGCCAGCCGGCCACCGCCGCGGTGAGGCTGCCCCTGTGCCCGAGGTGATACCGGATCGCGTGCAACCCGACGGGCAGGATCAGCTCGACCTGTCCGAGCTCCGCCATCACCCGGTCGTGCCATGTCGCCCGGCAGAGCGGCGGCGGCGGGATGTCCGCGCCTTTCGCATCATATCCCGGAAAGCAGAAGCCCATGGGCACGATGGCGATCCGGTCGCGGTCGTAGAAGGTTTCCGCGTCGATCCCGAGCCACTCGCGCAACCGCTCGCCCGAGGCGTCGGTGAAGGGGCGGCCGCTCTCGTGCACCCGCGCCCCCGGCGCCTGACCGGCGATGAGGATGCGCGCGCCGGGACGGAACCAGACCACGGGTCGCGGGGCATGGCCGGTCCGGGTCGCGGCGAAACGCGCAGTGCAGAGGCGGCAGGCCCGGATGTCGTCGACGAGACTCATGGCGCCTCAATACCCGCCCTGCGGGAAAGGACAACCGCGGCGGCATCGGAACCCGATCAATTCTTGCTGAAACCCCGCGCAGACACGAAGAAAATCCGCTCCGCCCAGGCTCCCCTCGCTTGCCCTGCCCGACCCCATGCACTATTCCCCCCGAAAGATTGAACAAGCAGGGACCGGAGGGCAGGCATGTATCGAGTCTGGAATTTCATCTCCAACTATTCGCTTCTCCTCATTTTCGGCGCGATCAGCGCGCTGATCTGGGCGAATGTTGACGCACAGTCCTATCATGCCTTCGTCGAGTTTCCGCTCGCCGAAAACTTCTTCATCGGCCATCCCCATGCCGACGAGGCCGGCCATGTCCACCGCACTCTGACCATGCACTACCTGTTCAACGACGTGCTCATGGCCTTCTTCTTCGCCATCGCCGCGAAGGAGGTCTGGGAGGCAGTGATCCTCAGGAACGGCAGCCTGCGCGGCAAGAAGGCGGCGACGCCGCTCATCGCCACCGCGGGCGGCATGATCGGCCCGATCGCCGTCTACCTCGGCCTCGCGCTGGTCCTGGGCTCGGACACGTTCGACGCCGTGAAACACGGCTGGGCCGTGCCCACCGCGACCGACATCGCGTTCTCCTATCTCGTCGGCCGCGTGGTCTTCGGCGCGGGTCATCCGGCGGTGCGCTTCCTGCTGCTCCTCGCGATCGCGGACGATGCGGCGGGGCTCGTGATCCTCGCGATCTTCTATCCCACCGGCGAGCTGGCGCCGGAATGGCTGCTCCTGTCGCTCGGCGTGGCGGCGCTCGTCTTCGTTCTGGTCAACTGGCTGCCGCGCAAGCTCGATGCCGGCAACCAGTTGCGCCCGAATTCCACCTGGGTGCGCAAGAACCTCTCCTTCTGGCCCTATCTGATCGCCGGCTGCATTTCCTGGTACGGGTTCATGCGGGCGGGCATCCACCCGGCGCTCGGGCTTCTGCCGATCGTGCCGACGATCCCCCATGCCGACCGCGCCTTCGGGATCTTCGCGGAGGCCGAAGAACATCTGTCGGACCTTCTCAACGACATCGAGCACAAGCTGAAAATGCCGGTGGAGGTCATCCTCTTCTTCTTCGGGCTGCTGAATGCGGGCGTCGAGTTCAACGCGATCGGCGAGCCGACCTGGCTCGTGCTGGCGGGCCTGCTGATCGGCAAGCCGGTCGGGATCCTGCTCATGGGCATGCTCGCGGCGCATGTGCTGCGGCTCGGGCTGCCCAAGGGGATGCGCACGATCGACCTGCTGGTGATCGGCTGCGTCGCCGCCATCGGCTTCACCGTCTCGCTCTTCATCGCCTCCGTCGCCTTCGACGCGGGCACCATGCTCGGCGAGACCCCGGTGCAGGCCGCGGCGAAGATGGGCGCGCTCTTCTCCTTCGCGGCGGCGATCGTCTCCATCGTGGCGGGGAAACTGTGTCGCGTCCAGAAACGGCACCACTAGATCCCCTCCGGGGTGCACTGTATGCGCGATGAGGCCAAATCCACGCGATCGGGCCTCATTGTGGCCACAATTGCACGTTCTGAGATGGATTTAGGGGGGAAGCGACGACATAATGCCGTCTGAAAGGCAGACTATGTAAAGACCCTTCGGCAGACCCGCGCGCGGGGATCAGGCAGTTTCAGGGCAGAGACCGATGCTCGAGTTCGACAATGTCAGCAAGTCCTTCTGGACCGGGAAACAGCGCAAGGTGATCCTTGACCGCGCCTCTTTTCGCATCGAACTCGGCAATTCGCTCGGCATCCTCGCCCCGAACGGCGCGGGCAAGACGACGATCATCAACATGATGTCGGGCCTCGAGAAGCCTGACGAGGGAGAGATCCGCCGCGGCTGCCGCGTGTCCTTTCCGCTCGGGTTCATGGGCGGGCTCATCGGCAAGCACACGGCGCGCGAGAACGTCCGTTTCATCGCGGAACTCTACGATCTCGATCCGGATTATGTCGAGGCGTTCTGCCGCTGGCTCTGCGATCTCGAGGAATATTTCGAGATGCCGGTCTCGACCTTTTCGGCGGGGATGCGCTCGCGGCTGTCCTTCGCGCTGCTGCTCGCGCTCGATTTCGATATCTATCTCATTGACGAGGGGATGCCGTCGACCGCGGACGTGAACTTCAACCGCAAGGCCGGCGGGATCCTGCGCGAGCGGCTCGAACGGTCGACCGTCGTCGTGGTATCGCACCAGGCGGCGACGCTCGAGAAATTCTGCCGCTCGGCCGCGGTGCTGCGCAACGGAAAGTTGCACATGTTCGACACTCTGGAAGAGGCGAAAGCACTTTATGACTACCAAGGTTAAAGCGCAGAAGTTTCGTGTCCGCCGTGCCCCGCGTGCCGCCAGCGCCTCCGCCGCGCCGGAGGCCGGTGCCGATGCGCCGCTCCCGCGCGGGGAGAACGGCCCGCGGCAGGAGCGTCCCGCCGCCCCCGACCCCGACCGCCTTTTCGACAACGACGCGGGGGCGGACGGGTTCGGCGATGCGCCCTTTCCCGGCTCCGCCGCCGCGGAAGGCGCCGAGGATAGCGCGGCCCCGGAACAGGACACCGCCCCGCGCAGGCGCGGACGCGGCGCCGTCGCCAAAACGCTCGACGCCCCCGAGACGGAGGAGGCGAAGACCGGCGACGTGACGCCCGCCGACGAAACCGGCATCGACGCCGAGATCGACGAGATCCGCCGCGAGGGCCTGACCGGGCGGCAGCTCCGCATGGCGCGGCGCGTCGCGAAGAAGCACGGGATCGCGGCGACCTCGGATTTCGATGCGGTCCGGCTGCTGCGCAAGCAGGGGATCGACCCGTTCCAGCGCGCCGCCATGCTCGAGCTCGTCTCGACGGAGGGGGCACCGCAGTCGCGTGCGCTCACCACCACCCCCGGACCGGCGCTGCCGAAGACGGTGGACCCGGCGCCGAAGCTGCCCTCGCCCGACATCCTCGACCGGCTCAGCCGCGATTCGGAGATCTCCGCGATCCAGCAGGACATCGCCCGGCGCCGCCGGCGCAAGATGCTGCTTCTCGTGGCCCGGCTCGCCGTCTTCGTCGGGATTCCGACGCTCCTTGCCGGCATCTATTTCTACACCATCGCCTCGCCCATGTACGCGACCAAGTCCGCCTTCGTCATCCAGCAGGCCGAGGCGCCGAGCATGGGCGGCGGCGGGCTCGGTGGGCTTCTGTCGGGCACCTCCTTCGCCACCTCGCAGGACTCGATCGCGGTGCAGGATTTCCTCAACTCGCGCGATGCGATGCTGCGGCTCGACGCCGACGCGGGGTTCAAGGCGCATTTCTCCTCCGAGGCCATCGACGCGATCCAGCGCCTGCCGGAAAACCCGACCAACGAACAGGCCTACAAGGTCTATCGCAACAAGATCAGCATCGGCTACGACCCGACCGAGGGGCTGTTGCGCATGGAGGTGATCGCGGCCGATCCCGAGACCTCGCAGCGCTTCTCCGAACTGCTCATCGACTATGCCGAGGAACAGGTGGACCACCTGACCCAGAGGCTGCGCGAGGACCAGATGAAGGGCGCGCGCGACAGTCTCGACGATGCCGAACAGAAGATGACCGACGCGCAGGAGCGCGTGGTCGCGCTTCAGGAACAGCTCGGCATCATCTCCCCCGATGCCGAAACCGCCTCGATCATGGGCCAGGTCTCCTCCTTCGAGACCCAGTTGCAGCAGAAGCGGCTCGAATTGCAGCAGCTCCTCGACAACCCGCGCCCGAACCAGGCGCGCGTGGATGGGGCGCAGGGCGACATCCGGCGGCTCGAGGCGCTGATCGCCAACCTGCGCTCGCAGCTGACGCAGGCGCAGGGCAGCTCCAACTCGCTCGCCCGCGTCAGTGCCGAGCTGCGCATGGCGGAGGTCGATCTCGCCACCCGGCAGGCGATGGCGCAGCAGGCGATCCAGTCGCTCGAGGCCGCCCGGATCGAGGCCAACCGCCAGGTGCGCTACCTGTCGCTTTCTTCCCGCCCGGTCGCCCCGGACGAACCCACCTATCCGCGCAAGTTCGAGAACACGATGCTCTCGCTGCTGATCTTCGCGGGCATCTATCTCATGGCCTCCCTGACCGCCGCCGTGCTGCGCGAGCAGGTCTCCTCCTGAGCTCGGCAGGGGCGGCCGACACCGCCCGCCCCGCCCCGTTTCCCGCCGCCGACGGACCCCGCGCCCGGCAGGTCTCCGCCGGTGGAATATTTCGCGAAAAAGGGCTTGCGCCCCGCGCGCACTCGGTCTAATTAGCCCCCCACGTTGGGGTGTAGCCAAGTGGTAAGGCAACGGTTTTTGGTACCGCGTACCGTAGGTTCGAATCCTACCACCCCAGCCACATTTCCCGGAAGGCGCAGCACAGGACATCCCGGCGGCAGGCGGACCGGGAATGGCGTTCCCGGAGGCTCCGCTGACCTGCTGTAGCCGACAGGTGGCGAACTCGCCACAAGGCTCGGGAACGGAAGGGAGTCCGGCTCCCCGAGCCGACAGCCGGCCCTTTGCCCTTTCGCATCACGACCGCCCTTTCGGGTGCCGCCGCCTCTCCACCCGGCCTGCCCGCGCGGCGTGGCCCGGCGCCTGTCCGGGCTTGTCCATGGGCGCGGCGGATGATCCATGTCGCCTTCTCCATCCGACCTGTTCATGCCGTCTGCGCGCGTCGGCCCCTACGCGCGTCTTGCACCGCCGGGAATATCGGGCACGTTCACGAGGATCGCACGCACGCCGCGCATCCCCGCCCCCGCCTCGTCGTCACCGATCCGGGCGCCGGCCGCGGGATTTCGGCGACCCCGCAAGGGCCCGCGGGACAGGTCCGGTGTCTCCCGCCCCCAGGATCGCCCGCGCCCGGCTGGCAGACAAGCCCGATTGCCCTCATCCCGTGGCGTGGTATTGCAGGTCATGATCCGCGAAACGCTCTCCGCATTCGGCGGCATCGGCATGTTTCTTGTCGGGATGCTGCTTCTGACCTCCGGCCTCAAGGGGCTCGCGGGGGGACAGACGCGTGCGCTGCTCGTCCGGTTCACCCGCACACCGCTCAGCGGGGCGATCACGGGGGCGCTGACCACGGCCGTGGTCCAGTCCTCCAGCGTCACCACCGTCGCGGCTGTCGGCTTCGTCGCCTCCGGCATGCTCACCTTCTCACAGGCCCTCGGGATCATCTTCGGCGCGAATATCGGCACGACGATCACCGGCTGGCTCGTGGCGACGCTCGGTTTCAAGCTCGATCTCGGCGAACTGGCGCTGCCGCTGATCCTTGCCGGCGCGCTCCTCCAGCTGTCGGGCCGGGCGCGGCTCGTGCTGCTGGGGCAGGCCGTGACGGGGTTCAGCCTCCTGTTCGTCGGGATCGACTATCTCAAGGACGGTCTCGCCGCCTTCAGCGGCGTGCTCACGCCCTCGGATTTTCCGCCCGACACGATCATCGGCCGGCTCGAACTCGTCGCGATCGGCATCGCGATCACCCTCGTGACCCAATCCTCGAGCGCGGGCGTCGCGACCGCGCTCGCCGCACTCGGCGCCGGGGCGATCAATTTCCCGCAGGCCGCGGCGCTCGTCATCGGCATGAATGTCGGCACGACCTTCACCGCGCTTCTCGCGACGGTCGGCGGCGGGACGATGGCGCGGCGGACCGGCCTTGCCCATGTGCTCTTCAACCTGATGACCGGCCTCATCGCATTTTTCCTTCTCGGCCCGTTCACCGCCGTCGCGGCGCCGTGGATCGCGGAGGGAAGCGGGCAGATCGCGCTCGTCGGGTTTCACAGCTTCTTCAACGGGGCCGGCGTCGCCCTCATGCTGCCGGTCACGCGCCAGTTCGCGCGGCTGGTGGAATGGCTCGTCCCCGAGCGCGGCTCACCCCTGACCCGAGGGCTCGACCCCGCCGTTCTGGGCGTCCCGAACATCGCCGCGGAGCTTGCCGTGGCGACGCTCGCGCGGCTGAACACGGCGGTCTGCGACCATCTCTGCCGCAGTCTCGGCGCCGATCTCCCGCCCGATGCGAGACTTCCCGCCCGCGCGGAGATCGAGGCCGCCCTGATCGAGCTGCGCGACTATCTCGACCGCATCAGGCTTCCCGCCGACCGTCCCGATCTCGCGGCGACGGTCGCGGAATGCTTTCACGCGCTCGATCATCTGCTGCGGCTCCTCTACCGGTGCGACCAGAGGCGCCGGATCTCCGCGCTCGGCGACACGCCGCGCCTGCGCCGCCTGCGCGGTCTCATCGTGTCCGCGGCGGCGCGGCAGGCGCGGTCCCCGGACGATCCGGCAACGGAGGAGATGCTCGACCGGCTCCGGCGGCTTCTTCACGATCAGCGCAAACATCCCCGCGACCGGATCGTCGAGGATGCCGTCTTCGGACGGATCTCAGACGAGATCGCGCTCGCCCGGCTCGACGCGCTCCGGTGGCTCCACCGCGTCGCCTATCATCTCTGGCGCATCCGCCTTCACCAGAACGCGATCGCAACTCCCCGGACGGAAGCGGTCCCGCAGGAGAAGGAAACGCGCGTCGACGTGGCGCTCGACTGACGCCCCGCGCCCCGCGCTAGCGCAGTGCGGCATGGTCCTGCAACGCATGCCCGTTCATGGTGATCCGCTCGACGAGCCTGCGCGCCCGCGATCCGCGGACCTCCCTTCGGGCGAGCCCCCGCCCCGCGCCGAAATCGCGCGCCCCGAAGAGGCAACGCAGCTCCTCGATCCCGTCCGGGTGCAGCGTTCTGAGCGCCTCCGGGCCGAAATGGAGGCTTTCGGCCTCGACCCCTTCGGCAAGGACGATCTCGTGGCGCGCGAAGGCGATGTGCCAGTATTCGAGGGGCGTTCCGCTGGCCGACTGGGCGATGCCCGCACACCCGCAGAGGTCCTTCGCCTCGGGCTCTGCCGAGCTGTCGGCGGACGCCCGCGCGGTCATGGAACGTATCGCAACCGCCAGCAACCGCCCCGACCGCCAGATCGTCGTCACCGGCCATACCGACGACATTCCCCTTGCCGGCGGCCCCTATGGCGACAACCTCGGCCTCGCCGCGGCCCGCGCCGGCGCGGTGACACGCGCCCTCGTCTCCCGCGGCGTCGACCCCGCCAGCGTGCTGACCGCAAGCCGCGGCGAAAGCAGCCCGATCGCGGACAACACGACAGAGGAGGGCCGCGCCAGAAACCGGCGGATCGAGATCGACATCACCTATGCCCGGTGAGATCGGAGAGGTCCGCGGAGCGGATCATCCCCCCAAGATCTCCGCCACCGGGCGGTCCGGCGTGCGAAATTCAGACCGCGTAGCGCTGTTCCAGTTCGTCGAAGAGATCCTTGCGCACCATGCGCTGACGTTCGAGGAAGCTCGCGACCGGGCCGTCCTCGTCCATCCGGCCGTTTTCCCTGAGCTGGCCCAGGGCCTTCTGCATGCCGTGGACCGCGGCCTGCAACGCCACATTGGCATAGAGGATGAGCGAAAAGCCCATCTCCCCCAGTTCCGAAGCGTCGAGGATCGGCGTCCTGCCCCCGACCACGAGGTTGACCAGCTGCGGCGTGTCCTTCAGCGCGGCGGGGATGCCCCGCAATTCCTCCACGCTCTGCGGCGCCTCGACGAAGGTGATGTCCGCCCCGTCCTCGACGAAGGCCGCGGCGCGGTCCAGCGCCTCGTTATACCCGTCGGTGGCGCGCGCGTCGGTCCGCGCCACGATCAGCATGTTTTCGTCCTGGCGCGCATCCACCGCCGCGCGGATGCGCGAGCGCGCCTCGTCGAGCGGCACGACCTCCTTGCCCGAGAAATGCCCGCAGCGCTTGGGCGTCTTCTGGTCCTCGAGCTGCACCGCGCTTGCCCCGGCGCGCTCCAGCGTGCGGATGGTGTGGCGCACGTTCAGCGCATTGCCGAAGCCGTTGTCGGCATCGACCACGATCGGCAGCTCGGTCGCGTCCCGGATGGTCGAGGTGTGCTGCGCGATCTCGGTCAGGTTCACGAACCCCAGGTCCGGCATGCCGAGATAGGTATTGGTCAGTCCCGCGCCGGAGAGATAGACCGCCTCGAACCCCTGGTCCTCGATGATCCGCGCCGCCAGCGCATTGGCCGCACCGGGCATCAATACAGGGCCTCCGGTCAGGAGACGGTGTTTGAAAGTGCGATTGATCTCGTGATTGAGCATGGATTCTTCTCTTTCTTCATGCGGTGGGGGCGGAAGGTGAAAGGCGGTCTGCCGGGACATGGACCTGCCCTTCCATCAGGCGCCTCTGGGTTCGAAGGATGCGGGCGGAAGCGATCTTCCCGTCATCCGGGTCGCGCGTCGCACCGACGGTGACGATCCCGCTCGGGGTGCCGATCCGCAAATTCAGCGGATCCGCCCCTTCCGAGACACATCCGGCCACCACCGTTTCCCCGGTCAGTGCGGCGCTGGCCAGCGCCAGCGCGCCGGTGATCGGCACGGCACGGTGGGCCTGTCCCGCGGAGATCATGCGGATCTGCAAGTCCTGCGTCGCGGCGGCATGGCATTCCCCGGACAGGTCGGCATAGTCAGCGGCCGGCCCCACCATCGCCACCTTCGGCGTGGCGATGCGGCGCGCGGCGGCGTCGCGATCCGGCGTCAGCCCCATCGCGACGGAGGCGCGCTGGCGGATCTCCTCGAGCCGCGCCATCAGCGCGTCGTCCGCGTCGATCTCCTCCGGGTGGACACAGGTATTCCCGCCCACATCCGCCGCCGCCACGAAGACGGAGGGTACGGCGGCGTCGATCATCGTCACCCGCACCGAACGCCCGTCCGACAGCTCCAGCCGGTCCACGGGATGCCCGCTCGGCAGCGCGCCCCGCCCGAACGTGTCCGAGGGATCGAGGAAATCGAGCGCCACCGGCGCCCCCGTCCCGTGCACGCCCGGAATGGCGAAATCGCCGCTGACCTCGGCCTCTCCCTCCGCGACGGGGAAGCGCGACACGATGACCTTGCCGGAATTGGTGTTGTGGATCCTCACCACGGCCTCGCCGTCCCGCGGCCCGGCGACCAGCCCCTCGTCATAGGCGAAAGGCCCCATGGCGGAGCTCATGTTGCCGCAGTTGCCGCTGAAATCCACCGTCTCGTCCACGACCCCCACCTGCGCGAAGGTGTAGTCGATATCCGCGTCGGGCCGCGTGGACGGGCCGATCACGCAGATCTTGCTGAGAGAGGAAATCCCGCCCCCCATGCCGTCGAGCTGACGCTTGTGCGGATCGGGACTGCCGAGAATGGCGGCGAAGAGTGCGGGCCAGTCCGCCTCCTCCGCGGGCAGGTCGGACCGTTTCAGGACGACGGCCTTGGACGTGCCGCCGCGCATGAACACGGCGGGGATACGATGCTGTTTCATGTGCGATCTTCCTCCGTCTCGGACAGCTGCGCTTCCAGCGCCGTCCAGCTGTTGCGGATGTGACGGCGCATCAGCAGGCCGGCGACTTCCGGGTCGCCGTCCGCGATCGCCGCCGCGATCCGTTCGTGTTCGCGCAGGGCCTCGGCCCCGCGCCCCCTCACGTTGCGATGCTTGACCCGCAGAAGCGCGAGCTGGGGATAGAGATCCCGCGACAGGTAGCGCTCGAGGATCGGATTCGCGGCCATCTCCGCAATCACCAGGTGGAAATCCCGGTCTCCGCCGGTCTGGAGATAGGCCCCGTCGGGACGCGCCCGGATCTCCCCCGCGTGCTGGCCGAGAAGGTCCCTCAGGCGGCGCGCCGTCTCGGCACCCGCCTTTTGCGCGGCCAGCATCGCCACCTCGCCCTCGAGTGCCGCGCGCACCTCGTAGAGCGCCTGCGCATCCTCGCGCCCGATGACGCGCACGCGCGCCCCGCTGTTGGGCACGATGGTCACAATGCCGATCTCGTTCAGGAGATTGAGAGCCGCGCGCACCGGTCCGCGGCTCACATCGAACCGCTCGGCCAGGGCAACCTCTCCCAGCCGCGTGCCGGGCGCCAGGCGCCCGTCGAGAATGTCCCTGCGCAGTTCGGATGCGAGTCGCTCAGAGACGAGGCCGCGCGAATCTTCCTGTTTTGTTGACAATCCAAGCCTCCAAACACTCCGGCACGTCCGGGAGTTTGCCTTACAATTTCCCTCAAAATACAGAATAGAAAGGACATGTGTCAACGAATTCCCCGCTATTGACAAAAAAACCATCGAAACGATAACAAGTATTGTAATACAATTTTAGTCGCAGATCTCAGGGAGGAACCTCGATCATGAAAAGACGTCTGTTTACCGCCGGCCTGCTCGGCCTGTCGCTGGCCACCGCGCTGACGCCGCTCGCCGCGGCCGCGCAGGACAACTGGCCGCCGCGCAAGATCACCTTCGTCGTCGCGCTCGGACCGGGCGGCTCGGCGGACCGCACCGCCCGCGCGCTCGCCCAGCGCCTCCAGGACGAGATCGGCGTGCCGATTTCGGTCATCAACCAGGAAGGCGGCGGCGGGCATGTCGGCCACACCTATTTCACGCAGATGCCGACCGACGGGAGCTATTTCCTCGCGAGCTCGATTCACCCCTATATCACCAACGCCATCCTGCGGTTCGACGCGGATTACACGCTCGACGATTTCGCCTTCATCAACGGCCAGTGGAACGACTACGACCTGTTCGCGGTCAATGCCGACACGCCCTATACCACGCTCGCCGAGTTCATGGCCGCGGCCGCGGAGAATCCCGGCACGCTGAAGGTCTCGGTCGTCCCCGGCTCGACCGGCGCGATCAACCTGGAGCTGGCGCTCGAAGCCTTCGGCCTCGACGGGAGCGCCGTCCGCGTCGTGACCTACGAATCCGGCGGCGCTGCGCGCACGGCCGTGGCCGGCGGCCAGGTGGACATGACGGTGCTCGCCGCCGACGGCACCCTGTCGATCGAGGAATATGTGCGTCCGCTGGCCATCGCCGCCGACGCGCAGGATCCGAACTGGGACGCGCCCACGCTCAACGCGGCGCTGGCCGATGCCGGCCATGAAAGCGTGCCGGTGCTCGCCGGCTCGATGCGCGGCCTTGCCGCCCATGCCGCCTTCAAGGAAGAGCACCCGGAAGCCTTTCAGCAGATGGTCGACGCCTACAAGGCGGTGCTCGAGGACGAGGAGTTCGTCGCCTCCCTCCAGGCGCAGGAAATCGGCACGGAATGGCTCGGGCCGGAACGGACCACCGAGATCATCCAGTCCAACTTCGACATCCTGAAGCGTTTCGAGACGCAGGAGTGATCCGGCCGGCGCGGAGGCTCGCCCTCCGCGCCACCCACAGCACACGCCAAACGGGGAGGACACCAGGTGACCCGCAAATTTTCCGCATCCCATGCCGTCTTGCTCGGCCTCATGCTGAGCATCGCAGGGTTCATCACATGGAGCGCCGTTTCCGCCTCCTCCCGCCTCAACAACCTGATCGTCGTCGTCCCGGTCGCCATCGCCATGGCCGTCCTGACGCTGGTGATCGTGATCGCCGCCTTCCGCAGGCCAGCCGCGGAGGCAACGGAAGACACCGGCTCCGTCCGGGGCGATCTCATGCTGCTCGCGGGCTTCGCCGTATTCTGCCTTGCCCTGACCGGGATCGGCTTCGACGTCGCGACCTTCCTCTTCATCTGGGGCGGCGTGGTGATGAGCGGCGGCAAGGGCTGGTGGCAACCGCCGCTCTTCGCCGCGCTGTTCACCATCCTTCTCGTCAAGGGGTTCGGCTCCCTCTTCCCCTACCCCATGCTGACGCTGGTGCTCTGACATGATCGACCAATTTGCCATGATGCAGGCCATCGACCTGCTGTTCAGCAGCCTTTCCCCTTGGCTCTGGGTCATTCCCGGCCTCCTGATCGGACTCATCTTCGGCTCGATCCCCGGCCTCCAGATTTCCATGGCCATGGCCGTCTTCCTTCCGGTCACCTTCGGCATGGACTTCCTCCAGGCGATGCTCTTCCTGACCTCGATCTTCACCGGTGGCGCCTATGGCGGCGGGGTGACGGCGATCCTGATGAACATTCCCGGCTCGTCCTCCTCCATCGCGACCGCCTTCGACGGTTATCCGATGGCCCGGCAGGGCAAGCACAACGAGGCGCTCGGCCTCGGGCTTGCCGCCTCCGTCATCGGCACCTTCGTCGGATATGTCCTGCTGCTGATGCTGATCGAGCCGCTGGCCGCCTTCGTGCTCAAGATCGGCCCTTCGGAAATGGTCATCGTCGTGCTCTGGGGCCTCACCCTGATCGCCACGCTGAACGAGTCGAGCCTCGCCAAGGGGCTGATGGCCGGCACCTTCGGCCTGATGCTCAGCCAGATCGGCATGTCCACCACCGGCATCATGCGCACCACCGTGGGCAACCCGCACCTGCTCGACGGCATCCCGGTGGTGCCGGCGATGATCGGCATCTTCGCCGCCTCCGAGCTTCTGCGCCTGCGCGGCAACAGCTATCTCGTGCAGGACGAAAGCCAGCGGGACATCTCCATTCCGAAGATCCTGAAAGGCGTCGGGCAGACCTTCCGCTATCCGGCGGTGCTGATCCGCGGTAGCCTGATCGGCGCGGTGATCGGCGCGATCCCCGGCGTGGGCTCCTCCGTCGCCAACCTCGTCTCCTACGGCGAGGCCCGGCGCAGCTCGAAAACCCCCGAAGCCTTCGGCAAGGGCGCCCCCGAAGGGCTGATCGCCGCGGAATCGGCCAACAGCAGTTCCGAGGGCGGCTCGATGACCGCGCTTCTCGCGCTCGGCATTCCGGGCGGTGCGGCGACGGCGGTCCTGCTGGCCGCCTTTTCCTTCCACAACATCATCGGCGGGCCATCCTTCATCCGCAACCAGACCGACATCGTCTATTCGATCATCCTCGGCAACCTTGGGCAGGTCGTGCTGCTGGCGGTGATCGGCCTGCTGATGCTGAGGATCCTCGGCATGGTGGTGCGGGTCCCGCTGGCCTATCTCGTACCGAGCGTGCTGGCCATGTGCGCCTGGGGCGGGTATGGGATCACCGGAACCGTCGCCGGACCGCTCACCGTCGCCGCCTTCTCCGGGCTGGGATGGCTGATGCGCCGCAGCGACTATCCGGTCGCGGCAACGGTCATCGGCCTGCTGCTCGGCCGCATGATGGAAGGAGAACTGGTGCGCACGCTGCAAATCTCGAACGGGCATCCGCTCGCCTATCTGATGGAACGTCCCATCGCCCTGACCCTCTTCGTCATCATGCTGCTGGTGCTTGTCGGCGCGCCGCTTCTCAAGTCGCTGCGCCGGCGCAAGACCGCGCGGCCGGAGGGGTGAGCATGTCCCTTTCCCCCGTCCGCCGCGGCGCCCTGACCATGGCCATCGGCGCAGCGGGCGGGCTCACGTTCAACCTGCTGTCCCTGCCCCTGCCCTGGGTGCTGGGAAGCCTGACGGCCACCGCCCTGACCGCGCAGGCCACGGAATTCCGCTCCGGCCTTCCCTCCAACTGGCGCAGCTATGCCATGGTGGCGATCGGAACGATGCTCGGCACCGGCTTCACGCAGGAGGTGGTCGCCCAGTCCGGCCGCTGGGGCGCGAGCCTGCTCGCCATGTCGCTCCTGTCTCTGGCCTTCGCGCTCTTCGCCTATGGCGTCTTCCGCCGCTGGGGCAACATGGACCGCACCACGGCGATGTTCGCCGCGATGCCCGGCGGGCTGTCGGTGGTCACCATGCTGGCCGAAGAGCACAAGACCGAGGTGAACCGCGTCGTCCTCTGCCACAGCGCGAGGCTCATCGTCCTTCTCGTCACGGCACCCATCGTGATCCAGCAGATCTCCGGCATCGACCTCGCCGCCGCCAACCGCACCGCCTTCCACGGCGCCGAGGCGCTCGACCCGCTGCGCCACGGGCTTCTGGCCCTTGCCGCGGTGGGAAGCTGGTTCGTCGCCTCGCGCGTCCGCCTTCCGTCGGGAATGCTGCTGGTGCCCCTGCTCGTCTCGGCGCTGCTGCATGCGACCGGGCTCGTGACGGTGCATGTCCCGCCGCTGCTGTCGATCCTCGCACAGGTGGTCATCGGCTCCGGCGTGGGGGCGCGCTTCGCCAATTACACGCTGCGCCAGATCGTCCGGGACGGCTGGCTCGCCGCCCTCGTCGGCATCGTCCTCGCGCTGGGATCGCTCGCCGGGGCCAGCGTGGTCGCGCCGCTCACCGGCGTCGGGACCGCGCCGCTCTTCCTGTCCTACCTGCCGGGCGGCGCGCCGGAACTGGGGGTCGTGGCCCTGGCCCTGATGATCGACCCGGCGATGGTCGCGGCGCATCACGTCCTGCGGGTATTCCTGATCGTCGCCGCCCTTCCCGCCCTTGCCGGCCGCCTCGCGGCGGCGAACGATCCCGGCTGATCCGGTCTGCCGGCGCCTATGGCCGACGCCAGTTGACCTCGGCACTGCGGATGTAGTCCGCGACGATGGGGGACAGGGTCTCGAGGATCAGCGCGAAATCCTCCTCGGGCAATGCCCGGCGCGCCATCAGGTAGAGCGTGCGGGTGATGCAGGGATCGGCGATCGGCGCCCAGGCGAAACGCCCCTCCGTGAGGGCTTCCACGAACAGGCCGCGCGGGACGATGGCGAAACAGCCCTGAGAGAGGATGACCTCGCGTTTGAGATTGACGGAATCCACCTCGAGCACGACCTGAAGCTCGACATTTTCCTGATGCGCCATCTTGTCGAGGAGGCGCCGCGTGATCTGCTTCGGGCTGTCCATCACCATGGGAAAGGCCCCGAGCGCGCGAAAGCTGACGGCTTCTTCCCCGCCGCCCAGCCGTCCCGGAGGGCCGACCAGAATGAGGTCGTCATGAGCGAGGACGGCACTTGGCCGGGTCGCGTCCGGCACCGGATCGTAGGTCAGGGCGAGATCGAGGTCTCCGCTCCTGATATGGGCCGCCAGGTCCGAGGACAGTCCTTCGTGAAGCGCCAGCGTGACCGCCTCCTGGCTCGCGAGGGCCCGCAGCAGCGGCGGCACCAGCAACTTTCCCGGCGTGGGCGGCGTGCCGAGGCTCAGCCTCCGGCGGGGAACCTCCGCAAAGGCGCGCATGGCCTGCCGCATCTCCTCCATCTGGCGCAGGACCCGGTCGGTCCGGCCGAGGAGTTCCTTTCCCGCGGCGGTCAGCTCCATGCCCCGGCTGCGGCGATGGAAGAGGCGCACGCCCAGATCCGCCTCCAGTTCGCGGATCTGGAGCCCCAGCGCCGGCTGGGACACATTCAGCCGTTGCGCCGCGGATGTCTGGCTTCCGCACCGGGCGACCTCGGCAAAATAGCGAAGTTGCTTGAGATTCATCCGCGGCTCCTCCTGCCTTCTCCGGATAAGATAGAAGTATTTCTTATATCATTAAGAGGCAAACGGTCTTTGTCACATTTCCCCTGGCTTCGTAGCCTTGCCTGGAACGATCTCAAGGAGGACAAAGAGTGAGATACATCGACGCCTTCAACCATTTCTTTCCCAAACCGTTGTGGGACAAGATGCAGACCTCCGAAGGGACGATCCGCGATATCGGCCAGAGGATGCGGGGCATTCCGGCGATCTACGATCTGGAAGAACGCTTCCGCGTGATGGACCAGTTCGACGATTACACCCAGATACTTTCGCTGGGCATGCCGCCGCTCGAAAGCCTCGGCGCCCCGGCGGAGACGGAGGAATATGCGCGTCTGGCCAACGATGGCATGGCCGACCTGGTCGACCGTCATCCCGACCGCTTCGCCGGGTTCATCGCCTCGCTGCCGATGAATTCCCCCAATGCCGCGGTCGAGGCGGAACGGGCCTTCACCGATCTGGGCGCCAACGGGTTGCAGATCCATACCAACGTGAACGGCCGCGCGCTCGACAACGACGAATATTTCGCGGTTTTCGAGATGGCGGAAAGGCATGGCAAGCCGGTGCTCCTGCACCCGTCGCGCGGTTCCAACATGCCGGACTACATCGACGAGGAGAAATCCAAATACGAGATCTGGTGGACCTTCGGCTGGCCTTACGAAACCAGCGCGGCCATGGCGCGGCTGGTGTTCTCGGGCATGATGGACCGGTTGCCGGACCTGAAGGTGCTGGGGCACCATCTCGGCGCCATGGTCCCCTATTTCGAGGGGCGCGTCGGGCCGGGGATGGACCAGCTCGGCAAACGCACAACCGACGAGGATCTGAGCCTCGTGCTCAAGAGCCTCAAGAAGCGCCCGCTGGACTATTTCAAGGATTTCTACGCCGACACCGCCGTGTTCGGTTCGCGGGCCGCGACGCTTTGCGGGCTGGAATTCTACGGCGAGGACAAGGTGCTCTTCGCCTCGGACAGCCCGTTCGATCCGGAACGCGGGCCGGGCTATATCCGTGACACGATCAAGGTTCTGGAATCCATCGAGATGTCTCCGGAAGCCCGCGAAAAGATCTCCTATCGCAACGCACAGGATTTTTTCGGGCTGAAGAAGGACTGATACCGCAGGGTCAGGCAGCCGGACACCTGCTGCCTGACCACCAAATCGCATCACAGGGAGGAGAAGATGCTCAAGATCACGGGATTGGTGGCCGGACTGGCCATGTCTCTGGCCACGGCGGCTTCGGCACAGGTTCTCAGTGTCGGGACGACCGAAGGCGGCGCGGTGGCGCAGCTCGGCGCGGCCGTGTCGAACGTCGTGTCGTCACAGTCGGACCATCAGATGCGTCCGCAGGCAATGGCCGGGACACAGCAATACATGACGGGCGTGGATATGGGCCGGATCGACTTCGGCATTTCCAATTCCATGCAATATTACATGGGCGTCACGGGCACGATGCTGTCGGAAGGGCAGCCGCATGAGAATCTCCGCATCGTCGCCACCCTCGCGCCCTTTGTGCAAGGTGTGATCGTCTCCAACGAAAGCGGCGTGAGCACCGTGGCCGAGCTGAAAGGAAAACGCATTCCGTCCGGCTACAACGCCTCTCCGCTGTTCGAATATTTCTGGGACGCCTTTCTGGCCGGGTCGGGAATGAGCCGCGACGATGTCACGGGCGTCCCTGTCACCTCGCTGCCCAACAGCTGGCAGGCTTTCCGGGAGGGGCAGGTGGATGCGGTGATCGCGGCCGCCGGCTCCGCCGCGGTTCGGGAAATGGATGCAACGATCGACGGCGGGATCCGCTATGTCCCGCTGGAGCCGGACGAGGAGATGATGGCCGCTCTCCCGAAAACCCGGATCGAGGTGGTGGAACCGGCCGAGGGGCTGGACGGGATCGAGGAACCGACGGGGCTGCATGTCTACGAAACCGTCCTTTTCGCGCATAAGGATGTGCCGGAGGATGTCGTCTACGCCGTGACCCGTGCACTGGCCGAAAACGAGGCGGCACTTCATGCCTCCGGTCCGCTCTGGGCAGACTACAGCACGGAACGGCTTCACACGGATTTCGGCATGGACTACCACCCCGGCGCGCTGCGCTATTACGAGGAGGCCGGGCTCGACGCTCGGTGAACCTGCCACGTGTCCGCCCCGGACAGGGGCGGGCGCGAGATGACGACGGACGCGGGAGACGCCCGGTTGAGCGTCAGCAACGAAAACTCCCCGATGTCCGCGCTTCCCTTCCTGCACACGGACAGGACACGCACATGCACATTATGTCAAAGCCGGTCACGGCGCTGGACCGGGCCCTCGGTCTCGGCATCACTTTCTTCGCCCTCGTTCTCGGGGGAAATATCGCCTCCCGTTTCGGGGTCTCCGTCTTTCAGGAACAGCTCCTGTTCCTCATCCTGGGCTGCGCCATCGGATCGTCCTACATATCGACACCGAAGCAGGTCTATCCGCGCTGGGTCGACTTCCTTCTGGCCGCTGCCGGACTCGGGATCTGCCTCTGGACCGCCTGGCGCTATCCGCTGATCTCCACCAATTTCTTCCGCTACGAACAGGAAATCTCCTGGATCGGCATGGGGCTGATCCCGCTCCTGCTCGAGGCGTTGAGACGCAAGGCGGGGTTCAGCCTCGTTGCGGTGGTGCTGGTCTTCCTCGTCTACGCGCTTCTGGCCGACAAGGTGCCGGGCGCTCTGGGCGGGCGGGCCAGCCCGCTGGACGAACTGCTGGGATATCTCACCATCGACTCAACCGCGATGATGAGCTCGCCGATCAAGATCGTGGCAACCATCGTGGTCATCTACATCCTGTTCGGAGCGGTCTTGCAGGCGACGGGCGGGGCGCATTGGTTCACCGACCTCGCCACAGCCCTCGTCGGTCGCCGTCGCGGCGGCGCGGCCAAGATGGCGATCGTCTCCTCCGCCCTGTTCGGCTCCATTTCCGGCAGTGCCGTGGCCAATGTCGCCTCCACCGGCGTCATCACCATTCCGCTGATGAAACGGGGCGGGTACAGCCCCCGCATGGCCGCCTCTCTGGAGGCGGTGGCTTCCACCGGCGGACAGCTCATGCCCCCGGTCATGGGGGCTGCGGCCTTCCTCATGGCGGAGCTGTTGCAGACCTCCTATGCGACCGTCGTGGTCGCCGCGATCATCCCTTCCTTCCTCTTCTTCCTTGCCGTGCTCGTGCAGGCCGATCTCGAGGCCGGGGTGAAACGCATTCCGCCCGTGCCCGAGGAGATGATCCCGCGGCTTGCCGATGTTCTCCGCGCGGGATGGTATTTTCCGTTGCCCTTCGCGGTGCTGATCTGGCTTCTGTTCAGCGAGAACAAATCCCCGACGGAGGCCGCGTTCTGGGCCATCGTGGCGGTCATCGCCTTCAACCTGGTCTTCGGGTACAAGGGACAGCGGGTCCGGGCGCGAGAGCTCTGGGAGGCCCTCCTGACCACCGGCCGGGGATCGGTGGAGATCGTGCTGATCGGGGCCATCGCCGGGATCGTGATCGGCGTCCTCCAGACGACGGGCCTCGGGTTCGGCCTGACTTACCTGCTCGTCAGCCTCGGACAGAACAGCCTCCTGCTGTTGCTGCTGGCGACGGCCGTCGTGTGCATCCTCCTCGGCATGGGGATGCCCACCACCGGCATCTACCTGTTGGTGGCAACGCTGGCGGCCCCGCCGCTGTTGCAACTCGACGTGATGCCGATCGCCGCGCATTTCTTCATCTTCTATTTCGGAATGATGTCGATGATCTCGCCGCCGGTCGCCGTGGCCGCCTTCGCCGCCGCAAGCATTTCCGGGGCAAGTGCGATGCAGACCGCGCTGACCTCGGTGCGCGTGGGCTGGCCGGCCTTCATCGTGCCGTTCCTCTTCGTCTTCTCGCCCTCGCTGCTGATGCAGGGGGACTGGCCGGGGATCGTTCTGGCGGTGGCGTCGGCCTCGGCGGGCATCTTTCTGGTGTCCGTCGCGATGGTCGGCTTCTGTCGCGCCCGGCTCGGGGTCGCGGAACGCCTCTGGGTCGCGGCGGCGGGTCTGATGTTGCTGATCCCGGCGGACGTGGGAGCATTCGGCCTCTGGATCGAACTGGCGGGGCTGGTGCTCGGGGCTGTCTGGGTCTGGCGTCGGTTCGGCCTGCCGCAAAAGGCGCCCGCGCACTGATCCTGTCCACCATGACACAAAAGCCCCCGGTTCGCAGGAACCGGGGGCTTTTCGTGTCCGGCGGCCGACAGGTCAGAGGTGATGCCGTCCCATTCCCTCGACCGGATAGCCGGTGGCCAGAAGCGCCAGTGTCATCGGCTCCTGCGGCAGGGCATTGCCACGCCACACGATGTGAAGATCGGGGCGCAGCAGGAACAGGTCCCGGCCATAAAGCTCGCGCAGTTTCGGGTCCGGCAGGTCGACCACCCGGAACGGCGCTCCGATCCGCTTGAACGCGGCAGCAAGTTCGCTCACCGCATCGGTCTTGTCGGAGAACCGGACAAGGGAATAGCCGCGGTCGAATCCGTCGTTGATCGACTGTCCGGGAGCGAGCCAGACATGCGGCATCCGCACGCCTGTCCAGGCGGTCGGGTTGTAGCTGCGGAACAGATGCTCCGGCCCGCCGGGCTCGTCCCAGATCACCGGGCTGTCCACATAGCGATAGCCAAGCTCGGCGCCGATCATTTCGTTGGTCTTGCGCTGTTCGACGTCTGCAACCTGCGCAAGATTGTCCCGCAGGGCCTGCCCCTCCGCCGTGTCGTCGTTGAAGCCGGGTCGCCATTGCCCGCGCCATTTGCGGCGGCCTTGCGAGGCATAGCGTGACGCGCCGATGTTGCGGTCGCCGATCTGGCGGCGCTCGACCTCGTAGGAGCGCAACAGGTTCGGCCCGGCCCAGCCCTGAAGCGTCGCGGCCAGTTTCCACGACAGGTCGATGGCATCCCCCACGCCGGTGTTCATGCCGAGGCCGCCGGTCGGGATCACCAGATGGACGGCATCCCCGGCGAGGAAAACCCGACCGTGCCCGTAGCGGTCGGCCAGCAGCAGGTTCTGTTTCCATTCCCCGACATAGAGCATGTCGTAATCGACATCCGCGCCCACGACCTTTTCGAACTGGCTGGCCATTGCCGCGTCGCTTTCGACGACGGCGTGCAGGGTCCAGTGTTTGGTCGAGTCCTGCATGATGAGGAAGGAGGCCTGATTGTCCGCGACATGGTAATGCCGCCCGTGTCCCGGCCCCTCGCCCAGCGGAAGACGGTCGAACAGATCGTCGCAACGGTAGAGCGCCTGACGCAGTTGCATCAGGTTGCCTTCACCACGCAGACGAATACCGAGCGTCTTGCGCACCGGGCTCGCGCCGCCGTCACAGCCGACCATATAGTCGGAGCGCAGTTCGTAGGTGTGTCCGTCCCCACGGCGCAAGGTGGTGACGACGGAGCGGGCATCCTGTTTGAAATCGACGAATTCCGTATCGTAGGCCAGGGTGACCGTGGGCAGTTTCTCCGCCACGGATTTCAGCAGCGGCTCCACGGTATACTGGGAAATCAACTGATACGGCTCGGCCGGCTCGGACGTATCCTCCGAGGCTTCACAAATGGCGCGGGCCTCGTTCACCGATGGATATTCCAGATGCAGCAGGGGCTTTTCCGTCATCTTCGTGACGACGAACACGTCCATCGGCACATCGCCATCCAGCCCCGCCTCCCTTATCCGTTCGGCCAATCCCATACGCCGGAAAATTTCCATGGTGCGGGCATTGCAGCGTTCCATCTTCGGCAGGAATTCCGGCTGCGGTTTCTTTTCGACCAATGTGCATGTGATGCCTTGCAGACCGAGATCGACCGCGAGGGTCAGCCCCACGGGCCCCGCCCCGACAATGGTGACTTGGGTGTCCATTCTTTTCTCCCTTGGTTCTCCTTCACAGGATCAAGGGCTACGGAGGGCTGTCGCCCAAGTCAACAAATTATCTCACATTGTAGGATTTCTATAAAAACAGGCTCCCGGACTTGGCACCTTCCCTCCCCTCTCCTACTGTCCCGCGAGGGACCGCAGGCGGAGACACGGGACGCGACATGCAGAGCCACGAAAAACTCTTGGGCATTCTGGACCTTTTCGACGAGGAACGCCCGGAATGGGAGTTCGACGCGATGCTCGGCCGCTTGGGGTTCAGCCGCTCGACCCTCTACCGCTATCTCAAGGTCCTGACCGATGCGGGATTGCTGTCTTCCTTTCCGGGACGCGGCTACAGTCTCGGCCCGCGGATCATCCAGATGGACTATCAGATCATCGTCAGCGACCCCCTGATCCGCGCAGCGCGCCCGGTGATGCAGGCATTGACCGGAGAATATCGCAGCGTGGGCCTGCTCTGCCGCCGGTATCGTCAGGGGGTGCTCTGCGTCCATCAGGAAAGCAGCACCGACGAGGTGCGCTCCAATTTCGAACGGGGCCGGTCGCGGCCGTTGCTGAAGGGCGCGGCGTCGCAGGTCATCCTCGCCCATCTTTCCCCCTATCAGCTTTCGCGTCTTTACGAGGAATCTCCCGCCGCTTTCGCCGAGGCCGGGCTCGGTGAGAGCCTGTCCGCGGTCCGCGCCAGGCTCAAGGAGATGCGGCACAGGGGCTGGCATCACACCGTCGCGGCGGTGACCCCCGGCGTGACCGGTGTCGCGACCGCGCTGTTCGATGCGCAGGACGAGGTGACGGGCAGTCTGAGCCTGACCTTTCCGCGGACGGACCTGCGCGACGAGGAGATCGCGGAGATCGGGCGGCGGCTTTCCGATGCGGCGGGGCGGGTCGGCATGGCACTCCGCGAGGAGCCACGACCTGCGAAGGATACCCCCGTCCCGCGCCGGTGAGACACCGCACCGGCCTCACCCCGGACCGCGAGGCCGGCCAGGGAACCGCATCACTCGGCGCATTCATGTCGGGAGTTCATGAGTGCGTTCAACTTTCCCCGGATTATCCGGAGGGTCCGACTGCGCTAGGATCGGGACCACGACTCCTGCCGCATCCGCTCCGCAGGGCGCTTTCCGCCGGTGCCGGGGCGAGACTGGACCGCGCAAGGGATCCGGGACCGGTTCCCGTCCGGCGGGGCGGCATGGACCTCCGTCCGGTCGCGCGACAGCGCATGCGGCGCGAAGAAACCTCAAACGAAAGATGATCGAATGATTCTGGAAGAGAGCTTTACACTGTCCAACGGTGTCGAAATCCCGAAACTGGGGCTCGGCACCTGGATGATCGACGACAGCAAGGTCGCCGAGGCCGTGAAGGCCGCGACCGCCATGGGCTACCGCCACGTCGACACCGCGCAGGCCTATGCGAACGAACGCGGCGTGGGCGAAGGCATTCGTACCTCCGGCGTGGCCCGCGACGAGCTATTCGTGACGACCAAGCTGGAGGCCGGTATCAAGGACTATGCCAATGCGAAGACCGCGATCGACGGCTCGCTCGAAACCCTCGGGCTGGATCACATCGACCTGATGATCATTCACAGCCCGCAACCCTGGGGTGAATTCGGCAGCGACGACCGCTTCTTCGAAGGCAACCTCGAGGCGTGGCGTGCGCTGGAAGAAGCCTATCAGGCCGGCAAGCTCCGCGCGATCGGCGTGTCCAACTTCCAGCAGGCCGATCTCGACAACCTGCTCGGGAACGTGTCCGTGAAGCCGATGCTCAACCAGATCCTCGCCCATATCAGCAACACGCCCTTCGAGCTTATCGACTACACGAAGAGCAAGGGCATGGTGGTGGAAGCCTATTCCCCGGTCGGACACGGCAAGATCCTGAACAACCCGGAGATCGGGGCGATGGCGGAGAAATACGGCGTCGGCGTCCCGCAGCTCGGCATCCGCTACTGCCTGCAACTCGGCCTGCTGCCGCTGCCCAAGACGGCAAACCCCGACCATATGCGCAGCAATGCCGCCGTCGACTTCGAAATCTCGGAGACGGATATGGAGACGCTGAAGGCCGTCGAGCCGATCCGGGATTACGGCGACGCAAGCGTGTTCCCCGTCTACGCCAAGAACTGATCCGCCAGCCGCCGGCCCCGCTCCCGGCCGGCGGCTCATGCGGCCCGGCGCGCCCTCGCGGTTCGCCGGGAGGCGGCGTTGTCATGGGCCGCGATCCGCACCGGGTTTTCCGCCGTGACGCAAGGCAATCGGCGAAAAACGGCTGACGCCCACAACCCAAGCTTGTGCGACCTTTTCGCTCTGCCATTATGGACTTTGCGGATCCCTGCCATTTCCGGGAGCTGGAAGCATGCATTTCCATAAGAAGCAGATTGAAGCAGACGGATTCGAGGTCAGCCCGGCCCTTGATGTCAAATTGAAAAGGCGCGGCTCCGGTCCGCAGGTCCGAACCGCCGAAAAACGCAGTTTCATAAGCCACGAAGGCGATGTCGCCACCTTTCTCCTGCTCTTGCTGGACGGCTGGGTCGCCCTCACCAAGGCGCTTCCGGACGGGGAGACGCAGATCATCGACCTGCTTCTTCCCGGCGATTCCGCGCTGATCGCCGCGCAGCGCGCTCCGATCTCCGCCTGCTCGGTCGAAGCCCTGACCCATGCGAAATTCGTAACCCTCGGCGAGGAGATTCTCGGCGGAACCGATGCGGAGGATGCGGCGATCCGCCGGCGACTGGTCGCGACGCTGTCGACGGCCCAGGCGCGCGTCGCGGAGCATCTTCTCAGGTCGGGACGGGGCAGCGCCGCCAGCCGCATCGCCTATGCCCTCCTGGAACTCTACGTCAGGCTTCAGGCCGTGGGGATGACGTGGGAGACCTCCTTCGCCCTGCCGATGACCCAGCAGGACATCGGCCAGTTCACGGGGCTGTCGAACGTTCACGTCTGCCGGACGCTGCGGCGTTTCGAGCAGGACGGGATCGTCGCGCATCGCCACGGGACGGATATCGCGCTCCACGACATCCATGCGCTTTGCACGCTGGCCGGCGTCAACCTGGACCAGTTGCGGAGCAAGATCCTGATAAGGGGCGCGTTCTGACGCGGTGGCGCCATCCGCGGCGGATCATGAACGGGCCAAGTCCGTCCTTCCCGCCTGCGCCGACGGACGCCGATGCCTCTGTCACCCGGTCCCGTCCTCCCCGGCCGACGGGTCCGCGGGCGGCTCCCCCTGCCGGCGCTTGTCACGGTCCTTCAGCGCCTCGAACCCGATCACCACGTCGAGAAGTTCCGTCGTGATCTCGCTTTGCCGCACCGACCGTGTCTCCGCCGTCAGCTCTTCCAGCCGTTCGTCGACCGATTGTTCGGCCTGTTGCATGCGCGCGAGCCGGGAGGCATTCTCGGTCACGAGCGCCTCGGCGGCGGCGCGGAAGATCTCGGCGAACAGGTAGCTGCGGATCAGCGCGGCCAGCAGGGCGTCGGGCGTCAGGGTCAAATGCGGCAGGCTCCGCGATGTCCAGGGCCGCACGGCGAGCTCGGCCATCAGTTCGGGATCGAGCGGCAACAGGCGGCGGGAGACCGGCGCCTGCTGGCCATGCGCCGCGCGCTGCATGAACACCAGAGACACCGCGATGTCACCGGGCGCGGCCTCATGGCGCATCGCGTCGAGCCGGGTGATGAGACGGCCGGCAAGCCGCCCCAAACCGTCGGCCGTCGCCGGCGGAAACAGCGTCGCCGCAACACCGAGCCCCTGCCCCGCCAGCGCATCCTCCAACTGTGCCCCGACGCAGATCAGGCGGGAGGCCTCGACAGTCCGGTCGACCTCTGCGGCGATCAGCTCGTTGTAATTGCCGCAGAGCCCGTGATCCGAGCCGAAGGCGATGACGACGGGCGCGCCGGCGGGCGCCCGGTCCCGCGGCAGCGGACCGTTGCGGTGCAGGAAGGCATGGAACCCGTCCAGCACGGTGTTCCGATAGGCTTCGATGGCGGTGGCGGCCTGTTCGTAGGGAAGCGCATTGATGGCCGACATGGTCTTCATCGTCCGCACGATGCCCCGGATGGAGTGCAGGGTTTCGGTGTGGTGGGCGAGAACCTCAAGTGACTGCGCCACGGTCCGCCCCCTCGACCGCCGCACGCGCCCGCGCCAGGACTCGCGCCCGGTCCTCCTCCGTCAGTTTTTCGTTCTCCGCGATCCGGACGCCGAGGCCCGCGTCGTCCTCCTCCATCGCCGCGCGGATCGCCGCCATCGCCCCTGTCATGGTCGCCTCGTCCATCCCGTCGAACAGGCCGTCCATCGCCACCACGAGCACCGCAAGCTGGACCGGCGCCGCCACCGGATCGCGTTCGGGCTGCCGCAGGGCCGCGCGCACCGCCGCGCCGCGTTTGAGGCGGGCCCTGGTCTGGTCGTCCAGCCGCGTGCCGAAGCGGGCGAAATCCTCGAGCTCCTCGAATTGCGACAGGGTGACCCGCAGGTTGCCCGCCACCTCGCGGAAGGCACGCGACTGCGCCTTGCCGCCGACGCGCGACACGGAGACGCCGAGATCGACCGCAGGGAACTGGTTCTTGCGCACGAGCCGCGGCGACAGGTAGATCTGCCCGTCGGTGATGGAGATGAGATTGGTCGGAATATAGGCCGAGAGGTTTTCCGCCTGCGTCTGGACGATCGGCAGGGCCGTGATGGAGCCGCCGCCCACGCGTTCGGCAAACTGGCCCGCCCGCTCGAGAAGCCGCGCATGGACATAGAAGATGTCGCCGGGAAAGGCCTCACGACCGGGCGGACGGCGCAGCAGGAGCGACAGCTCGCGATACGCATGGGCATGATGCGTCAGGTCGTCCATCACCACGAGCACGTCGCGGCCCTGTGCGGCAAAGGCTTCGGCGACCGACATCGCCCCGTAGGGCGCGATATAGGCGAGGCCCGGCGCATCCTCGTCTCCGGCGGCGATCACGACGGTGCTGTCCATCACCTGCCCGGCACGCAGGGCCGCGATCACCTTCGCCACCGCATCGCCGCGCTGGCCGATGGCGCAATAGATGCAGATCACGCCGGTGTCGCGCTGGTTCAGGATCGTGTCGACCGCGACAGAGGTCTTGCCGGTCTGGCGGTCACCGATGATGAGCTGGCGCTGGCCGAGCCCCACCGGCACAGCCGCATCCACCGCCTTCACCCCCGTGGCAAGCGGGCGCGAGACCGCGGATCTGTCCAGGATCAGGGGCGCCTCCGCCTCGATCGGCTGCCGGACGGCGGCCTCCACCGGCCCCCTGTCGTCGCGCGGCCGGCCGAGCGGATCGACCACGCGGCCAAGAAGCGCCGGGCCGACCGGGACGCTCACCACCTCGCCGGTGCGGTGCACGGTCTCGCCGAGCGCGACCTCCTCGGACGGGCCGAGCAACACCACCCCCAGCCGCTCCGGCTCGAGATCGAACACGATCCCGCGGACGCCGGAGGCGAATTCGAGCAATTCGTCCGACAGCGCCCGCGCGAGCCCGGTCACGATGGCAATGCCGTCGCCCACCTCCGCCACGCGACCGATCTCGCTGAGCTTCGGCGGCGGCGCCGGGCTGTCGAGCAGCGCCTTCAGGAGCGCCTCGGTGTCGGCCATGGGCGTTTCAGGCGACATCGGCCCGTCCCTTCCTTGCGGCCGGACCGGAGCCCTGATCGAGAAGATCCTCCAGCCCGTCGAGATAGCTGTCCACCGTCCAGGCGACCTGCGCCCCGCCGAGACGGAGCGTCAGGCCGGGCGCCGTCGCGGGATCGGTGCGAAATTCGACGGCGACGCCGGGCAGCCGGGCGCTCAGGTCGCTGTCGAGGGTCTGGCGCACGTCCGGCGGCAGCGGATCGCGGGTCGTCACCACGGCGGTGCGGCTGCTGCCCGCCGCCTTGCGCAGGTGCTCGGCCATGTCGTCGAACCGGTCGGCGGCATGGGCCACGATCCGCTGCTCCAGCGTCTCGCCCGCCAGATCGGCCAGCGCCTTGCGGGTCAGGGCGAGGAGGGCGGAGGCACCGCGCCGGTGCAGATCCGCGGTGTAGCGCCGCGCCTCCTCGGCGCGCTGGCTCTCGCGCTCGGCCTGTTCCCTTGCCACGCGCTTGCGGGCCTCGGCCAGTATCGCGTCGCGTTCCGCCTCGGCACGGCCGCGCGCCTCCTCGATCGTCTGCGCCTCGCTTGCGCCCAGGGCCGCGACCTTGGCTTCGTATTCGGCGCGGACGGCCTCGGCCGCCTCGCGGATCTTCGCGGCCTCGCCCATGCGGGCGGCGATCCCGTTCTCGCGCGCGTCGATGCCGTCGAGGATCGGACGGTAGAGAAAGCGTTTCAGCAACCAGACCAGAACCAGAAAGTTGACAATCTGTGCCGCGACCGTGATCCAGTCGATCGACATGATCCTAGCTGCCCACGCCGCTCGCCGCGGCGATCGCGTTCCAGAAGGGGTTCGCGAAGACCAGGATCATGGCCACGACGAAACAGTAGATCGCGGTGGATTCGATCATCGCCAGGCTGACGAAGAGCGTCCGGGAGATGGTCGAGGCCGCGTCGGGCTGCTGTGCGATGGCGTTGAGCGCGGTGGAGGCGGCGCGTCCTTCGCCCAGCGCCGGCCCGAGCGCGCCGAAGGAAACGGTCATCCCGGCGGTAAAGATGGAAATGGCGGCGACGAGGGAAAGATCTGTCATGTCTGGTCCTTTGCAGGTTCCGGGGTGTCTCGGTCCGGCGGGGCGGCCGTGGCCGACGAGATGTAGACGGTGGCGAGGATGGCGAAGATATAGGCCTGGATGATGCCGGTCAGCAGGCCCAGCATGTCCATCACCACCGGGAAGAAGAACGGGGCGACGCCGAGGAGGATCGCTGCGATCACCGCCCCGCTCATGATATTGCCGTAGAGCCGGATGGCCAGGGAAATCCCCCGAGAGAATTCGCTGATGACGTTGAACGGCAGCATGACGACCGAGGGCTCGACATAGGTCGCGAGATATCCGCCGAGCCCGCGGCTGGAGATGCCGAAGATCGGCACCGCCACCAGCACCGACAGCGCCAGCGCCGCGGTGGTGGACAGCGAGGCGGTGGGTGGATCGAAGCCCGGCACCACCATCAGCAGGTTCGAGGTGACGATGAACAGGAACAGCGTGCCGCTGAAATACAGCAGCCGCCGGTCGGGCGCCTGCGAGATCTCGGCGATCTGGCCCTCGATCCCGCGCACGATCACCTCGAGCGCGGTACGCCACCGGCTCGGCGGCACCTCGGGGCGCAGGTTGCGCGTGACTAGCCAGGAGACGGCGGTCAGCAGCGCCATGATGAGCCAGGTGTTGAAGATGGTCTTGTTGATGGCAAGGGCGCCGATCGCGAAGACGATGGTGTCGTCCGGGGTCAGTTCCATCCGGGCGCGTCCTTCTCTGCACGCGGCGGGCGGGCGAGCGCGACGGCGAGGAAACGCACCGCGACAAAGGCCAGCGCGAAGGCGGCGAGCACCGCCGCGCCGGCCTGCGCCACCAGCCAGCCTGCCGCCAGAAGCGCTGCGATCCTGAGGCCCGCGCTCGTCACAAGCACCGGCACCGGACGGCGCGCCCGGAGCGCGAGCCGCATGCCGAGGGCGAGACCGGCGAAGAACAGCACGCCTGCCACCGCGCCGCCGAGGGCGCCGAGCCCGACGAGCGTCCAGTCGAGGTCGATCATTTGCCGTCTCCTTCCTTGCCGATCCACCCCCAGGCGATGACTGCGCCGAGCACCACCCCGCCGACAATCAGCGCAAGCGTCCAGGAAAACCCCTGCGGCGCCACCCGGTCGAGCCACAGCCCGAGGAAGGCGCCGCCGACCGCGGGCACCGCGATCGACCAGCCGATCATGCCGAACGTGCCGATCCCCCGCAGCGGACTGGGACCCGGATTGTCGCGGGCGGCCTTCATGCGGCGGGCGCGATTGCCGATGTCCTCCGGAGACCTGTCGCGTTCTTCGGTCATGGATGGGGTTTCCTGAGGCTGACGAAGCGGCGCACCATGTCGGCTTCGAGCCGGGACAGCGCCGCCCGCGCGACGCGTTCGTCCTCCTCCATATCGGCGAAATTCTGCTCCACCGTGTCGCGCAACGTTCCGAGATCGTCGCTCTCCACGCCCCGGCGCACCACGATCCCGACCTCGTGCCCCTTCTTGACCAGCAGACCCTCGTCGATGCCGAAGATCCGCTCCCGCCCGTCGGGCGCGGTCACCAGCAGCACCGAGGACACGAGCGCCGTGACGAAATCCACATGGTTGGGAAGGATGCCGAAGCCGCCGTCCTGCGCGGTGGCCGTCAGGCGGATGGCGGGCCCGTCGAAAAGGACGCGCGTGGGCAGGCGCAGACTGACCTGCATGGTGGATGCCATGCTCATGCGACCTCCTTCAGATCGGACAGTCCGCCGATCATGTAATAGGCGCTCTCCGGCAGGTCGAAATCGGTCTGCCCGAGGATCGTCTCGCAGCCGTCCAGCGTCTCCGCGATGGGCACCAGCCGGCCGGCGGTCCCGGCCGCGGCGGTCACGGTGAAGAAGGGTTGGGTCAGGAAGCGTTCCAGCCGGCGCGCACGCGCCACCACCGCGCGATCGTGAGCCGACAGTTCCTCGATGCCGAGCATAGCGATGATGTCGCGGAGTTCCTCGTATTCCGCCAGCGTCCGCCGCACGCCGCGGGCGATGTCGTAATGCCGCTGGCCGACGACGGACGGCGTCAGCATGACGGAGGTGGAGGCAAGCGGATCGACCGCGGGATAGAGCCCCTCGCTCGCCCGCTTGCGGGACAGGACGACGGAGGCCGAGAGATGCGAAAAGATCTGCGCCGCCGCCGGGTCGGTGAAATCGTCCGCGGGAACGTAGACGGCCTGGATCGAGGTGATCGCACCCGTGCGGGTCGAGGAGATCCGTTCCTCGAGGGCGGCAAGCTCCGTCGCCAGCGTCGGCTGGTATCCCACCCGCGACGGCATCCGGCCCAGAAGGCCCGACACTTCGGATCCCGCCTGCACGAAACGGAAGATGTTGTCGATCAGGAGCAGCACGTCCTGCCCGCGATCATCGCGAAAATATTCGGCCATGGTCAGGGCCGAATTGCCGATCAGGAAGCGCACGCCCGGCGCCTCGTTCATCTGCCCGAACAGCATCACCATCCTGTCGCGCACGCCCGCCTCGCCCATGTCGCGCCAAAGCTCCTCGGCCTCGCGCGACCGTTCGCCGATGCCGCAGAAGAGGCTGACGCCGTGGTGATGTTCCACCGTGTTGTTGATCAACTCGCTGAGCAGGACGGTCTTGCCGACGCCGGCGCCGCCGAACAGCCCGGTCTTGCCGCCCCGCTCGATCGGGGAGAGCAGGTCGATGGCCTTGATCCCGGTTTCGAGCACCCCGGCGCGCACCACGCGGTCGGAGAGCGCCGGGGGCGGCCGGTGGATCGGCCGGCGCGCCACCGCCTCCGGGGGAGGAGCCCCGTCGAGCGGCGCGCCGAAGACGTCGAGCATCCGCCCCAGCACCGCCTCTCCCACCGGCACCTCGATGCCCGCGGGGCTGACCGTGACGGTCATGCCGAGCCCGAGGCCGCGCACGGAGCCGAGCGCGATGCAGCGCACCACGCCCCCGCCCATGAGAGAGACCACCTCCATCGCGACCTCCCCCGCCCGGAGGAGCGCGTGAATATGCGGGGCCGTGCCGCCGAAGGCCACCTCGACGACGCCGCCCCGGATCGCGACGATGGTTCCCGTCTCCGGCTGTGCCGTGTCGCGCTCTTCCGTCATCGGATCGTCATCCGCCTCTTGCCACCCATGTGCCCGCCGTCCGGTTCAGGATAGCCACAGCCTGATCCAATCGTCCGATTCCCGCCAGCCCCCCGTTTGCCTCGGCAAAGGCGGCGGCCGCGGCGATCTTCGGCCCCATGGAACCTGCGGGAAGATCCAGCCCGCGCGCCCGTTCCGGGGTGAGGCTCCGCAGGGCAGCCTGACCTTCCCTGCCGAAATCGCGATAGACCGCGTCGACATCGGTCAGCAGCAACAGCGCGTCGGCGTCCAGTTGACGTGCGAGCAGGGCGCTCGCCGCATCCTTGTCGATGACGGCCTCCACCCCGGTCAGGCTGCCGTCGGAGAGGCGCAGGACCGGAATGCCGCCGCCGCCGGTGCAGATGACGATCACGCCCTGTCCCAGCAGCAGCTCCAGCACCCGGATGTCGGGGATCTCCACCGGCGCGGGCGAGGCGACGACCCGGCGCCAGCGGTCGCCATCCCGCGCGATCTGCCATCCCGCCGCGCTGGCGCGCGCCTCCGCCTCCTCGCGGGAATAGACCGGGCCGATGAACTTCGTCGGGGTGCGGAAGGCGGGGTCCCTGCCATCCACCACCACCTGCGTCAGAAGGGTTGCGACCGGCTGCGCGTGATCCAGCGCGTTTTCGAGCTCCTGCTCGAGCATATAGCCGATCATGCCGCCGGTTTCGGCGCCGAGCACGTCCAGCGGATAGGCCTCCTCCGGCTTGTAGGCCGCCCCCTGCAACGCCAGCAGGCCGACCTGTGGCCCGTTGCCATGGGTGACGACGAGGTCATGCCCCGCCCGGACGATCTCCGCCAGAGACGCCGCGGCGGCGCGGGCATTGGCGCGCTGGTTCTCCGCAGTCAGCGGCTCGCCCCGCCGCAGCAGCGCGTTGCCCCCCAATGCCGCGACCACGCGCATCTCAGCCTCCCAGCGTGGCGACGAGCACCGCCTTGATCGTGTGCATCCGGTTCTCTGCCTGATCGAAGACGATCGAGGCGGGGCTCTCGAAGACCTCGTCGGTCACTTCCATCGCCTCGAGCCCGTAGTCGTCGCGGATCTGCGCGCCGATCTCGGTCTCGGCATTGTGAAAGGCCGGAAGGCAATGCATGAACCGGGTGCGCGGGTTGCCGGTCTTCGCCATCAGCTCCGCATTGACCTGATAGGGCGTCAGGAGCTCGATCCGCTCGGCCCATTTCTCCTTCGCCTCCCCCATCGAGAGCCAGACATCGGTATAGATGAAGTCGACGCCCTGAACCGCGGCCTCCACGTCCGCGGTGATCGTGATCCGCGCGCCGGTCTCCCCGGCGATGGCGGCAGCCTCCTCCCGGATGGCCTCCTCCGGCCAGAGGCTCCGGGGCGCGCAGAGCCGCACCTCCATGCCCATCTTGGCCCCGCCGATCAGAAGGCTGTCGCCCATGTTGTTGCCCGCGTCACCGATGAAGCAAAAGGAGACTTCGCGCAGCGGCTTGTCGGAATGTTCCTGCATGGTCAGGAAATCCGCGAGGATCTGGGTCGGATGGAATTCGTCCGTGAGCCCGTTGTAGACCGGCACGCCCGCGTGATCGGCCAGCTCCTGCACGATCTTCTGGCCGAAACCGCGATACTCGATGGCATCATAGATCCGCCCGAGCACGCGGGCCGTGTCCCTGACCGTTTCCTTCCTGCCGATATGGCTGCCGGACGGGCCGAGATAGGTCACGGTGGCACCCTGGTCATGGGCGGCCACCTCGAAGCCGACGCGGGTGCGCGTACTGTCCTTCTCGAAGATCAGCGCGATCTCCTTGCCCTTCAGGCCGGGCTGTTCGGTGCCGGCGTATTTCGCCGCCTTGAGATCGGAGGCGAGCTTCAGCAGGAAGGCGATCTCGGCGGGGGTGAAATCGCGCAGGCTCAGGAAGTGGCGGTTCTTCAGGTTGAAGGACATGTCATGCTCCTGTCACACGGGGCCGCGCATCGTCGGGCAGCTCATGCAATGGCCGCCGCCCCGGCCCCGGCCAAGCTCGGCGCCGGGGATTGCCAGCACCTCGATCCCCTCGGCCCGGAGCGCGGCATTGGTGTCGTCGTTGCGGTCGTATCCAATCACCACGCCGGGGCGCAGGGCAAGGACATTGTTCCCGTCGTTCCATTGCTCGCGCGCCCGCTCCTCCTCGGTCTCGCCGCCCGTCGGCACGATCCGGAGCCGCTTGTAGCCGAGAATTTCCGCGACGATCTCGAAGATCGGCCGCGGGTCCTCCCGGAACGACAGCGGCGCATCGCCCTCGCCGGGGCGGATGTCGTAACAGACCAGTTCATCCGCGACCTCCTTGAAGGTCGTCACCACATCGTCGCCGCAGAGGGTGAAGACCGTGTCGAGGTGCATCGCCGCGCGGGACTTCGGGATCCGGAAGGCGACCACACGGTCCACCACCTCCCCGGCGAACAGGGCCTCGGACAGTTGCCCGACGCCCTGCGGCGAGGACCGCTCTCCCATCCCGACCAGCACCGTGCGGCGTCCCACCGGCATGATGTCGCCGCCCTCGAGCGTCGCGAGACCGTGGTCCTTCGTCGGGTCGCCCCAGTGGATCCTCACCCGTCCCGCGAATTTCGGGTGGAACCTGTAGATCGCGGTGTTGAGCAGGGTCTCCGGGCGCCGCGCGCTCCAGTGCATCGGATTGACGACGACTCCATCATGGATCCATGCGGAATTGTCGCGGGTGAACAGCGCGTTGGGCAGGGGCGGCAGAATGAACCCGTGATAGCCCAGGTAGCTGCCGAAGAGGCCCGCCGGACGGAACGGAAGATCCTCCACCGTCAGCCCGCCCAGAAGGTATTCCGCCAATGTCGCCCCCGGCAACTCGTCCATCCAGGCGCGGAGGTCTTTGCGCATGCCGACGCCGATCTGGTCCGGCGTGATCCGGTGATCGAGGATCCAGGCCCGGCCTTCGGGCCGCTCCAGCGTCTCCGCCAGAAGCGTGTTCACGTCCAGCACCTCGACGCCTTCCTCCCGCATCAGGCCGGCGAAGACATCGTGATCCTTCTGCGCCTGCTTGACCCAGAAGACATCGTCGAACAGCAGGTCCTGACAGTTCGCGGGCGTCAGCCGGCGGTGGGCGAGACCGGGCCGGCACACGATCACCTGCCGCAGCGTTCCGGTCTCCGAATGGACTCCGAGAATGTGCTCGGTCATGGTCTTTTCCTTCGGTCAGAGGAGAGCCGCCACGCTCAGCGCCGCGCTGACGAAGACGACCAGAAGCAGCAGGAGCGGCCAGATGAAGACGAGCCAGCGTTCGTAGGGCACCCGGCCGATCGCCAGCCCCCCGACCACGACCGCATAGGTCGGGGCGATGAGGTTGGTGATGCCGATGGCCGTCTGGAAGGCCGTCACGGCAAGCTCGCGCCCGACCCCCGCGAAATCCGAGAGCGGCGCGAAGATCGGCATCGACAGGACCGCGAGGCCGGAGGTCGAGGGCACGACGAAGCTCAGCAGCCCCTCGATCCAGAACAGCGCGTTCACATAGGCGATGTCGGACATGCCGCTGATCCTGTCCTCGAAATAGTGGAGGATCGTGGCGGAGATCATGCCCTTGTCCATGATCACGACGATCCCGCGGGCAAGGCCGATGACCAGCGCCACCCCCAGCAGGTCGCGCGCGCCGTCGACGAAGGCGGAGGTCATCTTCTTTTCCCCCATCCAGCCGAGGATACCGACGACGATGGCGGAGCCGAGGAACAGCGCCGACATCTCGGCCATCCACCAGCCCTGCGAGGACACGCCCCAGATCATCACCACGAAGGTGAGCGCGAAGACGATGAGGACGATCTTCTGCCTGCCGCTCAGGACCGCCTCGCGCGCCGCCTCGTGGCCCTTGAGGAAATGCGCCTCGTTCTCCGCCTTGCGCTCCGCCACGACCGATCTGTCGGGCGCCTCGCGCACGCGTTCGGCATAGCGCATCACGAACACCACCGCGATCAGCCAGCTCACGGCAAGGATGACGAGGCGCAGGCCCATGCCGCGGGTGAACGGGATCCCGGCCGCGTCCGAGGCGATGGCCGTCGAGAAGGGGTTGATGGTCGAGCCGAGCACGCCCACGCCCGCGCCCAGCATGATGATCGCCACGCCGGTGACCGCATCATAGCCCGCCGCGATCGCCACCGGGATCAGCAGCGGATAGAAGGCGAGCGTCTCCTCGGCCATGCCATAGGTCGTGCCGCCGAGGGCAAACAGCGCCATCAGCGCGGGGATCATCCATTTTTCCCGCCCCTTCAGCCCGCCGATCGCGCGTTCGATGCCGGCGCTCACGGCGCCCGTGGCATTCACCACGCCAAGGAAGCCCCCGATCACCAGCACGAAGAGCGACACGTCGATCGCATTCGCCACATATTCGGCGGGATCGTAGAAGCCCGCGATCGGTGCCATCAGCACATCGAGCAGCCCCTGCGGATCCGGCTCCACCGTGTGATAGGTGCCGGGCACCGGCGCCTCCTGGCCCAGCGCCTCGTCCATCACCTGATCGTATTGCCCTGCGGGCATGATCCAGGTCAGCACCGCCATGAGGACGATCAGGAGGAACAGGATCGTATAGGCCGTGGGAAAGCGCGAGGCCCTCACGCGTTCGGGATCGGGCGCGGTATCGTGTTCGGACGGCATGGCAAATCTCCCGGCAAAGGCGGGCGGTCGCCCGCGGATATCGGAGGACTCCAGGGCGTCAGGCCGGCGTCGTCCTCGTCTATGCCGCAAAATTAGGCTGACTGTGAACGGGGATGCATTAACCTGCATCAAGTCTTCCGCCTCCGCCGGGAGCCGCGGGGCTCCCGGCTTCGCCAGCCGCCCCCACCCGCCGCACAGCAGGTGGAAGAGTGCCGTCTCGGGAGGATGTCAGAACCTGAGACCGGGCAGCCAGAGGGCGATCTGGGGGAACAGCAGCAGAAGGACGATCCCCACCAGCATCGGAATGACGAAGGCGACGGCACCCCTCGCCGTATCCGAGATGGACAGGTCGGGCACCACCGTGCGCAGCACGAACAGGTTCAGCCCGACCGGCGGCGTGATCGCGGCGATCTCGATCTGGATGGTGACGATCACGCCGAACCAGATCGGGTCGTAGCCGAGGCCCACGATCGTATCGAGGAAGATCGGAACGACGATCACCAGGATGCTCAGCGGATCGAGGAACATGCCCATGATCAGCAGGAGGATGTTGATCATCACGATGATCATCCAGGGCGCCACGTCGAGGCCGGTCAGGTAGGTGGAGATGTCCTGCGGCACGCCGAGCCGGGTCAGAACGAAGGAACTGAACAGCCCGCCGATCAGCAGCAGCATGAACATGCCGGTGGTGCGGACGGTCTTTTGCAGCGCCTGGCTGAGCACGCCGCCCCTGAGCCGTCCCATCGCCAGCGCCACGAGGACCGCGGCGGCGGCGCCGAAGGCCCCGGTTTCGGACGGCGAGGCGATGCCGGCATAGAGCGCGCCGATGACCATCAGCGCGATCAGCACGGTGGGCAGGGCCTCGGCGCTGGTACGCATCCGTTCGGAGAAGCTGACCCGGCGGACGATGGGCGGGGCCATCGACCTGTTCATCACCACCTGGAGGATGACGGTGGCCGAGAGCAGCGTCGCCATCATCAGCCCCGGCAGGATGCCGGCGAGGAACAGCCCGCCGATCGAGGTTTCGGTGATCACCCCGAACAGGATCATCGGCACCGACGGCGGGATCAGGATCCCCAGCGTGCCGCCCGCCGCCGTGGCGCCGGCGGCAAGGCTGCGCGCGTATCCGTGCTTGATCATCTCGGGCACGGCCATCGAGCCGATCGTCGCCGCGGTGATCGGGCTCGAACCGCAGACCGACGCGAAGCCGGCGCTGGCGGCGATGGTGCCGATGGCCAGCCCGCCGGGCAATCGCCGGAGCCAGATCGCCGCGGCCCGGAAAAGCGCCGCGCCCAGGCCCGAGATGGCGATCACCTCGCCCATCAGCACGAAGAGCGGGACGATGACCAGAACGAAGCTCCAGGTCTGGGAATAGGCGATGTTGGCGATCTGCACGACCGCGCGCGGCGAGACGAAGACCGCCGTGCCCAGAATGCCGATGAGCCCCATGCTGACCGCCACGGGGATGCGCAGCGACAGCAGGAAGACGAGTGCGCCGATGAAGGCGCCGAACCATAGCAAGGCTTCCATCTTGATCCTTTAATCTTGCTGGGGGTGCCCGCGGAACTGCCGCTGCGCCTCGAAAAGTTGCAGGAGCGCGGTCAGCAGGAACTGGATCAGTCCGATCGGACCGATGATCTGGATCCACTTGAGCTGAACCGGAACCACGGCATTGGCCAGCCGGCCGTCGGCGAAGGAGCGCGCCGTGAGCTGCCAGAGATACCAGCAGAAGATGGCCCCGAAGACGATGCAGGCGAGCGCCGCCACATGGTCCAGGTATCGCCTTGCGGATTGTGGAACGAGTTCCTCGAACAATTCCACCGTGACATGCTGGCCGGATTGCAGCGCCGGGGCGAAGGACAGGAAGACGACGTAGACAAAGGCGATCTGGGCATAGTCATGCGCCCACATCTGCGGCGTGCCGAAGGTCCGCGCGAGCGTCGCCGCCACGACGATGATGCCGATTGCGGCGACGAGGATGCAGGCAAGGGCGGTAAAGAGGGCGTTCACCCCCTCCACCACGCTCTTGAAGAGCCGAAAGGCCCCGGAAGGTTGCGTCTCGACCATCTCGCGTCCCGCCTATCGACCGAGGGAATAGAGGGTTTCGACCAGTTCGGTCCCGACCTCGTCCCTTTCGGGGACCTCCGCCATGGCTTCCCGGAACACCGGGTCCCAGCGGTCCAGCAGGGTGGCGAGTTCGTCATCGCCGACCTTGTGGTAGGTGGCGAGTTCCGCGATCTGGTCCGCCTCCTTCGCGCTGACTTCGCGCAGGATCGTCGTTCCCTTGACCGTCATCTCATCGGAAATCTCCTGCACGAGCTGTTTCTGCTCGTCGCTCAAGTCCTCCCAGACATCCATGCCCACGATGGTGACAAGGGAGTTTCCGGCAAAGCCGTAGTCCGAAAAATACGGCGCGACTTCGTAGAGGGAGCTCGACAGGTAGATGGAGGAGGAGATCACGGCGCAGTCGATCGTCTTGTTCTGAAGCGCGGTGTAGATATCCGCGGCCGGCAGCGCGACCGGGCTTGCACCGGCGGCTTCGGCCTGCTTGGCCTGCCACCGGCCGGCAGTCCGGACCTTCTTGCCCTGCCATCCGTCCACGGTGTCGAGGATCTCGCTGGTGCAGGCCATGCCGCCGCCGAAGGCAGGCATGGCCCACAGGGCCTTCACATCGTACTGCGCCAGCAGCTTCTCGATCGCCGGCATGATCGTGAGCATCGCCTCCTCGGCAGGCGGATCGTTGATCGGCACGCTCAGGTTCAGCTCGAGATAGCCGAAGGCGGGGATCGTGCCCGCCATGGACGAGGCCACCCCCATCGCCGCCGGCACCACACTGTCGGCGACGGCATCCAGCGTTTCAGGAATGGCGACCAGCGCCCCGTTGAGAACCGGCTCGAAAGTCACCTCGCCGCCGGTCGCCTCGGCCACGGCCTCCGCCCATTCGATCCCAATGGCGGAGATTTCGCTGCCGCCATTGAACGGCAGGGAATATTTCATGTCCGCCGCCACGGCCTGCGACCCGAAAAGGCACGCGACCAGCGCGCTTGCAGTCAGTTTGTTCATTCCGGCTTCCTCCCTTTTTCCATTATGCGACCCCGTCCTCCTCGACGGGGCATCCGATCCGGGCGGCGCGGGCCGCCCCGTCGCAGAGTTCCGGTTCGGGGGATGACGCGCCGGGCTTCCCGGCCGTCGGCGACCGCCTGAACATCGCGACGGCGTCCGCGGAAGCGGACGGCGACATGGCAGCGTTCAGGAGGGTGTGCGTATTTTCGGAGACCTGCTCCTCTTCTCGCGGCCGAACCGTCCGCGCCTCCCTCTCCCGATCTTGCTCATAAAATGAATCCATGCAAATTGATATTCTATGGCACCTTTATGTCCTGAATGAATATCATGGGGGAGAAGACGATGAACGGGCTGAACAACCTCGATCTCAATCTTCTGAAACTGTTCGACGCCATCTATCGGGAGCGGAGCGTTTCGGCGGCGGCCGACAGGCTCAACATGACGCAGCCCGCCGCGTCCAACGCCCTGAACCGGCTGCGACAGGCGCTCGGCGACCAGCTCTTCGTGCGGACACGCAGCGGGATGGAGCCGACCTTGCTTGCGCAGTCCATCGCCGGCCCGGTTCAGCAGGGGCTGAAGGAGATAGGGGCCTCGATCCTCGAGGGCATGTCCTTCTGCCCGGAGGAGTCCGAACGAAGCTTCACGATGCTGGCGACCGATGTCGGGGAGGAGACCTATATCGCCGCGCTGATGAAAATCCTCGAGACCTCGGCGCCGAATATCGACATCAGGGTTCTCGAGGCACCGCTGGAGGATTACGAGAACCTGCTCGAATTCGGCTATGCCGATTTCGCCATCGGCCGATTGGAAATCTCCGACAGGTTCATGAGGGAGCATATCGCGAGTTGCTGCTATTCGGTGCTGCTTTGCGCGCAATATGCCGAGGAGATCGGCGTGGCCGAGGACAGCGTCATCCCCTATGAGCTGTATCTTTCGCTTCGGCATGTGAACGTGCTGACGCGGGCGACCCCGGCCAATCGCCATCCGGTCGACATGGCCCTGCGGCAGATGAACGGCCAGAGAAGGGTCGTTCTGACCCTGCCGCACGCCTCGGTTCTGTCGGGGATCCTGCCCGGCACGACGCTGGTCGCGACCGTTCCGGGACCGGCGATCGAGCCGCTTCGTGCGCGGGCCAATCTCGTGCAGGCCCGGCTGCCGTTCGAGACGGAGATGCTGCACGTCCTCCTAGTCTGGCACCGACGTCAGCAACTGGACAAGGGCCATAGCTGGATGCGGGACCAGTTCCGGGCCATGCCGATGACCTCCTGGGATCTGTCGGACATGCGCGCCACCGGATGACGGATCCATCATTCATCCAGGTGATTTTTGACCTCCCATAAATCAATTTGAGAAACGGACGGCTCCGGGAGTAGCCTCCCCGAGGGCGCGCTCCCGACCGCGGGCGCCCCTGTCCCTCGGGGCGGGAGCCGCGGCCCGGACGCGCCGTTCGGATTGTTCGGGAGGAGATTGTCCAATGGGACACACTGGGAAAACTGAGCGGGACATGGTGCCGGCCCGCGGCGCGGATGCGGTCTTTACCGGGGCCGATCTCGTGGTCGATACGCTCGTCAGGCTGGGCGCGGAGAAGGTCTTCAACATCGTCGGCCTCGGCATGCTCGGACTCGGGCGGGCGTTCCTCAACCGGCGCAACGAGATCGGCTATGTCGGCCATCTCAATGAGACCAACCTGAGCCTGATGGCGCAGGGCTATGCCCGGCAGACCGGCAAGCCCACGTTCTGCATCGTGTACCACTCGTCGGGCACGGCGCTCGCCATGATGTCGCTCACGACGGCCTGGGCCGACAACGTGCCGATGGTGCTCGTGTCGACCACCGGCGCGCGCATGACGAGCGGCCGCGATCAATATGCCGCGACGCCCCGGTCCCTGACCGAGATGAGCACGCAATACAGCAAGTGGACCTACGATATCACCACGCCCGAGCGTATTCCGGAAATCCTTGCGCGGGCCTGGGAAATCGCCTCGACGCCGCCGATGGGACCGGTCCATATCTCGATCCCCTCGGATCTCTACGACGTCGAGTTGAGCGGCCCCCTGCCGCGGGAGGATTTTTCCCGGCTGCAATGTTACAGCGATCCCTGCGCGGAGGAGGCCGGACTTGCCGCCGCCGCCGCGCTGCTGCGCGACGCGCAGCGCCCGGTCCTGCTCTGTGGCAGCGAGGTCGGCCGGCTGCGCACCGTGGAGGAAATGGTCGCCCTGGCAGAGGCGCTCGGCGCGCCGGTGATCTCGGAACAGGATCCGTCCTTCCTCGGCTTCCCGACCAGCCATCCGCAATATGTCGGGACGCCGGCGGCGAACAAGGCGCTTTTGCAGGAGGCCGATGCGGCGCTCGCCATCGGCTATGAATTCACTGAAAAGGGGGATTTCGGCGAAAAGCCGATCCTGCCTTCCTCCGCCCGGCTCGTGACCCTGTCGGCGGATCCGATGCTTCTGGCCAAGCAGCTCTGGCCGGATCTCGCGCTGCTCGGACATCCGGGACCGAGCCTGCGGCGCCTCGCAGAATTGCTCGAGGCGCAGCCGGTCGCGGCGGATGCGAAGGCGCGGCATCTCGGGCGCTGCGCGGCGCAGCGCGAAATCCGTGCGGCGGCCGTCGCGGAGGCGGAGGCAATGCCGGGCGATCAGTCTCCCCTGCCGCAGAAAAAGCTCCTTCGGGAGGTTTATGGCCGTTGCGGCAAGGACTGGATCGTCATCCAGGCCGGCAGCACGCTCGGCTGGCATGTCGACACGATGTATGAATTCGACGATCCGCTGAATTTCCACGCCGTGTCCGGCAAGGCCAGTGCCCAGGGCTGGGGCGCGCCGGCGGCGATGGGGATCCAGATGGGCGCGCCGGACCGCCGTGTGGTGGCGCTGCTCGGCGACGGGAACCTGATGTTCAGCGCCACCTGCATCTGGGGCGCCGCGCAGCACGATCTGCCCGTGGTGTTCATCGTCAACAACAACCAGGGCTGGCTCTGCGTCCCGGACGGGATGGACGCCGTCTATGGCACCAGTACGGAAAGCGCCGCGCGGGATGCGATGGCCTGGACCTGGGGCGGCGCGCCGATCGACTACACCGGCTTCGCGCGCAGTCTCGGGCTCGAGGCGGAACGGGTCACGACCGCGGACGAACTCGGCGCCAGCCTGGAGAAGGCCAAGGCGAGCAACCGGCCCTGGCTGATCGAGGTGATCGGGGAATAGATCCCGCGTTACCGCCGGGCGGTCCCGTGATCCGGGCCGCCCGGCGAAAGCTCAGTAATCGAGCAGGAGGCGCGGCAGGGCAAGCGACAGATCGGGCAGGAAGGTCACGATCACCGTCATCGGCAGATGGCAGCACAGCAGCGCCCGGATCGTCGGTCCGGCCACCTCCCTCACCGAGCTCCGCCCCACCGAGACGGCGACGAACAGCAGCGGCGCGCAGGGCGGCGATACGTTGCCGAGCCCAAGGTTGGTTCCGACGATTGCCGCAAAGTGGATCGGGTCCACTCCCGCCTGCGTCGCCAGCGGCATGAGGATGACAGCGGCCAGAATCGAGCCGGAGACATCGTCGACCAGCATCCCCATCACCAGCATCACGAGGTTGATGAGCAACAGGACCACGTAGCGGTTTTGCGAGAGATCGGCGATCCCCGCCGCGATGGACGCCGGAAGCCCCTCCAGGATCATCAGCCGGCTCAGGTTGAAGAGGAAAAAGATGATGATGACGAAACTGCCGGTCTGCACCACGGCATCGAACAGCGTCCGGCCCAGTTCCTTCACCGTCAGACCGCGATAGACGAAGATCCCGACGGGCACGGCATAGAGGATGGAGATCGCCGCCGCCTCGGTCGGCGTCGTCAGCCCCGAATAGATCCCGCCGAGGATGATCGGCGGCAGCGCCAGCGCGAAGGCTCCCTTGCGCAGAGCACCGACCACGTCGGTCGCGCGCACGCGGTATTCGACAGCCGCTTTCGGATCTTCGGGGAATTTCCGCACGACGCGCCAGTTGTAGATGCAGTAGACCCCGGCAAGCAAAATGCCGGGCACCACCGTGGACAGGAAGCAGGCGGCGACCGACAGGTTCGCCGTCATCGCGAAGACGATCATCGGAATGCTCGGCGGGATCATCAGGGCGAGGACGGAGGAACATCCGACCAGGGCGGTGGCGTAGGATCTCGGATAGCCGGCGGCCTCCATGCGCGGGATCATGATCGACCCCACGCCGGCGATTGCCGCCGCACCGCTGCCGGAAATGGCACCGAACAGCGCACAGGAGATGACCGTGACCGCCCCGAACCCGCTGCGGCGCCCGCCGAGGAACACATCCACCACGCGGATCATCGCCTCGGATATGCCGCTGCGCGCCATCACCGTGCCGGAGATGATGAAGAGCGGCGCGGACAGGAGCGCATAGCTGCCGAGTTGCTGGAACGCCGAGGGCGCCAGATAGGCAAGATCCTGTCCCGCCGCGAGGGCGAAGACGATGACACCGGCGCCGACCGCGAAGGCGACGGGCACCTCGACGAGCAGGAGAACGACGATCAGGACGATCGAGAGGGAGGCGACGATCATTCCGCACCTGCCGGATCGGCGGTCCGCCCCTGCACACGCCTCAGCGCCTCCACCAGGAACCACAGCACCATGACGGAAAAGGCGAGGGCGAAGCTCGCCGTCCAGAGCCATCTCGGCCATCCGAGATAGGGGCTGACCCGGCCGATCTGCGCCTGTCTCAGCGTGTAGGCGACGGAGGTCCAGGCATAGACCCCGCACACCGCGGCACAGACGAGCGACGCGCCCGCGCGCAGGATGCGCAGCCGGCCGTCGCCGGGATCGAGGCTGTTGAGGAAACCGCCTCGGACATGGGCATCCAGCCGCGTGGCGAAAGCCGCCCCGAGCGCGTAGAGCCAGAGCCCCGCCAGCACCGCCAGTTCCTCGAACCCGAGGAAGGGCGAGGTGAGGAAATAGCGCATCGCGGTCTGGACGATCATCAGCGCCGCGAGCGCGATGCCGGAAAAGACGGCCATGAGGCGCATGGCCGTCTCTCCGGCACGGATGAGGGAAGTGAAGTCGCGCATGTCCATGCCCTGTGTTCTGGAGCCGGTCGCAGAGAGCCGCCGGCACCGGGCGAGACGGCTCTCTGCGACCTGTCGCCTTTTACTGAAGCCCCGCCGCCTCATTGACGCGGGCCAGGAGATCCGCGCCGAAGCTCTCCTCGGCATAGGGCCATTCGGCCGCCCGGACCGCCTGTTTCGCCTTGTCCATCTGCTCAGGCGTCAGGTCGACCACGGCAATGCCCGCGTCCCGGACCTTCGCCTCGTATTCCTCGTCGATCCCGATGGCCATGTCCCAGACATCCGCGAGTGTCCTGTCGACGGCCTCCTGGATCTGCGCGCGATCGGCATCGGGAAGACCGCTCCACCAGCTGTCGTTCACGAACCAGTAGGTCGCCTCGAAATATTCATTGGTCCGGATATAAGACCCGATGACATCGCGCATCTGCCAGATCTCGGGAATGGGGGCGAAGGCCCTCGCATCGACGGTTCCGAGCTGCATCGCCGTATAGACCTCGGTGAAGGGGATCGGCACGGGGGAGAAGCCCATGGCCGTGTATTTCACCCGCGCGATCGGCAGGCCGGGAACACGCAGCTTCAGCCCCGCCGCGTCTTCCGGGAAATTCACAGGCACCGCGCTCTCGCCCTTGCGCATCGCGATGCCGCCGAAGCCGGTGGGCACGACGCCGAGGCTGCGCACGTCGAATTCCTGGAAGATGTCGTTGAGGACATCCTCCATCGGACCGCCCGCCCCGTAGAGTGTCCTGGCGCTTTCCCAGTCATCCGCGAGATAGCCCATGAAAATGACGTCCAGCCGCGGGTCGAGCGTGCTGTCCGGGCTGGTGAAGGCCATGGGGATCACGCCCTCCATGACCTGCTCGTAGAGCGCTTCGAACCCGCCGAGATCGCCGCCGGGATGGTAGTCCACGGTGTATGTGCCGCCGGTCGTCTCCGCGAGATTCTCGATGAAGGCCTCGGACAGGCGATGATAGATGTGGTCGGTGGGCTGCGGATGCGCGAGCAGGATTTTCTCGGCCGCGGCCGGACCGGCGGACATCAGGCTGCCTGCGGACAGGCATGCCGTCAAAAACAGTGTTGCCACACCAGGCTTCGGGTTTTCCCTGAGCGTTGCCATATGTCGTCTCCTTTGCAGTTCAGCGTGAAAAGATGGGATCGGAACTCATCGGCCCCGCGCAAGCGCAAGCTCGACATCGTCGAGAACCCGGCCGAGGCGCGTGAAGATCTCGTCCACGTCCTCCCGGTTCGAATTGAGCGGTGGCGCGAAGGCCAGGGTGGGGCCGATCGCCCGGAGCAGGAGGCCATGCGCCCTGCCCCGCTCGGCGATGAACTCCGCCATCCGGTCGATCTCGGGCAGCGGCGTGCGGGTCGCCTTGTCCCCGGTCAGCTCGATGGCGCAGAGCATGCCGACGCCGCGCACGTCGCCGACGATGGCGCGCCCGGCCTCGCGCTCCGCGAGCGCCTGCATATAGGCCCCGGTCTCGCGGGCGCGCGCGACGACGTCCATTTCCTCATAGATATCCAGGACCTCGTTGGCGACCGCGGCCGCCACCGGGTGCGCGCAATAGGTGGCGCTATGCGCGAAATGGCCGACACGACCGGCCTGCACCAGCAAGGCATCGAAGATCCTGTCGTTGACGAGCACCGCCGAAATCGGCGCCATGCCCGCGGAGAGCGCCTTTGCACAGCTCAGCATGTCGGGTTTGAGGTCGTAGGTGGTCGATCCCCACATCTCCCCGGTGCGCGCAAAACCGCAGATCACCTCGTCCACGATGAAGAGGATGTCGTACTTGTGCAGGATATCCTGCACGCGGGCGAAGTAGCCTTCGGGCGGGGGAACGGCACCCCCCGCACCGAGAACCGGTTCCGCGATGAACCCGCCGATGGTCTCGGGGCCTTCCGCGAGGATCAGGTTCTCGAGTTCCTCGGCGAGCCGGGCGGAATAGTCTTCCTCGCTTTCCCCGTCCTCGTGGAAACGGTAGTAATGCGGCATCGAGACATGCAGGAAATCCTGGAGAGGCACACCGAAATCGCGGTGCATGTCGGGCTTGCCCGAGGCGCTGATCGAGGCGCAGGTGCTGCCGTGGTAGCCCATCTGCCGACCGATGATCTTGCGCTTTTCCGGCTTGCCGAGGATCGTGTGATAGTGCCACACGAGCTTGATCGCGACATCGTTCGCCTCTGATCCGGAGCACTGGAAGAGCGCCTTCGACATCGGCACGGGCGCCATCTCCACCAGCCGTTCGGCCAGCCGGGCGCCCATCGGGTGCGTGTAATGCGCCTGTGTATGATAATATCCAAGCCGGCTCATCTGGTCATAGGCGGCACGGGCCAGCCGCTCCTGGCTGAAACCCAGCGAGGCGCACCAGAGACCGGAGGTCGCGTCGATGTATCCCTGCCCGTGCTCGTCATAGACCCATGCCCCCTCGCCGCGGTCGATCACGAACGGGCCCTGCCGGAGGTGTCGGGCCAGGTTCGTCTGGGGGTGGAGGAAGCTTGCCACGTCCGCGTCTTAGATCGAATTCGCCTGTATCTGCACTGTCCCGCTCCCCGCGTTTCCTGAACCGCCGCATATGCGTCACGAAGGGGCCGGCCCTGCCCAAAAATGTCGCTTGGGCGCGTCGACTCCGCTGTCGTGCAAGGGGAAAATATCATGGGTCCCTGCGGCAGATCTTGCCTGACCGCGCAACATCCTGCCAAATGAGAGCCTTGGTGAAAGATTCTGCCAACCGGGTCGCAGCATGGACAGTTTTGATCAGAAAATCGTGCAAGAGTTGCAGCGGAACGGCCGCATCACCAATGCGGAACTCGCGGAAAAGATCGGGCTGTCGCAATCGGCCTGCCTGCGGCGCACGAAGAATCTCGAGCATTCCGGCGTCATCCGCGGCTATTCGGCGATCGTCACGAAACCGGCCGATGACACGCCGCTGATGTTCGTGCAGATCACGCTCGACAAGCAATCCCGTGAGAATTTCCTGCGCTTCGACGAGAAGGTGCGAAAATGCAGCAGCGTCCTCGGCTGCTATCTCGTGACCGGCCCCTTCGATTACCTGCTGATCCTCCGCCCGAACGATTTCGCGGATTTCAACGAGATCTTCCACCAGGAACTCTCCGCCCTCCCGGATGTCGCGCGCCGCATCTCCTATTCGGTGGTGCGGACGGTCGTCGGAGGGCGGGACCTGGTGAGTTGAGGCGGGGCTGCCGTCGCAGCAGAGGAAGGCGGCGAATGGCACCCGGTCCCGAAACAGCCCGGTCGTCACGCCGGCCAACAGCGGCACGGATGCCGGACGGGCCATATCGAGCGGGGATAAGGGAGACGCGCCATGCCACTTCGCGGCGCACGAAGGGAGGGCCCTCCGCCGGATCTGGAAGGGCCTGCCCCATGCTCCGCGGGGCTCCCGATAATCTGGCCTTCCCGGCCTGGACGTCGTGCGAATGAAGGACGGCGACAGGTCCGGGGCTTCACCTTCCTCTAATAGGTAAATGCCTTGTGCCAGGTCTTCTCGAAGACCTTATCGTCGCCCTCGAAGGCGACATAACGCGCCTCCAGCACCAGCTTGCCGTCCTCCCAGAACACGTCGGAGCATGTTTCCGTCCGCACGTTCCAGTCGCCGCGGCGGAATGCCTGGGTGCCTTCGAACCGCGCTCGGGCCGAGGAGCCGTCACGCGGCATAACAACATAGCTGTGCCCTCCTGTCCCGCTGATGGTCAGCCCATCGATGCGCCAGGTCGGGCGCTTGCTTTTCGAGACCAGCCGGACCTCTCCCGAAGCCAGATCGGTGATCACCTCCCGGCAAACCGACCCCGAAGACAGGGTTTCGCTCGGCACCGGACAGGCATGGACCGGCGGACCATATTCGGGCTGTTCGTGCAGGGTCTCCGGGGGCAGTCCCGGCAGATGGAAGGCCAATGTTCCCGGAGCGACGGTTACGGCATTGAGCGCGGGCTCGGGCCATGCCATCGGCCAATAGCTCGTCGAAAGCGCCAACCGCAGGCGATTGCCGCGAGAAAATTCATGTGCCACACCCTTCATCGGGATCTCCGCCTCGAAACTTTCCCCCGGCGCGACCCCCGCAGGGCGTTTCAGCCGGCGCAGGGCAAATGTCACCCGCCCGGATGTCCCGTCGGGCAGCACTTCGTTCAGACGCAGCACGATCAGGGCGCGGGGACCTTCGAAGGACAGCCGCACCTTCAGCACCGGGATCCCGACGAGAAAGAAACTTTCCTTGAGGGGGCGGGTCTGGAAACAGACGGACATCCCGTCGTCCGACCGCGCGTCCCCGGCGAATTCCGGTCCGTTGCCACCGCCATCGAGCGGGCACCATTCGCCGCCCCATGTTCCGAGCGACAGCGGACTGTCGATGAGAATGCTCTCTTCCGTCTCGCCAGGGGTTTCCGCGAAGGTCCGATCACGGGCATGGAGCACCTGGTCAGGCGCCTGCGGCGGCCAAGACGGCAGACAGATCCAGCGGCCCCCGATCCGGGGCGCGGATGTATCCGGTTCAGGATCCTTGCCAAGCCAAAGCCGAAGCATCGGCTCCTCCATGATCCCGGTGTCCTCTCCCATCAGCCATTGCCTCCACCAGCGCATACATTCCTGCATGAAACCGATCTTCGGACCGGGCTGACCCCAGGTCGGGTACATATGTGTCCAAGGTCCGATCAGCGCCTTTTTCGGGCACGAGAGGTTCTCCATCAGGCGCAGGATCGGGTCCGTATAGCCGTCGACCCAGCCTCCGACGGCCCAGACGGCGCAGTCGATATCATCGTAATTCTCGCAGACGGAACCGTGCTTCCAGAATTCGTCCTGCTCCATATGAGCCATCCAGCGCGAAAGCGGCGGCTCTTCGATGCCCTCGAGGCGGTTCATCCAGATGTCGCGCCAGCATTCGCCCACATGCGCGGGATCCGCCGGGCGTCCGAGCTGGGCGAAAAGCCCATTGCCCCATTGCATGCCGTCGGACAGCAGCGCGCCTCCCATGAAGTGCACATCATCGGTATAGCGGTTGTCGGTGGAACAGGCGGTGATGATGGCTTTCAACGCCGGCGGTTTGCGGGCGGCGATCTGCAATGCCGCGAAACCGCCCCAGGAAATCCCGATCAGACCGACATTACCGTTGCACCAGTCCTGCGCCGCGAGCCAGGCAATGACCTCGCAGGCGTCGTCCTGCTCCTGCCTGAGGTATTCGTCGTGGAGCAATCCGTCCGAATTGCCCGAGCCCCGGATATCCACCCGCGCCGCTGCAATGCCGCTCTCGGCAAAATAGCCATGCATCATACTGTCGGCCAAGGCGGTGCCATCGCTTTGACGATAGGGAATCCACTCGAGGACCAGCGGCACCTTTTCTGCCAAGGGCGTCTGTGGCAACCAGAGCCGGGCATGCAAGATTGTGCCGTCCGACAGGGGGATCCTGATCTGCCGGTAGGGAGCCGGGGTATCGCTGGTCACGCTGACAGAATAATTCTGCATCGGTGATGTCCTTTCGACGTTGGAAGCAAGAGTTTCACGGGACTGGCGGAATGGATCGTGCCGCAGCGTCGGCGGCGAGTTCCGGCACCTCGTGGTCATCGACGAGTTCCTCCTCCGGGTAACGCGCGCGGTGAAGCATCGCACCCAGAGCCGTGAGCGAACACAGGAGCCCTCCTATGACGAAGACGGCGGACATACCTACGAGATTGGCGAGAGATCCCGCGAGCAGCGATCCGATCGGGACCGTGCCCAGCATCATCATCGAGTAGATCGCCATGACGCGACCGCGGAAACCAGGAGGGGAGAAATGTTGCAGCATCGTGTTGCTGGACAGGTTCTGCGACAGGATAGCGAACCCCATCGGAAGCGCGAGACATCCCGTGACCCACACCGTCCCGGACAGTCCCATTCCGATGAGGATGAGCCCCAGCAGGAAGGAGGAGAAGATTGGCCATCGCCGCATCCCCTCCAGACGGTCCGAGAATGTCAGCGTCAGTCCCGCAACCACCGCTCCGATTCCGGAGATGCTCATGAGCAATCCGGCGAGGCTTGCATCCGCCCCCAGCATGTCACCTGCCAAAACCGGCAGGAAGGAAAAATAGGGCACGGAGGTGAAACTGCAGATCCCGACGAGGACCAGAATGCGCGCGGTTTCGGCGTGGGACCGGACAAAGGCGACGCCTTTGCGCATCTCCGCGATGAAATTGCCCCTTGCCTTCGGCTCCCGGCGAGGCAACTTCATCGTGGCCACGACGTAGAAGGGCGCAATGAAGGCCAGGGCCTTCAGCAGGAAGGCATAGCCCTCGCCGATCCAGGCCGCGACCACCCCGCCGATGGCCGGACCGATCAGACGCGCGGAATTGAACAGCAGGGAGTTCAGAGCCAGGGCGTTCCTCAGGTCTGCCGGCGGCACGAGTTCAGCCACGAGCGCCTGGCGGGTCGGGCTGTCGAAGGCCTGGACGATGCCGATCGCCGGCGTCAGGAGCAGCATGACGCCGATGGTGATCCTGTCGGCGATGGTGAGGCCCGCCAGCAGGGAGATCAGCGCGAAATTCAATCCGAGCAGGACGAGGAGCAGCTTCCGGCGGTCAACCCGGTCCACGATCGTCCCGGTAACCGGCCCAAGCAGGAAGGTCGGACCCAGGTCGCAGACCGTCAGCACCCCCAGCATGAAGGGCGAGGCCGAAAGACGCCACATAAGCCATCCAAGGGCTATGGAATGGACCCAACTGCCGACCACCATCGGGATCTGGGCAAGGAAGTACCTGCGATAGGCGGAGTGCCGGAGGGCGCGCGAGGCCCGCTTCCACCGGTCGAGGGCCGGCGCGGAGGCTGAGGTGGCAGACAAATTTCGCTCCTTCCCGGCAAAAGCCCGGATTGCTCGGTTTCTCGGGGGCTGATGCTGGCGACGAGACCGTGCCGCCGGCAAGTATGCTGCTCACGCCGCACCAAAATCGCGCAGTAGCGCCCATTGGGCATCCGCCGAATAGGCCGGAGCCACGTCGGGGGCGAAGATCCAGGCATTGACGCCATGGTAGAGAAAGACGTAGGCGCCAGTTTCCTCCAGCTCGTCCTGGAGTTCCACGTAGATCTGTGCCCGCGACTCGGGATCCGTCTCCTCCGCGGCCCGCGCATTCTTCGCATCCCAGTCCTCCGAACAGGTCCGCTGGAAGTTCCAGACCCCGACCTGTGCGCAGGTGAACCATTCCGTGACCCAGCTCGGATCCGGCGCGGTCGTGAAGGTGGTGAAGAAGAGTTCGATCTCACGATGGCTTCCGCCTTCGTTATCCTGCTGCTGCGCGGTGAGCGTGGAGCTGTCCATCGCACGGATCTGCAGGATGATGCCCACCTTCGCAAGCTGCGCCTGGATGACCTGCGCGGCAATCATCAGATCCGGATCGCCGCCGAAGAACAGCGTCAGTGACAATCCTTCTGCCCCCGCCTCGGCCAGCAGCGCCCGTGAAGCCTCGGGGTCATGGCCATAGGTGTTTGTTTTGCGTGCCCCGAGCAGCGGCGGCGGCACCACGCCATAGGCGGGTGTCACCGCATCCCCAAACGTCGCCAGGACCACTTCCTGAGGGTCGATCGCCTGCTGGACCGCGCGGCGCACGCGCAGGTCCCGCAGCTTTTCGTTTTCGACATTCATGCCCAGCCATGTGTAGGCCAGCGCCGGTTTCACGACGATATTGTCGCCTTCCGAAGCGCGCGTCGCGATCGAGTTGACGGCAATCTGCGTAGTGTCGAGATCCCCTGCGTCGAACGCGGTCTCCGCGGAGGTCAGATCGTCGATGGGAAGCAGTTCGATCGTCTCGTAATGCGGTTCCGGCCCGCTCCAGCCGGGATTGCGCGTCAGGCGGATCAGTTCGCGCGGTCGCCATTCATCGATCTGGTAGGGTCCCGAGCAGGCCAGCGGATCGGTAGCGATGTTGGGCTCCCCCGACGCCTCCATCGCGGCCTTCGAAATGATCAGCCCGGAGGCATGTGGCAGGGTCGAGGTAAAAAGCGGCGCGAAAGGACGCGTCAGGTGGATGATGCCCGAATAGCGGTCCGTCACCTCGACATGATCGAGCGCGGCCCAGTCGGAGCCATAGACTGCGTTCACCTCCGGGTCGAGGAAACGCTCATAGGAAAACTTAACGTCCTCGGCGGTCATTTCGCCATGGTCCCCGGTGAACATGATGCCCGGACGCAGGGTGAAGCCGATATGCAGGGGATCGCTGTCGTCGATGCTTTCGGCGGCATCGAGCTCCCACGCCCATTCGTCGCCGGGGCTGTACCGCACGAGCCCCGAGAAGATCGCGAACATCACAGTCTCGTCATACCAGCCGCCGCGGGTCGCAGGATCGAGGCGTCGGATGTCGCCGTCGTTGCGGATGCGCAGGGTCGTGCCATCCTGTGCGATTGCGGCACCGGCCCCGATGAAGTTTCCGGCACTCAGGGCGAGACCGCCCGCTCCGAGCGCCTGCACCACCTGCCGTCGGTTCAGATTGAACTTGGTCACGTCGTCGTCTCCATGTCGGTAGATTTTCTCAGAAATTTTCCGGCCGCCGGGTCGGCGACGCCGACCCCGGCAAGCACCTCCTCGGCGCGATGGCAGGTCACGTAATGCCCCGTCCCGATCGAGCGGCCCTGCGGGGCGGCGACGCGGCAGTGATCCGTGGCCAGCGGGCATCGTGTGTGGAACTCGCATCCGTCCGGCCGTGCCGCGAGGCTGGGGTTCTCGCCCGTGAGCGGCGCTGCGGTCTCGCGGGTAGCGCTGCGTGCCCTCAACAGGGCACGGGTGTAGGGATGGGCGGGATGTGCAAAAATGTCCTGCGATCGTCCGGTCTCCACGATCCGTCCCAGATACATGATGGCGATCCGGTCGGTGACATGGCGCGCGACCGCAAGGTTGTGCGTGATCATCAGAAAGCTGATGCCGAGGCGTGTCTGCAACTCGTTCAGAAGATTCAGGAGTTCGCCCTGCACCGACAGGTCGAGCCCCGCCGTTGGTTCGTCCGCGATCACCAATTCGGGATTCAGCGCCAGCGCGCGGGCGACCGTGGCGCGGCGCGCCTGACCGCCGGAGACCTGATGCGGGTAGCGGTCGGCGAATTCGGCGCCCAGCCCCACCTGGCGCAGAAGTTCGACGGCTTTCTCCCTGCGGCTTTTCCCCTCGAGCATCCGGTGGATCACCAAGGGCTCGGTCACCGACGTGCCGATCCGCATGCGCGGATCAAGCGCCGCCACCGGGTCCTGGAACATCAGCCCCACGTCCCGGCGCATGCGGATCCAGCTCCGCCCGCGCTCGGTCGACATGGTATCCGCACCGATCCGGATCGTGCCGCCGGACACGGGAGCAAGGCCCACCGCCGCCCGCCCCAGCGTGGTTTTCCCGCTGCCGCTTTCGCCGATCAGGCCGACGGTTTCGCCCGGACGCACGGAGAGGCTTGTACCCGGCAGAATGGTGACCTCACGCGGGCCCCCGGCCAGCCGGCTAAGGAAAGAACCCGCCGGATAGCGGACCTCGAGATCGTTGATCTCCAGCAGGGGGATCGGCGTCTGGGTCATCATGCCGCTCCCACCCGCAGACAGGCCGCGCAGCGTCCCTCTCCGAGCCGCCTGGGCTCGGGCATAACCGTGCGGCATTCGTCCAGGACCTCGACGCATCGCGGCGCGAAGACGCATCCTTCGGGCCGGCCGTCCGGCGGCGGCACGTTGCCGGGGATCGTCGGCAGGTTGCGTGTCACCTCGCTGATCTCCGCCGGATCGCAGGCCAGCAGCGCCTTGGTGTAGGGATGCTGTGGGGTGTCCATGACTTCCACGACGGATCCGGCTTCCACCATCTCTCCGGCATAGAGCACGGCAACCTTGTCGCACAGGCGCCGGACCACGCCCATGTCATGCGTGATAAAGACGACCGCCCCCTCCATCGCCTCGCGGGAGGCGCGGATCAGCTCTATGATCTGGTCCTCCGTTGTCGCGTCGAGCGCGGTCGTCGGCTCGTCTGCAATCAGCAGGTCGGGGCCGACGAGCAGCGCCGCCGCGATCGCGATCCGCTGCCGGATTCCGCCAGAGAGCTGATGCGGAAACTGCTTCATCCGCAGGTCCGGATCGGACAGCCCCACCCTGCGCAGCATCTGCACGGCGCGATCCCAGCGGGCCTTCCGGTCGAGTTCGCTGCGCCAATGCTGAAATTCGATCAACTGGCGCCCGATGCGCACCACCGGGTTGAGGGATGTGAACGGATCCTGGGCGATCATTGCGATCCGGGACCCGAGCAGCCGGCGTCGCGCCTCCGAACTGCGCGCGCTCAGGTCGTCGCCCCTGAACAGGATCCTCCCCTCGACCCTCCCGTTAACCGGAAGGAGCCCCATCATCGCCGCTGCGAGGGTCGATTTTCCGGAGCCACTTTCCCCGACAAGTCCCAGCGTCTCCCCCGGCTTCACGACCAGAGAGACATTTCGCACGGCCGGCGCGCCGGCGGGATCGCCGGAATAGCGGATGGATACGCGGTCCATTTCGAGGATTGGCGTCATTTGCGCCCTCCGTTCGTCCTGGGATCGAGGACGTCGCGGAGCGCCTCACCGAAAAAGGTGAATGCGACGGTCGTCAGAATGATAGGGACCCCTGCGGCGAGGGCGATATGCGGAGCCTGCCGCAGATAGGCATAGCCTTCCGACAGCATTGTTCCCCAGCTCGCCTGTGGCGGTTGAACCCCTTGGCCCAGAAAGCTCAGTCCAGATTCGATCCCGATGACGGCGGGGATATCCATCGCGATCAGGACTAGGATCGGCCCGATGATGTTGGGCAACAGATGCGTCAGGCCGAGGCGCAGGCGGGAGGATCCCATGGCCTGTGCCGCGATGATGTAATCGGCATTCCGCAACACCAGTACCTGATTGCGCACGACCCGGAAATAACCGGGCGCCATGGAGATCGTGATCACGACGATCAGGATGGTCATGGAGGGCCCGTAGATCGACACCAGCGCCAAGGCGAAAAGCACCAGCGGCAGCGCCTTCAGGGAATCGCCGACCAGGACGAGGCAACTGTCGAGCCATCTGGGGGCAAGGCCGGAGATCATCCCCAGCCCCATGCCCACGACGAGAGCCGCGCCGGTCCCGGACAATGCGACGCGCAGCGCAGTGCGCGTACCGTAGATGATCCGGCTGAGCACGTCACGGCCCAGTTGATCCGTTCCGAGGAGGTGCTGCCAGCCCGGCGCCTGCATCCGTTCCCGCGGATTAATCGCGATCGGATCAAAGGGCGCGATCAGCGGTGCAAAGATGGCGGCCAACACGAGTGCGGCAATGAACAGAAGCGCGAACGCTCCCACCCGGTTGGCCAGCAGCCGGCGGAAGGTGGCTCCCAGGGGACTTCCATCGACCCTGCGGGAGGAGACGGTCTCGGCGCCGACGCTGAGATCACTCATGACGGGTCATCCTTTCTCCGCGACGCGCGGATCCAGGATCGCGACGGCAGCATCCGTGAGGAAATTTGCCGCCACATAAAGCGCGGTAGTCACGACGACGGCTCCGAAAAGGACCGGGAAATTGCGGCTGATGACCGCGTCATAGGCCAGAGAGCCGAGCCCCGGCCGGGAGAAGACGACTTCCACCAGCACGGCACCGGACAGCAAATTTCCCATGCCCACCCCGATGACCGACAGCACAGGCACCACCGCGATCGGCAGCACATATCGCAGCGCGATGCGGTGATCGGCCACGCCAAAGGCACGGTAGGTCTTCACATGGTTTTCGGAGAGGACGTCCAGCATGGATACTCGCACGAGCCGGGCAATGTAGCCGATCCAGGCGATCCCGACCGAAATGGCCGGCAGGATCAGGTGGGAGATCCGGTCGCCGAGATCCCCCGGCTCCCCCGCTCCGATCGCCGGCAGCCACTGAAGCGTGACGGCAAAGAGCATGAGGCCGTAAATCGCCATGAGGAACGCCGGAAGCGCCACAACCGATGTCGACAGAATACCCACAATGTGATCGAACCAGCTGTTCGATTTCAGCGCCGACAGGACCCCCAGGGGGACGCCGATTACCACCGCCCAGCCCAGCCCGGCGACGGCCAGCATGACCGTATTCGGCAGCGCCCCCGTCACGAGGTCCAGCACCGGACGCTGGGTGAACAGATCGGTGCCCATATCACCCTTCATCAGCGACAGGACGAACCGGATGGCCTGAATGACGAGGGGATCATCCAATCCCATGCGCTCGCGGAAGGCGATCTTCTGCGCTTCGGTCGCCCGCGGTCCGAGGGCAATGGTCGCAGGATCTCCCGGAACCGCATAGATCAGCAAGAACAAGACCATCAGGGACGCCACCAGGACGAGCAGCGCCAGAAACAGCCGTCGCAAAAGGTAGTTCGTCATCGCAGCCCCTCTCATACTTTACGTAATATATTACATAGTATAACGTGAGGGACGAGTTAAATACGTTAAGAGTTCCACGGATGGGCGCCGCGCGATCCGCTTGAAATTTGGTCCAACGGGAAGGTGGATGACGTGAGTTTAGGCAGCGTAAAACCGACGGCTTTCTTTCCGGTGGATCCGGAAGCGACGCCGACCGACGAGCGAAAACTGTCCCTCACGGACAGGGCCTATGCCCTGATTCGGAAAGATATCGTCATCTGCGTCCTGGAACCCGGCATGTTCTTCACCGAAGCGGAACTGTCAGAGCGGCTGAAGATGAGCAAGACGCCCATCCGCGAGGCGCTGCTCCGCCTCCAGGTCGAGCGCATGGTGTCCGCCATCCCGCGCCGGGGCTACGAGGTCACGCCTCTCCACGTCGCCGACATCCAGGATGTTTTCGAACATCGCCGGATCATCGAAGGCGCCTGCGCCGAACTGGCCGCGATACGGATCGAACCCGGAGACATTGAGGAGCTCCGGACATATGCCGACATGACCGCGGCACATTATGACGCCATCGACGGCTCCGACCGGGAAGCTGTCAGCCGCCACGCCCATCTCAACAACGTCTTTCATGAAACCATCGCGCGCACCGCACGCAATCACCGGCTTCACCGCACGGCAGTCCAAGCCATCCGCGACTATGACCGGTTCTTCTTTCTGGAGTGGAACGCACCGGCCGCCTATGCGCCGGATTACGTCGACCACCACGAGATCCTCATGCACATCGTGAACCGGGATCCCGAAAGCGCCAAGCTGGCAATGTACAAGCACGTCGATTTCTCGCGCAAATCCCTGCTTACAGGCCTCGCTGCTACCGGGAACGCGTCGCTGCTCAATCGGGTGCGGCTCTGAAAGATCAGGAGGCTTTGGCTCACGCATCTGTCGCAATGCTCAGACGGCAACTTCCCCGCGCACGGGGCTGGGCACCTCAGGTAGCCTGTTCATGCAAAACGATGACCGGGAGACATCCGGCCGTAGCGCCTTGCGCCGGCGAGGCGAACGTGATCGGCTCAGGCCGGAATCCTGAAGACTTCCCGCGACGAATGGCTGCTCAGGGTTTCATAGCCATTTTCCCGTAACCAGATAGCAATCGCCGATGTTTGCCCCGTCGCTTAGCGGATCAAGCCATTGCGCGTGCAGCACGAAGATCATGCCAGGCTGAGCGCGCTCGGTGTTGTTGTGCGATGTCACGTTGAATCGGGGGGCCCGAAGCTACCGACACTGTGATCGTGGTTCGGGTTGTGCGGTCCGCGATTGGCCGGATAGACATGGTTGAGCGTTCTGCCCTGCGCTTCATAATCCGCGCGTAAATTTCAAAGTCGCTCACGCCCGGTCGCGCGACGTGGCAGGCCGCTGGTACCCGATGTCAGCGAGCGCGGCGGTGCGAACCTGGGCCTGCTCGTTCAGCGAGAAGATCCTCTGCATCCGATTCAGGACACTGGTCTCGTCCGTATACTTTACGTGTGGCATCTGCTCCTGCAGACTGGCCAAGAACCAGCTCGAGCTGCTCTCGTGGGTCATGTAACCAAACGACAAACCGCCCTCGACGTTGACGACTGCAGCGATGATATAATCTGGCACCGTCGGACATCAGGCAACCACACATCACGCCCAAGACCGCAGGGGTGCCGATGCGTCTGGCGGGAAGCCGGTCGATTAGGACGTTTTCGATCAACACCTTCGAAAGCTTACGCTTGATCAACCATGAGCATCAGACCGATAGCCCGACCCAAAAGCCGTCCATTGGGACAGCCATCCTAACGAAAATGTTTAGGCGGAGCCTGGTGCTTTCGACGTTCGGCTTCGACGGTTCTCCCGACCCGCGCCGCGCAGATCTATGCGGTGGAGCCTCGCGAGGATCCGGCCCAGACAGCCTTGGGAGATCTCGACATGCTCCGACCAGGCGATTTCGGAACCACGCCGGAGTTCCTCGCGTCTGAGGGAGCCGGGCAGCTCATGAGACACGACCGTCTCTCCCCGGATCACATGTATGGAATGGCTGTCATCCCTGTGCTTGCGGCGTGTCCCATTCATATGCGGAACATCTGCGTGCGTAGAAAAAATGCCCAAATGGCCTCCACGATCATTGTTGTTTTTCCGATTTCAGAGGGGGTCGTCCGGTTTGTTCAGCGCGACCTGCTCCCTGTGCAGATTACCGGGGCCCGCCGCCATCCGGGATGATCTGTATCAAGCAGAAGCACGGAGAGCCGCCTATCCCAGCCTGCGCCATGTCTCGCGCAGCGCGCCCTATATGCACAACGGCTGTTCCCGAGCCTGCAGGCGCTCGCGAACCTCTACGACGCGGGGGGGGGGGGGGGACCGGCACAGCTGACGGCGTTCAGGCGGTTTGATCTGTGGCTTGAAAAATATTGGTTTAATATCAATACGTTGCATGTTTTCGTTTTCACGGGGTTTGATAGGTTTTAGCAGGAGAAGGCCTTTAACCCCGGAATGACACGAATAATTTCAGTAAATTATCTAATGATTTCAATGGGGGATATGCTGATACCGTAAAGGATATTCTTAACGGTTAACACTCAACTCTCAGGGAATTATCTTACCATTTTGAAGATCAGAATAAACTACATTAAATACACGCTGCGTTTCTGAATTGGCATCTGACTCGCGGCTTTTGGCGACCATGTTTCGCAGTTCCGCCGCTCGCTCAAAAGCTAGTTCCCGCGTGAATTCACGCCACTGTTGGCTTCCGAGCTCAAGGTTTTGGAATCTTTTTGAAAGCAGGCCCTCGCGTTTCAAGTCTTCGAGTAAAGCAAGAAGCACGGCCAAAGAGCTATTCTGTACCCTCCATAAATCATCATCGACACCAAACAACAACCAGTCAGCGCTAACTCTCAATGATGCGCAAAGCGAAGCGATTGCGGTAGCTCTAGGAGAGCTGGGGCCAGCCAAGTATTTCTCCATGGCACTCTTGGATACACCGGCTTTTTGAGAAAGCTCTGAGACCGTGAGCTTATGCGTATTCATGAGTGTACGAAGCCGCTCGGATATATCCAGCGCGTCGAATGAAGTTTGATTGTCTGACATAGTGCGGATAACCTTTCTATTGCAATGATATCCGTAATTAGTTACGGTATTGCATAGTTGAGTGTGCTGCGCCGCCTTTTAACACGCAAGAACGTGGAATTTAATGCCTAAAGTTCCGATATCTGATCTGCAAGGAGTAGGGCGTATCCCTAACAGTAAGCCCGGGGCCATTTCATGGCTACGGCGCAATGCCATTGATCTCGTATCGGATGGTCAACGTTTCTTGGCCGATATCTATTCTTTACCTGAAACCGAGAGGAATGCCTTTAACCGCATTGGTGTTGACAGCGACCTTTTACCCGCCGGAGCCTATGACGACACTGCACACCGTGTTTTTGCAGAGACGTCTCCATCTCGCAGGCGGCGCGCGGAATATAAGGCGTCCATTGCCCGAATGCTTGTCAGCTTACGCAAACGCGGCATAAAAGAAGGTGAGCGGTTTGCTCTCGTCCGAGAGCACTTTGGTTCAAAAGGAACGTCGTTGCCTCTTTAAGGCGGCTTCAAAGGGATGTTCAAGGGGTCGATCCGATCAACTATGCCCCGGCTCTTCTGGATGATTATAAGGCCACGGCCAAACAAACAGAAATGAGCGAGGACGCTTGGCGGTTCTTTATGACGTTGATCCGCGACGCCGCACCGGATTGGCCTCTTCGCGAAGCATGGCGGCGCGTTCGGGATGCTGGACCGGCCATGAGCTGGACCGTACCGTCATATTCCACCTTTTACCGTCGCTGGAATGGATTGGCCGAAGCCGAACGCCTCCATGCCAGACTTGGGCGTCACGACACTGCCAAACGGCTCAGCATTCCGGCGCATAGGGATAAAACCTCTATTCTGCCACTCGAATGGGTTTCTCTGGACGGGCGCACACTGGATTTCTGGGTGGATTGGGGGGATGGAACAGCCGCACGCCCCGTCATGCTGGCCTTAGTCGATGTCGCCTCCAATATGGTTCTGGATTGGGAACTCACACCCTCAGAAAACGCGACCAGCACAGTGAGACTGATCAAACGGACGTGTGAACAGTACGGTATCTTTGACCGGCTCTACACGGATAACGGCTCCGCTTTCGCGGGTCATTTGGTCGCTGGTGGGGCAAAGCATCGGTTTAGAAACGGCAAACCCAAAGGTCTTCAACCCATGGGGATTTGTCAGATCATGGGCATTCATTTGAAATTCGCCTTACCAAAGAACGGACAGGCAAAGATTGCAGAAAGAACATTTGCAACGCTTTCCCGAACTGTGGACGATGGGCCGGAGTTTTGTAATGCGCATGCAGGTCATGCGCCCGGAGCAAGCCCTTCTCCCAAAGTGGTGCCGGTCCCTGTCGAAAGTGCCAAAGCTGTCCTCGCCCGGGAGATTTCTCGTCATAACCGTGAAGCCGGACGGCGGAGCCAAGGGGCAAGAGGCAGGTCTTATGAACAGATTTTCCGTGATGGGATTGAACAGAGAGCACAGGACGGGCACCCGACACGACGCCCGACGGCACAACAGCTTTATCTTGCCGGTCTGAACCGCTCCGGGTTTGCCGGAGGCTGTTTGGTTTAAGTTATGCGGCTATGGTCTTAGTTACCAGAGCTGCGTAGAAGTTTGCCTCTGCTTCCGCTGGTGGGATGTTCCCGATGGGCTCGAGGAGGCGGCGATTGTTGAACCAGTCGACCCATTCCAGAGTGGCGTATTCCACGGCGTCCAGACTGCGCCACGGGCCACGGCGGTGGATGACCTCCGCCTTGAAGAGACCATTGATTGTCTCGGCCAAAGCGTTGTCATAGCTGTCACCGACGCTGCCGACCGAGGGTTCGATTCCTGCCTCGGCCAAGCGTTCGGTGTATTTTATCGCCAGGTATTGCGATCCGCGGTCTGAGTGATGGATCAGTCCCACACCAGGCTGCCGCTGATGAACAGCCTGTTCCAAAGCGTCGAGAACGAAGCCTGTGTGAGCCGTGCGGCTGACGCGCCACCCAACGATCCGGCGCGCGAACGTGTCGATCACGAATGCCACATAAACGAACCCTTGCCAGGTGGCGACATAGGTGAAATCGCTGACCCAGAGCATGTTCGGTGCCGGCACCCGGAATTGCCGGTTTACCTTGTCCATCGGGCACGGCTGCTTCTTGTCAGGGATCGTCGTTTTATGCGGCTTGCCCCGGATGACGCCCTGCAGGCCCAAATCCTTCATCAACCGGGCTATCGTGCATCGGGCCACATCAAATCCTTCCCGCCGCATCTGGCGCCAGACTTTGCGCACGCCATAGACCTTGTAATTCTCATCGAACACGCGCTCGATCTCGGGGCGAAGCTCGTCGTCGCGCTTGAACCGATCCGAGCGCAGATCAGGGTCGGCCCGTTTGGCCAGATGATCGTAGTATGTGGACGGGGCAATCGGCAGGTGCTTGCAGATCGGCTCGACCCCGAGCTCTCCACGATAATCGTCGATAAAGGCGATCATGACTTCGGTCGGCGGTCGAGCTCCGCCATCGCAAAATACGCCGACGCCTTCCGCAGGATCTCATTCGCCTGCTTGAGTTCGCGGTTCTCGCGCTCCAGCGCCTTCATCTTCTCGGCCATCTCGGTACTGACCCCAGCACGGTCGCCACGATCAATCTCTGCCTTTTTGACCCAGTCATTCAGCGTGTTCGTCGAACAGCCTATCTTCGCCGAGATCGATACGATCGCTTGCCAGCGGCTCTCATGCTGACCGGCGTTGTCCAAAACCATACGAACCGCTCGCTCGCGCACTTCAGGGGAATATTTGTTCGTTGTCTTGCTCATGATGCTCCATCCTACTCAAGAGTTGGAGCCTCCGGCAAACCCGGAGCGGTTCAGGTCGCCGAACGGCACCGCCTGGAAGAGGGATGGGTCGAGTGAGTGCGGATTGCGGTGCGGACGGCGTCGTCTGCCGTCCTGGGCTCAGTCGCCCGAGGTTACGGCCAGATCAGAGGCGACCTGCAGGCCCTTCTGACACCGGAAAGCCGTGCCTCCGTCGAGGATCATCCAGGCCGGAACAACAGGCGTACCCCACCAAGCAGCCCTGGTGTCGTGCTCGACAGGACCGACAGGTGCGGAAGGGACCTGTTTGGAGCCCTTGCGGTGCTGAGCAACCAGACCAGCGTTTTGGGAATGAGAGACGGTCATGCGCAGACCTCCTTCACCTTGAACACCAAGCTGGAGTGCTCGATACGCTCATAACTCACCATCTGGAGGTGCCCGGACCGGATCAGCCGAACGAGCGCACGGAAGCCCATCCCATCAAGGCCGGTCTGCTCGACCAGGCTTTCGATCGTGACGACGCCGGTCATCCGGCCGACGACATCCCGCGCCACGGGATCGCCGAAGCAGTCCGGCCGCCGCACCGAATGGAAAAGCTTCGCGTTGAAGAGCTCGACCGGGCAGACATCCCGTTCGGTGAAGAGACGGAAATCGTCCACAACCCCCTGAGCGATGGCCTGTTCCTTGACGCGGGCCAGCTGCGCCAGATAGGCGTCCTTCACCTGCCCCATGGGACGCACGGCATAGCCGATGACGGTGCCGTCGCGCTCGGTGGCGACAAGGTCGATGTAGTGCTTGTGGATTTCGCCATCTTCATCGAACCACTCGAAAAGGACTTGTTCAACGAGGTCCTGCACTTCGGGCCGCGCTGCCAGCAACAGCGTCCCTTGCCCCTCGAGATGGCTCTCAAGCCCGGTGCGAAAGCCAGAGCCGGAGCCCAGGACGATACCGCCGGTGAAGTGTTGGGTCGAACCGACCTGGGTGGCACGGTCGCCGCGGCTGGGTTCGGGCAGGCGGACGCCGCCGCCGATGGAAAGGTCAGACATGATTTCTCCCGCCCCGAGAAATAGACATTCTCGGGCTATGACGATCTTGGAAATGCGCGGAGAGCCGTCCTTGTCCTGACGACAGCATCATGCTAATCGGCAGGTGCAACACAGGGATCGGGCTTTCGCACGGTTCATTCGGCGCCAAGCGCCTATATCTGGTTTTGGGTGTTTGAGCCTCTTTGGACAGTTTCTTCCGATGAGCGCCTGTAACCTGACTGGAACTGAGAGATCAGAACCGCGTCAGGAGATCAGCCGCATATTCGGGAATTGCCCATAAGAGACACCGGACCCACCTGTCCAGACCGCCGGGAGAGCGGGGTTTCGGGGGCCGAATTTTCGCAAATTCCGGCCTCAAGATCGGAAAGACGCTCGCCTCCGATTTTCAGATCATCCAGCAGATTTTGCGAAAAGATGACCGGAAGTTCTTCAGCACCGCCCGAAACGCGGGCGCTGTGAGCTTCAGAAAATTTTTGAATGGCCATTTTCATCGGGATAACTCTGTGGATAGTTGAGAACGCACGCCAATTCGGCGGCGCACATCATGAAATCACTCCGATTTCGCGAATCGAATTCGGCAAATCATTCGGCTTTCCGGGCCAGGAAGGCGCCGGGATTCGGTCAGGACGCACCGCTGCGGGCGAGCTGCGACAGCCGCCGGAAGAGCTTGTCGGACAGGATCGTCCGCCGCTCCCACTCCGGTGTTCTCAGCTCCCTGGCAGCATCCCCAAACCAGAGCTTCAGACTGCCCTTGTCGGATCGGTGCGAGAACACGGCATGCGGCCCGTTTGAACTGACCTCAACAGAGACCGGGGCAGAGCTGAACCCTTCGTCTGCGCCAGAGAACCCCTCCTCGAGCCAGTGGCCACAGAATGCGCCAAAGGTGCGGTGCAGTTCCAGGCCAGCGACAGGCAGCCGGTTCAGGGCATCGAGCAGCTTGCTCCCGCCTTCCCCATCGCAGTTGGCTTCCCACTGGATATGGCCGTCAAGGAACAGGTTCCCACGCACAAGCTGAAGCTGCGAGAGTTCTCGCACGGCCTCGGGCGCATCCTTGGTTTCCAGCCCGAGGGCCAGAGGGAGCGTGAGATGAATGACGTCGGCCCCCTGCATATCAGTTGCGGCCCGCCCCCGCCCTCCGGGTGTGAGGAGACCCGCACGACCCATTTCGCGCGCCATCGCGTCGACCTTGTTGGGGTTCAGGTCGAACCGCTGGGCAAGCGCCCGCACCATTTCCCCTTTCGTCGCCATGAGAGCTGTCCTCGTGAAGTGTCGTTGGGAGCGTTATGCCACCCAACAGTTCATGCGTCAAGTTATGGGAAAAAGTTTTTCCGATAATTCTTCGGATAAAATCAGAACCGACAGTCACTCTTCTTGCAGCCGGAGCGGCGCACCACAGCACTGACACACCGGGCGCTTCGCCTTCAGCTCCTCAAGACGGTGCAGCGGTGCGCTCTCCACAAAGTGCCGGACCCTCTCAGGGTCGACGCGGGCACTCCGCGCAGTCTCCCGGTAGACCAGCCAGCAATGGACTGACCCGACGACGCTGATCACCATGCCAGCTATGCAGATCAACGGACCAATCATCGGCTTCCCTTTCTGGAGGTCATCTTGGGCGCAAGCAAATGGCACGCGCCCTCAAGAGGCTGCACCCTGACCGATGCCGTGTCAAATCCGCGGAGGCATGGTCGCGTCATAGCGCCAGCGCGCGCTGCAGATCTTCATATTCGAAGGCGCTGGCCATGCGATTGATCTCAGCCGAACGCCCACCGACCGACCTCGCGGCCTCTCGCCAGGTGGCGGTGACTGTGGCCACCTCCTCGATGATTGCGCGCGCCTGCGCGAGCGTCAGGGCGAAGTATTCTGAAGCCTCTTCCAGCAGATCGAGCGAACAGGTGCCCTCGTCGAGATCGATATTGGCGGTCAGCACCCGCGCCTTGATGTCGGTCGGCACCGGATTGAGATCGTAGGCCGAGAACAACACCCATGCCGCGCCCGATGGCTTCGAAGAGGCATTCAATTCTGCGGTCCGCAAAGGCGTCGACCCCACTCTAGGCGCTGCGATGGACCCAGATCATCGCACCAGCGGGAGACATAACGCCCTGTAGCCGAAGATCATCGCCGAAACACATAATATGTCGGTCGCCGATGTGATGCATTTTATGCATCTCGACTCCGCTCCTCGACAACGCGCACAATCAGGAGCCGAAGCTCCTCAGAGGCTCCGATCACGGCCACTAACTTTTGCACATCATCATCACAAAGCACCTGCCTCGCGAGAAAGTCTTGGAGCAAATCAACTGATTTTCCGCTGCGAATCTTCCCGTTTTCTACCCGAGATACCGACTCCTGAGAAGTACCCAAGAGCTTCGCCAACGCCGCCTGTGAAAGATTTCTCTGGCGTCGCACTTGCCTAATCCGAAGTCCAAAGTGTGGCTGGTCTAGCTTGATCTCGTGCATAACATATGCATACTCGATGCATGAGCAAATTGAAACCCTACTCCATTGAAGACGCCTCTGCCGAAACTGCAAAGCTCCGGCCTTCGGAGGCGGCCGAAGTCCTGCCCGGCATCCCGTATGGTCGCGAAGATCACGTTCTCTCGCCGGCCTACTGGAAATGGCGCTGCGACGTCGGCGAGGAGGAGGGACATGACTATGTCAGCCGCTCGAGCTCGCTGAGGGAGGAGGTTGGCTTCTGCTTGCTCGGAGGCTTTGGCATCAAGATGGAAACCAACGATGCATTCTTCCGGCACCTGAAAGGCCATGGCGTCTTCGATGGGCGGCACATTGATGAAGCTGAAGTTTTTAATCTCCTTGATCAGAGGATCGAAGTAGAGGGTAGAGCTCAAAAGTACCGTTTCCCGAAGCAGAAGGCCAAACGCATAGCGGAGGCCATGTCGCAGCTCGACGTCGACAGGCTATCGAGACTGCCTGACAAGGAGTTCCGGGCGGCTCTCTGCGAGCTACCCGGCATCGGCCCGAAAACAGCCAGCTGGATTGCGAGGAACTGGAAGGGCGCCGACAATGTCGCCATCATCGATATTCACGTTCTCCGGGCTGGCCATTTCATTGGGCTTTTTGACCAGGGCGCCCAACTGCCAAACGACTACTATCTTCTCGAGGACCGATTCCTTGCTTTCGCCAAATCGCTCGGTGTGCGCCCCTCCGTGCTTGATGCCGTGATGTGGTCGGACATGAGAATTTTTGGCTCAACTCTGGTCAATAGAGCAACGGCAGCTTAGCCTTTCCTCACAAACGTGGAGGAACGAGCATGGGTGGAAGTGGAGGGCCGGCAGGAGGGCCGTCAAAAGGCTTGGGAGGAGGCGGCAGCGCCGGCGCATCAACCGGAGGCCCCGGGGGAGGCGAAAATCAGTGCGAGCTTACATTCAGAACAACACTTTTCGGCCCCGTACCTGGCGTCGCAAATCACCTGACGGTAGGTGAAGTATTGAGTGTCGCACTGACTGGCCCCGCGCTCGCCCAAGTTGGCCTATTCACGGCAGCAGGAGCTCAAGCCGGCTCCATCGCCGGCGCGAGGCAACTAATGACACTAATTGCCTGCCTCCAAGCCGGAGTGCTATACAGCGCAGACGTCATTTCCGCTCATGGCTCCGCCATCATTGTTCAGGTCCGTAATGCATGAGTGAAATTGTCGTGGCCGGAGGCTTTTATGGAGAGCGCTGCGTATTTCCGGATGTCGACGATCTCTATGGTTCGGGAGGGCGAGCTGCACTGGCAATCGCTCGTGCAGGACACCAGGTCAAGTGGCATTACTATTGCCCAGACAACCTCACCGACGCTGCAGAGCTCACAGTGTCTTGGAATGGCTTGGAACATTGCCCTCATACATGCGCTGAACAGGTCAATTTCGCTTATCTTCATGGGCTATCCCCGCCCGTGTTCTTCCCGGGCATCATCCCGAGAACCCATACTTTTCAGGTCGAGGCGACAAACGTCCTTCGCTTCGGCATGATGGAAGGCGATGTCGTCGTTCGCGCACACTCGTGCGTATTTGACCCACAGTCCCACAACAACCCCGAGAAATTCCGCGCAAATGGTTCCGGCGCAGAGCGTCTCGCGATAGTTCTCAACAATTCCGAGGTCCTGCACTATGGTGAAGCCCCAAATGAGGCCGACGCGATCCGCAATATCTCCCTAGAGTCACCGGACTGTACTGTCCTGGTGAAGGCGGGCGCGGACGGGTGCCGCATTTACGAAGGTTCAGAGCTCAAAGGAACCGTGCCGCCATATTGGTCCGAGCGCGTCTACAAGATCGGCACTGGTGACGTCTTCAGCGCAGCATTTGCGACCCAGTGGGCCTTGGAGGGACGTTCCGCCCTCGACGCAGCAGACACTGCCTCACGTTGCGTTTCCCAGTACGCCGAGACGCGGACACCGACCGCAAATGCTGAAGGACCGGAGCGGCGAGCACTCCACCAGACGCAGGAAGGGCTCGTTTATGTCGCAGGGCCGATATTCACCATGGCGGAAATCTGGCTCATAAACGAAGCATGCGACGCCTTCGCTCGGCTGGGAATGCCTATTTTCTCCCCCTACCACGAGGTCGGATATGGCATGCCCTCAGAGGTCGTACCCGCCGACATCAAGGGGCTGGATCGGGCATCGGCCGTATTTGCCATCTTGGACGGCTGCGATGCCGGGACACTCTTCGAGGTGGGCTATGCTGCGCGGTGCGGCATTCCGGTTATAGCATTTTCGCAAAACCCAAAATCCAGTGACCTAACTATGCTGACCGGATCGCCCAACTGCTTCATTACCGATGACTTCACCACAGCTATCTACCATGCGACTTGGCTTGCCCGGCAATGAGAGTCCTACTGTTCTCCGGCGGAGTTGAATCCACTGCGCTTGCATACATGTTGCGCCCCGACGTTCTGTTCACGATCGATTACGGACAAGCGCCGGCACAAGGCGAACTCCGGGCCGCGACCTTCATCGCCAGAGAACTAGGCCTGAACCATGAAACCCTGTCAGTAGATTGTTCGCCCTTGGGCGCCGGAGACATGGCGGGAAGGCCAATTGCTAGCCACTCCAGGGTTTCGGAGGCTTGGCCATTCCGCAATCAGCTCTTGGTGACATTGGCAGCCATGAAATTCGCCGGTGAGGGACTGAAGGACATCCTGATCGGCACCGTGGTCTCAGACCGTGTACATGCCGACGGTAGTCCGGAATTCGTCGAACGCTTGGACATGTTGATAAAGTGCGAGTTACCCCAAACCTCAGTCACCGCCCCTGCTCTCAACATGTCCACCCTCGAACTTGTAAAGAGAAGCCAAGTTCCGATGGATATCCTGGGATGGAGCTTCTCGTGCCACCGCTCGACTGTCGCCTGCGGCCAGTGCCGCGGCTGCAACAAGACCATCGATCTGTGGGAGGCGCTAGAACGATCATGAGACTCCTCACATCAGCCGCGTCGCCAAGACCACCACGAGCGCCTGTGACGCGTTGTTTTTCATTGATAAGCTCTAACAGGCCGCTGAAAAACTCCTGCCGCGACGCCTGTCGCGGAACATGATTCACCGTAACCACTACGATGGCGACGGAGTGTGGGATGCGTGGATCAGATCAGGTGACGGGCTCGCTGTTCAGCTACGTCGATCTCGAGGAGCGCATTCCAGTGCGACACCCGCTTCGCAAGATCAGGGCCGTCGTCAACGACGCATTGCGCTCCCTGGATGCAGAGTTCGACCGGCTTTACGCGGGTGAGGGCCGTCCCTCGATCGCGCCGGAACGATTGATCCGGGCCAGCCTGCTGCAAATCCTCTACTCGATCCGGTCCGAGCGGCAGTTCATGGAGCAGATGGACTACAACTTGCTGTTCCGCTGGTTCGTGGGCCTTGGGATCGATGACGTTGTCTGGGTCCCGACCGTGTTCACGAAGAACCGCGACCGGCTGCTGACGACGGACATGTCGCGCAAGATCATGGCCGCCATTCTGGCGCATCGCGAGGTGGCACCGCTGCTGTCGGACGACCATTTCTCGGTCGACGGCACCCTTGTGAAGGCCTGGGCGTCGATGAAGAGTTTCCAGCCGAAGGAAAGAGCGACGTTGGGCGGGGACGAGGGTCTCGGCGATCCGCCAGATGGCAGCGCGCCGCCCACATCTTCCTCTGACCAGTCCACCGCCGAGCCCGACCCGATGACCCGCCCCACACGCCGCAACCGTAACGCCGAAGTCGACTTCCGTGGCGAACGACGGTCGAACGCGACCCATGCTTCGATGACCGATCCGGAGGCCCGGCTGTTCAAGAAATCCCCCGGCGCCGGCGCCATGTTGTGCTTCATGGGGCACAGCATGATGGAGAACCGCTCCGGCCTGATCGTGCAGGCCGACCTGACGCGGGCGGACGGCCACGCCGAGCGGCGTGCTGCCATCGACATGCTTCACCGCCACTCGCCGGGATCAACCCGGCGCCTGACCCTGGCAGCGGACCGCGGTTACGACAGCGCCGACTTCGTCGCCGAGCTGCGCCAAATGGTGGTCACGCCGCATGTCGCCCAGAAGTCTCGACACTCCGCCATTGACGGCAGAACCACCCGGCACCCCGGCTACGCCAAGTCACAGCGGCGCCGGAAGAAGATCGAGGAACCTTTCGGCTGGGCCAAAACCATCGGTGGCATGGCGCAGACCCTGTACCGCGGCATCGAGCGCGTACGGGCCCGCTTCACCTTGGCGATGGCGGCCTGCAACCTCGCGAGGCTGCCGAAACTGCTCGCCAACTGAGCCGGCAAGCGGCTACTCGGACTGCCGGTTCGCAAACCAGGCCGCATCAAGCTCCTGCTCAAGGGAAACCCTTCCTCAAGGCAGACTTTTTCAGCGGCCTGCTAAAGGCTTACTTATTTCCGAAATACTTGTCGGCTTCTCCAACCCCGAAGGTCTCCAGCGCTGTGCGGTCCATCTCGAAACCTTCCGGCCGCACCAGGAAATGCGGGATGAAGGGGCCTCCATAATCCACCACAGGATGGCCCTGATGGGTGAGAAGCTCCCCGTTCGCTTCTTGGGCCAACATGATGAAGTCGACGAGATACTGGACGCCATTGAATAAGGCACTTCGTTCTGCCGCAGGAAGGTCGGCGATTGTTTTCAGGTCAATCACCTGGTTCATCAGGTCGACGAATTCTTGCTCGGTGAAGTTCTTGGGAAGTTGCTTGGCGAAGTCGGAAAGGTTCATGGTTGCGCCTTCTGTGAAATAGATAATGCCCACAGGTTCCCGCAGATTCGGGAACTGCCCCTCGAGACAGTGGTAGGCTAGCTTTTCCGGATGGCGCAACAGGAAACATCTTTCGAAAGATGCTCCACCCGCTTGAGAGAATTGCGAAAAATTGACATTGATCTTTTCCAGAAAGTAGCCGCCCGTATGATTTAGGAGTGACCGGCTACAGGATATTGCTCCCAGCTTCGAATAGACCTCCAACCCATCAGGCTAATTGAGCCCCGGTTATCAACATAATTCCGACAGCGCACACCGGCGAGCATCTGCGCGTTTTCAGGGGGCTGCCTTATAATCTCAGGTGAGCCCGAAACACCGAGAGGTCCCCTATGCCCCAGAAATCCCCGCAATCCTTGAGCGCCCATGGCATCGGGGCCGCTCTCATCCTCCTATCGAGCGCCCAGATGGCCCCCGGCCAAGAGGCCGCCGTGCTGGGTGCGATGGTCGCGCCGGGCGCGTCCGTCACGCTCACAAGCACGGCACCTGCCGGGTCATCACGAACCGGGGCCAGGCCCCGATCATGGTCCCCGCCAACACGGCCGAGGAATGGAGCGTGGGGCACACGGCGTTCCTCAATAGCATCTCGAGCATGCCGTCGGTCTCCGTCGGAAGCTGCCCGCCGCCGGCACCTCTCGTGGTAACGGTCTGGGATATCGAAAACCTGCACAGCGGGAACTACTTCGTCGACCTCATCGCCAAGCAGAACACTTCGGGCCGATTGACACGACCGGGACGAAGGCGCGTTGTTCGACGAATTGAGCAAGGCGACCGGTGCGAAATACCCGCTGATGGCCTACCTGTTCTTCCTCAAGGACATGGATCGCTTCATGCCGATCCAGCCCACCGGCTTCGACCGTGTCTTCGGCGAGATCGGCCTGGAACTCCGCACCCTGCGCAATTGCACTTGGGAGAACTACAGCCAGTTCAACCGGTTCTTGAATGCCCTCCGCAAGCCAATCGCGGATCAGGCAGGACTGGACCACGTCCGCCTAATCGACGCCCATTCCTTGCTGTGGCTGTTCTCGACCCTGTTGCGTAAAGAAGCCAAAGGCGAACTGGCAAAAGGTGAAAAGGCCGACGCGCGCTACCTCGGTGCCCTGGAGAAATGGATTGCCGACATTAGGTATTCGGTGGGCAAGACGGTCTTCAACTCCAACGGCCAGGTGGTCCCGACGACAGTCAAGAACAAGGAGCTGCGCATGTCCGACGCGGAGTTGGGCAAGTTGATCCGGGACCTGCTAACCATCCAGGAAGACCGCTGCGCCATCACCGGCCTACCGTTCCAGTTCCGGGGCGCACAGACTGACGACAACATGCTGCCCTCCCTGGACCGCATCGACAGCAATGGGCACTACGCCAAGGAGAACCTGCAGTTGGTCTGCCGCTTCATCAACTTCTGGAAGCAGGCATCTGATGACGCTGAGTTCCGCAGATTGGTTGGCGTCGTACGTGGCGATGACATGGAAGGTGGATAGCAGGCACCGAAACTGCGGAACGACAATCATCAGACACCAGACGGCCCACTGCGGTCATTCGTCTGGCTGCCCGCGCTGCGTCGCGGCTTCGCCAAACCGGACATCGGTGGCATCCTGCAGCAAGATCTGGCACGCCAAGGCCAGCTCCGCGGACAAAGCTGCCGTTACCTGCCCACTCCGACTTGCCTGGGTCCGGATTGCATCGGAAATTCGTCGCGCGATTGCGACGCCCCCCCTGCCGGTATCATGCCGCGGGACGGAAGAAAGTCGGGGCGAACCGGCCAATGGAGAGCTGCAAACTTGATTGCAGAAACCGAACTTTCGCCGACTTCTCCGCCTCGACCAAAGCCAGCCGAGCACCGGTCGCCCAGACCTGATGCCCCCCCCAACACCGGTGGGCCGTCAACAAATCTTAACGTATCGTTCGATTTTCCGTCACATAGCGCGACTATCCCGACCACCGAAACAACGTGCAACCCAAATTGCAAAAAGGTGGTCCCCTTGGACAGAAAACTTACCCGTGTCGCCGGGATGGGCCTTGCTGCCCTGCTTGGCTCGACCTCTCTTGCAGCGGCAGAGGTCACCGTCGAATTCTGGCACAGCTTCGGCGGCTCGTCCGGTGACGCGCTGGCCGAGATCATCGCCAACTTCGAAGAAGCCAACCCCGGCATCACCATCGAAGCCGAGCATGTCGGCAACTACAATGACATCGTCGCTCGCCTGCAAGCCGCCATCCCCGCTGGCCGTGGCCCCGATGCCGTCATCATGGAAGTCACCCGCTACGGCCTGTTCGCCGATCGCGGCGTGCTGATGGACCTGACAGATTACCTCGAAGCCGATCCACTCAAGGACGAACTGTTCGACTTCGCCCGCGAGGTCGGCGTCTACGAAGGCAAGAACTATATCGTGCCCTTCAACAGCTCGACCCCGGTCACCTATGTCAACAAGGACATCTTCGAGCGCGCAGGCCTGCCTGAGGACACGCCGCTGACCACCTATGACGAGATCCTCGCCGCCGCGCAGAAGATCCAGGGTGCGTTGGGCGACGAGGGCATCTATGGCATCGCGGCGCCCGGCCAGTTCGCGCGCTGGGGCCTGATCATGGACAATGACAGTGACCTGATCGACAGCGTGTCGGGCGAGGTCCTGATCGATGCGCCGAACACCGTCGAGGCCTATGAATGGATGGCGTCTTTGGTGCATGAGCACGGAGTCGCCTCGGCCGACAACGTGACCGACGAGAAGACCGGCCGCGACGCGTTCTTCGCGGGCAAGGTCGGAATCATGCTGAATTCGACCGGCAATTACCGCCAGTCCAAGGCGTCGCTGGGCGATGATCTGATCGTGCGCCCGCTGCCCTGCAACAAGGTCTGCGCCGCACCGATCGGGGGGGCCGGCATCGGTATCCTGTCGACGGCGGACGCCGAAGTGCAGGACGCGGCTTACGAGTTCATCAGCTTCGCCGCGTCGGCGGAATCGAACGCGATCTGGTTCGCGGGCACCGGCTATATGCCGATCAACCGCAACACCGCAGACCAGCCGCTGGCAGCCGAGACGCTTGAGAACGAGCCGGGCATCCGGGTGTCGATCGAGCAGCTGGATGTCGCCCGCGGCCGTCCGCGCCCGCCGGTCGTGACCTGGATGCGCGCCACTGAGTACGACATGTGGCAGGCGATGGCGCTGGGTCAGCGCGACGTCGAGGACACACTTGCCGACTTCGCCAAGCGCACCCGCGTCGAGGCGGGCCGCGTGGGCCAGTAACCGCGCCCGAGCCACCGGTCAGGGGCCCCGCTACGGGGCCCCTTTCCCGTCCGGTCCCGTGGTCCCCGCGCCCAAGGCACTCTTCCCGATATGCTTCGCAAACTGACACCCTACCTGTTCGTGCTGCCCCTTCTGGGCTTCATGGCGGTCTTCACCTACTACCCGATCCTGCAAAGCGTGAACCTGTCGTTCCGCGAGTGGGATTTCATGTCGCCGACCAAGCCGTGGGTCGGGCTCGACAATTACCGCCTGCTGCTGACCACGCGCGATTTCTGGAATTCGCTGAAGGTCACGGCGGTCTTCGCGCTCATCTCGGTGCCGCTGCGGCTGGCGCTGGCGCTGGCGGTGGCCTCGTTCCTGATCCGCGAGACTGCGGTGTCGCGCATCTCGCGGGGCGCGATCTTCCTGCCCGCCGTCACCTCCACCGTGTCAATCGCGGTGGTGTTCAGCTGGGTGTTCTCGACCGATTACGGCGCGATCAATGGGTTCATTGCCCTGCTGGGCTTCGACAAGGTGACGTGGATGCAGGACCCGCAGCTTGCGCTGTACGTCATCATCTTCGTGAACACGTGGAAACAGCTCGGCTATGACGTCATCATCTACACCGCCGGGCTACAGGCGATTTCGATGGAATACTACGACGCGGCGGCGGTGGACGGCGGTCGCCGGTTCCATGTGTTCCGGCGCGTGACCTTCCCGCTGGTGATGCCGACCACGTATTTCCTGCTGGTGATCTCGGTGATCGACGCGTTCCAGGTGTTCACCATCGTCGACGTGATGACACGCGGCGGTCCTGCGGGCGCGACCGACATGATCGTCAACATGCTCTACCGCGTGGGCTTTACCCTGTTCGACATCGGCACTGGGTCTGCGCTGGCCGTGCTGCTGTTCATCTTCCTGATTGCGCTGGCCCTGGTAAAGGCCCGCGTGATCGGCCGGAGGGTTCATTATGACTCGTGAAACGTCCGCCCGCGCCCTTTGGCTCATCAATGGCCTCACGCTGCTGGCCGCCGTCATCTTCCTGTCGCCGGTGCTCTATTCCATCTGGATGAGCTTCCAGACTTCGGATGCCTATTACTCCGGCGGGGTCGACTTCACCCTGCGCAACTACGACGTGGCGGTCGGGCAGTACAACTTCGCCCGATATCTGCTGAACTCGGTGATCGTGTCGGGGATCGTGACGCTGCTGGGCATCTCGTTCGCCACGATGGCCGCCTTCGCCTTTGCCCGGTTCGAATTCCCGGGTGGCAACCTGATGTTCGGTGCCGTGGTGGCGACGCTGATGATCCCCAGCCACATCACGCTGATCCCGAATTATCTGACGCTGGCGCGCGCCGGGATGCTGGACAGCTATGCGGGCCTTATCCTGCCTGCGATATCGTCGGGCTTCGCCGCCTTCTTCCTGCGCCAGTACATCCGCGGAATCCCCCGCGCGCTGGACGAGGCGGCCTACATGGACGGGGCGACGCCACTGAAAGTGCTGTGGCGGGTGATCGTGCCGATCTCGAAGCCGGCGATCTTCTCGATGGCGCTGCAATTGTTCATCGCCGAGTGGAACAACTACATCTGGCCGCTGGTCGCGATCAGCGAAAGCGACCTCTTCACCCTGCAAATCGGGCTGGCGCGGCTGTACCGCGTGAACCCGGGCGAGGACGTGATCGATTGGCCGCTGGTCATGGCGGCCTCGACGATCACCATCCTGCCGGTCCTGCTGGGCTTCGTCCTCGTCGAGCGCCACCTCGTGCGCGGCATCACGATGGGAGCGGTGAAATGAGCGCGGCCCCGAAACACCAACAAGAAGACATCGCAATGACTGATCTTTCCCTTGTAGCCCGTATCGCCTCGCACCGGGGTGGCACGCTGGAATTCGGCGACAGCACGCCGCACGGCTTCCGCACCACCGCCGCGATGGCCGTGGACGAGGTGGAGTTCGACGTCCATCCCACCGCCGACGGCGCGATCATGGTACACCATGACGCCACGCTGGACCGGACCACCGACCGCACGGGCGCGATCCGCGATCTGCCCGAGGCGGCAGTGCGCGCCGCGGTCATCGACTATTCCGGCGGGCAGCACCCGATCTCGCTTTCCGAGCTGTGCGACATCTACAGAGACAGTCGCGTCACGCTGCGCTGCGAGATCAAGCCGGGACCGGGCGGCGTGGCCTATGCCGATTTCGCGCACCGCGTCGTGGCCGAGATCGAACGCTGCGGGATGCTGGCGAAAACCGGCTTCACCTCGTTCCTCTTGCCAACCCTCGGCGAACTGCGCGATGTCACCGACCGGCCCCTGCTTTGGTTGGTGAGCCCCCCGGTGCTTACCCAGCTTGGTGCCAGCGCCGTGGCGGACCTGGCGAAGGGTCATGGCATCCCCGAGATCGGCGTCAACGTAGACACCGCCACGGAAACGCTGCGCGATCACCTTCAGGGCACGGGGCTGGAGTTCGGCTGCTGGGCCGCCCATACGGCCGCGCAGATCGACCACGCCCTGCGTCTGGGCGCCAAGGTGTTCACCACCGACCGCCCCAGCCTTGCCATCGCCCGCCGCGATGCATTCCTTAAGGAGACGGCAGCATGAGCTCGATCACCCTTCGCGACATCCGCAAGAGCTATGCCAATGGCCCGCGGGTCCTGCATGGTGTCGACCTCGACATCGGCGACGGCGAATTCGTCGTCATCGTCGGCCCTTCGGGCTGCGGCAAGTCCACCCTGCTGCGCCTGATTGCCGGACTGGAACGCTGCGAGGATGGCGAGATCATCATCGACGGTCGCCGCGCGAACGCGCTTGCGCCGCAGGACCGCAACATCGCGATGATCTTTCAGAACTACGCGCTGTATCCGCACATGTCAGTGCTGGAAAACATCGCCTTCGGCCTGGAACTCCGCAAGGTCCCCCGCAAGACGCGCGAGGCCCGCGCCCGTGAGGTGGCCGAGACGCTTCAGCTGACACCCTACCTCGACCGCAAGCCCGGCGCGCTATCCGGCGGCCAGCGCCAGCGAGTGGCGATGGGCCGCGCCATGGCGCGCGACACCTCGACCTTCCTGATGGACGAGCCGCTGTCGAACCTCGACAACGCCCTGCGCAACGCGATGCGGACCGAGATCAAGACGATCCATCAGCAGCTGGGCGCCACCATCGTCTTCGTGACCCACGACCAGACAGAGGCACTGTCGCTTGCCGACCGGATCGCGGTGATGAAGGACGGCCACCTGCAGCAGTTCGACACACCGGCTGCGATCTACGACCATCCGGTGAACCGCTTCGTTGCGTCTTTCCTTGGCACGCCGAAGATGAACTTCGTTACCTCCGACACGATCACGGGCTGGACCGGGCGACGCGGGGTCGAGCTGGGCCTGCGCCCCGACACGCTGCGGCTGCACCGCGAGAAACCGGGCGCCGCGTCCATCGAGGCTCGGCTGACCCTGACAGAAATGACCGGATCAGAGGTCGTGTTGCACTGCCAGACGCAGTCGGGTGTCATGTCCGCCATTGCCCACCGCGGGCAGGAGCTTCCCGCCCCGGGTGACCGGATCTGGCTGGAATACGACGCAGCTGCCGCACATCTGTTCGACATGCAAACTGGCGCGCGCGTCTGACGCGGCACCCTGCCGAGCTGGACGACAAGGCCCGTTTGAGAGATCATTCCTGCCGATGCAAAACCCCGACTCCGCGTTTCTGGACGACCTCATCACCCGCCACTCGGACCAGTTGACCGAGGCGGACGCCCGCATCCTTGGCGTGATGGTCCGCGATCCGATCCGCGCGGCGATGGAGAATGGCAAAGAGGTGAGCTTTCGCGCCGGGGTGCATCCCGCCTCGGCGGTGAGGCTGGCACGGCGGCTGGGGTTCAAGGGATACCCGGAGTTCCGGGCCTTCCTTCAGCAGCGGCTGGTCGAGGGCAAGGGCGAGTTCGAGGACCCCACTGCCCGTATCGCCGCCCGGCTGGCCAAGGCGGGGGACAGCGGGCTTCTGTCCTCGGTTCTGGACAGCGAGATCACGGCGCTGGAAAGCTTGCGCGCCAGCGTGACCGATGCCGAAATCCGCGGCTTTTCCGAAGCGCTGCTGGGCGCGCGGCGGATCTTCATGTTCGGGCAAAGTCACGCCGCCACACTGTGCCACCTCGTTGCGCTGCGCTTGCGCCGGTCGGGGTACGACGCGGTCGACCTGTCCCTGATGCAGCATCAATGGCTGGAACAGGTCGCTGGAATGACCGGCGACGATGTGATGTGGCTGATCAACTTTCGCAAGCTGCCGGAAACGGTTGCGCGGATCATGCAGGTGGCCGCCGTGCGCGGCGCGACGACGCTGGCGCTCACCGATAAGCGCGGCGCCGCACTGGACCCGCCCCCCGATCGCCACATCGCGGTGTCGCGCGGCGAGGCGGGCGAGTCGCAAAGCCTTGCGGTGCCGATGACGGTGACAAACACGGTGATCCTCGACCTGGCAACCATTGACGAAGGCCGTACTATGCGCGCGCTGGCCGAGTTCCGCGACATGCGGGAGACGCTGGCGCCGTATTGATCGGGAGTTTAGCGACCTGATAACACAGAAAAACCGCGGTTTTCGCGCCCAATCGTACGGATGTATTACATTCTGTACAATATACCGTCGGGAGATTTGCAAGCCGCGACAAGCCAAAAGCCGCCATTTGACCCCAGAATGCTAGACCGGCCCTGACCTGCCGTTCAGTCCCTTGCCGATCGCCGCGGTGCAGCTTCACTAGACCGGCCATTCGTCCATCGCGCAGCATCATCGGAGGATGAAGGTCGGCAGGGCGGACTTTTCGGTCATTCGGCGACCATCCGGTGCAAACGCAGCATAGCGTTAGAGTTGCTCGCAGTCGCAGCAAGCGGGGTTTAGGCTGCATCCGAGAGACCTTGCGGCTCTCGTCGACTTTCGCGTGAATGCGGTTACTTGGTCGCCTGCCGGTGCTTTTTGAACAGCGACGACTGCCTATACTGGCTCTTGCCCGACACTTCGCGCCCCAGCCATGTCGGCTTCTCGAATTCAGCATCCTCGCTCGGCAGTTCAATCTCGGCCAGCACGAGGCCTGTGTGGACGCCCTGAAACTCGTCAACTGTCCAGACATACCCACCATGGGGGATGAAGTACCGAGTCTTCTTCAGAATTGCCCCGTCGCAATGCTCTTCTAAGAGGGCAAGGCCATCGCTGGCAGGAATTTCGTATTCGAATTCGTCGCGGGTCAGACCCTTCTTGGGACCTTTGACGCTGAGGGTTGCCTTGTCGTCGCAGAAACGCACCCGGATTTTCCGTCCATCACGGAATGCCAAGAGGCCATCACGGATCTCAACCTTATGCGTGGCGAGCTCGCGCCAAGTATCCGTGCTGAGCAGAAATTTGCGTTCAATTTCCTTCGCCATAACCGTTCCGATCTCGAAATACCGTCTGCCGTTATCACCTTTGGTCATCGAGGGGCACGGCACAATGCGCATAGACTGAAGTGGAGGCGATAAACAGAGCGCTGCCTCGACGGAAGCAGGCCGTTACAAAACCTTCACTTGGCAGGCAATCATTATTTTATTATTTCATGAAATATGGAAAAAGAGATTCCCGACCAACTGTCCACACTCGGCCACCCTCAGCGACTGGCGATCTTCCGGCTGCTGATGCGCCGATACCCTGACCGTGTTCCGGCAGGGGAGATCGCCTCTACGCTTGGCGTCAAGGCGAGCACGATGTCCACCTATCTGTCCGCGCTAACGCGGGACCAGCTAGTGGAGCAACAACGGGCGGGCACGTCGCTTCTCTACGCGATCAACATGACCACGGTGCAACGGCTGTTCGGATACCTGTTCAGCGATTGCTGCCGTGGCCGTCCCGATATCTGCATGCCTTTCAGCACAGGAGCCATCCCCATGTCTGACCGCAAATACAACGTCCTCTTCATCTGCGTGGGCAACTCCGCGCGGTCCATCTTCGCCGAGTCTCTCCTGCGCAGTGCCGCTGGCGATAGGTTCATCGCGTATTCTGCAGGGACCCGGCCGGGGACCCAGCTCAACCCCTTCGCTGTGCAGGTTCTGCATGACAAAGGGCACGACACTTCCGTCCTGCGCTCGAAGGATGTCTCCGAGTTTTCTCGTTCCGATGCGCCGCAGTTCGACTTCGTCTTTACGGTTTGCGATCAGGCGGCAAACGAGGAATGCCCAGCTTGGGAGGGGCAGCCAGTGAGTGGTCATTGGGGTATGCCGGACCCGGTCAAAGTCGAGGGAACCAATGCTGAAAAAGCGCTGGCCTTCCAACAAGCTTACGGGGCACTCAAGCACCGGATCGAAGCCTTTGTCGCCCTACCGATCGAGACCCTGGACCGCATTGCATTGCAAAAAGCCGTGGACGACATCGGCCGCGCCAGCCCCGAGACACTGGCATGACCACCTACGCACTGAATGGCCTAGGTCGCATGGGCAAGCTCGCCCTCAAGCCTCTCCTCGAAAGCGGCGCCAAGATCGCCTGGATCAACGACGCTGTGGGTGATCCGGAGATGCACGCGCATCTTCTCGAGTTCGATACGGTCCACGGACGCTGGGATGCCGCGTTCTCGCATGACGCCGAAAGCGTCACGATCAACGGCACACGCCTGACGTTCATCGGCGCACGCGCGATTGCCGACCTGCCGCTCGATGGCGTCGATGTGGTGATCGACTGCACCGGCGTTTTCAAGACCGAGGCCAAGATTGCCCCCTACTTCGAGGCGGGCGTGAAGAAGGTCGTGGTCTCCGCCCCGGTGAAGGACGGCAATGCCGCGAACATCGTCTACGGCGTCAACGACGAAACCTATGATCCTGCCGAGCACCGGATCGTCACCGCGGCTTCCTGCACGACCAACTGCCTCGCGCCGGTTGTGAAGGTGGTTCACGAGACCTTCGGCATCAAGCACGGCTCAATCACCACGATCCATGATGTGACCAATACCCAAACCATCGTCGACCGCCCGGCAAAGGACCTGCGTCGGGCGCGGTCTGCGCTGAACTCGCTGATCCCGACGACGACCGGCTCGGCGACCGCGATCACCTTGATCTATCCGGAACTGAAGGGCCGTCTGAACGGCCATGCCGTGCGCGTGCCGCTGCTCAACGCCTCGCTGACCGACTGCGTCTTCGAGCTGAAGCGCGAGGTCACAGCGGAAGAGGTCAACTCGGCCTTCGAGGCTGCGGCCAATGGCCCGCTGAAAGGCATCCTCGGCTACGAGACGCGCCCGCTGGTCTCGACCGATTACACCAACGATCCGCGCTCCTCGATCATCGACGCGCCGTCGACAATGGTGATCAATGGGACGCAGCTGAAGGTATACGCCTGGTATGACAACGAATGGGGCTATGCCAACCGGCTGGTCGACGTGGCATTGATGGTCGGGGCTTCGCTGTGAGCAACGCCGCGCAAGCCCGTCCCGAAGGGCTGTCCGCCTATATCGCCGTCACGGCGGCCTATTGGGCCTTCATGCTGACCGATGGCGCGCTCAGGATGCTGGTGCTGCTGCATTTCCACACGCTGGGCTTCAGTGCGGTGCAGTTGGCCTACCTATTCATCCTCTACGAAGTCGCCGGGATGATCACCAACCTCGCGGCTGGCTGGATCGCCCTTCGTTTCGGCCTGACATCGACGCTCTATGCCGGGCTCGGGTTGCAGGTGGTGGCGCTGCTTGCGCTGGCGCAACTCGATCCGGGCTGGAGCATCGCGGCTTCGGTCGCCTTCGTGATGTGCGTCCAGGGGCTTTCGGGCGTGGCCAAGGACCTCGCCAAGATGTCCTCGAAATCGGCGGTAAAACTGCTCGCCCCTTCGGGCGATGGCGGGCTGTTTCGCTGGGTCGCGGTTCTGACGGGCTCGAAAAACGCCGTGAAGGGGCTGGGCTTCCTGCTCGGCGCCGCGCTCCTGGCGGTGCTTGGCTTCGACTGGGCCGTGCTGGGCATGGCCACCGTCCTAGGCGTGATCCTCGTCGCGGTCGTGCTGTTCATGCCTGCGGGCCTGCCCAAGGGCAAGAAGGGCACCAAGTTCTCCGAGGTCTTCTCGAAATCGGCCAACGTCAACTGGCTGTCGGCGGCGCGCGTGTTCCTGTTCGGGGCGCGGGATGTCTGGTTCGTGGTGGGCATCCCGATCTACTTTTACGCGGTGCTCTCGGACGGCACCGAGGATGGCAACCGCACCGCCTTCTTCATGATCGGCACCTTCATGGCGGTCTGGGTCATCCTCTACGGCATGGTGCAGGCCAGCGCGCCGAAGATCCTGCGCGCGGCGAGCCAACCTGAGGGCGAGCTGATCCGTGCCGCCCGGGCCTGGGCGCTTGCGCTCTTCGTCGTGCCAGCAGCACTAACGGTGGCCGTGGCGCTCTCACCTGCCCCGCAGACCTGGCTGACGGTAACGCTCGTGGTGGGCCTGCTGGCCTTCGGCGCGCTGTTTGCCGTGAATTCTTCGCTCCACTCCTACCTGATCCTCGCCTTCTCGAAATCTGAGCGGGTCACGATGGATGTGGGCTTTTACTACATGGCCAATGCGGGCGGTCGGCTGATCGGTACGCTTCTTTCCGGCCTGACATACCAGATCGGCGGGTTGACCCTCGTCATGGGCACGGCAGCGGTCATGGTCGTCCTGGCGGCCCTGACCTCGGGGCGGTTGACCGATCAGACGAACGAGGTGACTGCATGAGTATTTTCGAACGCTACCTGACCGTCTGGGTCGGGCTCGCGATGATTGCCGGTGTCCTGATTGGTCAGGGCGCGCCCTGGCTTGTGCAGGCCATTGCCGCGACCGAGGTCGCGAGCGTGAACCTTGTCGTGGCCGTGCTGATCTGGGCCATGGTCTACCCGATGATGGTGGGCGTGGACTTCGGCGCGGTCGCCGGTGTCGCGCGCCAGCCCAAGGGGCTTTTGGTTACGCTGGCCGTCAACTGGCTGATCAAGCCTTTCACCATGGCGTTTCTGGCCGTGTTGTTCTTTGACCATGTTTTCGCGCCGCTGATCTCCCCGGAAGATGCCGCCCAGTATACGGCGGGGCTGATCCTGCTCGGGGCCGCACCCTGCACGGCGATGGTCTTCGTCTGGTCGCAGCTGACAAAGGGCGACGCCACCTACACGCTGGTGCAGGTCTCGGTGAACGATCTGGTCATGGTGGTGGCCTTCGCGCCGATCGTGGCCCTTCTTCTGGGAGTGACGGAGCTTTCGGTGCCGTGGGAAACGCTGGTGCTGGCCACGGTGCTCTATGTCGTCCTGCCTTTGGCAGCCGGTCTGATCACCCGTCGCAAGCTGGGCTCGAAGGCGGCGATTGATGCGTTTTCGGCGCGTGTGAAGCCGTGGTCCGTAGTCGGGCTGATCGCAACCGTCGCCATCCTCTTCGGGCTTCAGGGGGAAACGATCCTTGCCAAGCCGACGGTGATCTTGCTGATCGCGGTGCCCATCATCATCCAGAGCTACGGCATCTTCGCCCTGGCCTATGGCGCGGCCTTCGCCCTCAAGGTGCCGCACCGGATCGCCGCGCCCTGCGCCTTGATCGGAACATCGAACTTCTTCGAACTGGCGGTTGCGGTAGCAATCTCGCTCTTTGGCCTGAACTCCGGCGCGGCGCTGGCCACGGTGGTAGGGGTGCTGGTCGAGGTGCCGGTGATGCTGTCGCTCGTGGCTTTTGCCAATCGCACCCGCGCACGCTTTCCCGAACCAGCGGCATGAGCATCGTCATCCACCACAACCCGGATTGCGGGACCTCCCGCAACGTCTTGGCGATCCTTCGAGCGACCGGCGAAGAGCCGGTCGTCATCGAATACCTGAAGGAAGGCTGGACACGCCCGCAGCTGCTGGCGCTGTTCGCGGCGGCAGGGCTGACCCCGCGCAGCGCCTTGCGGGAAACGAAATCTCCCGCTGAGGCGCTGGGGCTTCTGGAACCGGGTGTCCCTGATGACACGCTCCTGAATGCGATGATCGAACACCCGATCCTGGTGAACCGGCCCATTGTCTGCACGCCCAAGGGGGTGCGCCTGTGCCGCCCCTCTGAAACCGTTCTCGACCTTCTGGACCGGTTGCCGCCCGGACCGCTGTTCAAGGAGGACGGAGAAATGATCCTGAACGAAGAAGGAGAACGGCTTGCCTGAAACGCCGAACCTGGACGACACTCTGCTACGCCAGCCAGACGCGGACACGCTTTTCCCTGCTACCCGCTGCACCCACCCACCGCGCATCCTGATGCTCTACGGATCGCTGCGCGAGCGCAGCTTCTCGCGGCTTGCAGCCGAAGAGGCGGCGCGCGTTCTCGAACGCCTCGGGGCCGAGGCGCGGTTCTTCGATCCCCGTGATCTGCCGCTGCCCGACAGTGTGGAAGCCGATCACCCCAAGGTGGCGGAGCTGCGCGATTTGGTGCAGTGGTGCGAAGGCATGGTCTGGTCCTCCCCCGAACGCCACGGGGCCATGACCAGCATCATGAAGGCGCAGATCGACTGGATACCGCTCTCGCTCGGCTCCGTGCGCCCAACGCAGGGCAAGACGCTGGCGGTGATGCAGGTCTCTGGTGGATCGCAGAGCTTCAACACGGTCAACCAGCTGCGCATTCTCGGGCGCTGGATGCGCCTGCTGACCATCCCGAACCAGTCCTCGGTTGCCAAGGCGTGGAACGAATTTGAGGAAGATGGGCGGATGAAACCGTCGCCCTATTACGACCGTATCGTCGACGTGATGGAGGAGCTGGTGAAGTTCACCCTGCTGACGCGCGACATCCGCGATCATCTGGTCGACCGCTATTCCGAACGGAAGGAAAGCCATGCCGAACTGTCGGCGCGGGTGAACCTGAAGACAATCTAATTCGATACCTCTGGAAATAGATGTTGACGCCTGCGAGAGCACGCGCACATCTACTTCCATGAACATCGAAACAGCTTCCCGCCAACTCGACGCCCTCGGCAACGCGACACGCCTGTGCATCTACCGGGCACTGGTGCGCGCCGGTGAGAGTGGCACTCCGGTCGGTCGCGTACAGGATACCCTTGGGCTTCCGGCATCGACCCTGTCGCATCATCTGAAAAAGCTGCTCGATGTTGGTCTGATCCGACAGGAGCGCAGCGGTAACACGCTCCATTGCCACGCCGAATATCCTGCGATGAAGGCGTTGGTGGGTTTCTTGGTCGACGAGTGCTGCGCGGACGAGGACACAACAGGCCAATGATCCCGCCGCGCACAAAAGTCGTGTCTTCTCTCGGGATCATCCAGATCTTCGCCTGGGGCAGCAGCTATTACCTGCTGGCCCCGCTGGCCGGTGCGATCGCGGAAGATACCGGCTGGGGTCATGCCCTGATCTCCGCCGGGGCATCTGTCGCCCTGCTCATGTCAGGCTTGGCGGCACCGAAAATCGGCCGCTGGATCGGCCGGAGCGGTGGCAGAACAACCCTCTGCCTCGGGACGGCCTTTATGGCCATTGGTCTGTTCCTTCTCAGCATGGCGCACGCCCCATGGGTCTACCTACTCGCTTGGAGCGTCCTCGGTTGCGGCATGGCTGCGGGGCTCTACGACGCTGCCTTCTCCGTTCTGGGAGCCGCCTATGGACGTGATGCGCGATCCGCGATCACGCAACTGACCCTCTGGGGTGGCTTTGCCAGCACCGTGTGCTGGCCGCTTTCCGCATGGCTGGTCGAAGGCATCGGCTGGCGCACGACCTGTCTGGTCTATGCAGGCATCCACATCTTCGGAACGCTGCCGCTATGCTGGTGGGCCTTGCCGCGCACCTCTGCCGCATGGGGATCGAGGCAGTCTGATCGGACTAGGCAACCACATGTCGCAGCCCGCGCTGTCGACATGCGGTTTTTCTGTATCGCCATTGCAGGTGTAGCGCTGACACTTCTCGCGACCATCTGGTCCATTCACATGGTGACAATCCTGACCGTCGGGGGCTACACCACGGCCGCAGCGATCGCGGTCGGTACTTTGATCGGGCCATCCCAAGTCGGTGCCCGCGTTATTGAAATGATGGGCGGGGGGCGACATCATCCGATATGGACGATGATCGCGGCGACTATGCTCGTGTTCGCCGGTTTCCTTGGCCTGCACTTGGGATTGCCTGCCGCCGCTGCTCTCGTCGCCTACGGGGCAGGCAATGGCCTTTGGTCCATCGCGCGCGGCGCTCTTCCGCTCGCGCTCTACGGTCCGGATCAATATGCCGCTCTAATGGGTCGCTTGGCTCGCCCTATGCTGTTGGCTGGCGCCGCCGCCCCAACGCTTGGGGCATTGCTCATTGACAAGGTCGGCGCCGAAACGACGATGGTCCTGCTCGCCGCATCGGCCATCCTCCCGTTCTCGATGGCATTCTTGATCCATTTGGACTTGATGCGGGAGCGGCGCAGCACAGAATTCCCGTAGTGAGCCCAATGTCCGGGGTGCTAATTTCACTTTCACCATCACGCTCACCACGATCCTGCCGGATCGCGGTTCAGGATAACCGGCGGCAAAGGGGGACCGTGGTTTCGTCCCGCACTGCAGCGCACGCTCCATTGGCGACCGAAAACGACCGACCGCTCAGGGCTCGAAGTAGCCATGCGGCGGTGCAGCAGTCTGGGCAAGCCTCCAGGACGGGGCATATGGCGCTCGCGGCCCAGAGCCGCCATCGGCAGGTAACTGCAGATGCTGCGACAGCATCCCGCTTTGCGGACATTGGCTTCCGTCATCAGTGCTTCTATCATCCGCGGAAGATCCAAGAGGTGCTCACATGGAACGCGAACCCAACCTTGTCATCTCCAGCGCCTCCCAGCGCGTCGTCGAGGATGGCGTGCCGTTCAAGGTGGATATCTACAAACTCGAAGGTGGGGACGGTTGGTCTCTGGAAGTCGTTACCGAAGACGGGACATCCATTGTTTGGGATGATCTCTTCGAAGACGACCAAGCGGCATTCGAGGAGGCAATTAGCACCATTCGCAGTGAAGGTGCGGTCGCCTTCGCCAACGGCGGTTCGAACGTCATTCCGTTCCGGCAGTAGCGATCGGCCCAGAGCCGACCTTCAGCCTTGGATCAGAATGCCGCATCGCCGCCCGTCAAAGCTGCCATTCGCCGCACTTGCGAACCCTGGCGGGACCCGAAGGTCCCCAGTGCGGACAAAGGGTGCATTCGCTGCGGATGCGCAGATGGCTGCTTCAGGTTTGGCGCACCGATAGGACATTGCAGCAGGTCGCGCCGGTTAGTCCGTATAGCTTTGGCAGGCATCAACTCCGTTGGCTGTCGAGGCAAGTAGCTGATCTGCATCACGGATGAGATCGGCGACCCGCCTGTCCGCCAGACGATACCGAACGAAGCGGCCTTTGCTGCGGCGACTGACCAGCCCGCATTCCAGCAGACAGCGCAGATGGTTCGAGACGTTGGGCTGACCCAAACCCGTATGCCCGACGATTTCCTGCACGTTGCGTTCGTCCGACACCAGCGCATCGAGGATCGTCAGACGGCTGGGATCGCTTAGGCCCCGGAAGAGCTTTGCCCGCAGTTCCAGTGTATCGGGTGCCGAAAGATCGTCTTGAATGTTTTGCGCTGTCATATCATTATCCACTGATACGTTAGCAGCGTACCTTTTCGCCCGCCACCACAAAAAGGATCGCACATGAGCCAGCCCGATAACAGCAAGTTGGCGACAGCCTCCTCCCCGATCCGAATGCGGGTGCAAGGCATGGACTGCGCGAAAGATGCCGCCGAGATCGAGCGCGCGGCCCGGTCTGCGGGCGTGGCCGAAGGCGACGTGAAAGTGTCCGCCGCCACCCACATCATGACATTGCGGATCGCGGACGGCGATCTGCCGAAAGTGCGGCCCGCGCTCGACGCGACCGGCTACGGTTTCGAGAAGATCGAGGACGGCGATACATCGTCCGATCCGGCCTACAAGGACCCGAGCTATCGCCGCGCGCTCTGGATCGTGGTCGCGCTCAATCTCGGATACGGCGTGGTCGAAATGTTCGGCGGGTTCTTGTCCGGTTCGCAGGCGCTGAAGGCAGACGCGCTCGATTTTCTGGGCGATGGTGCGATCACGTTTCTGGGCCTGCTCGCCATCGGCTGGAGCCTGACATGGCGGGCGCGGTCGGCGATGATCCAAGGCGTGTTTCTGGGCCTTCTGGGCCTTGGCGTTGTCGGCAGCACGCTCTGGCGTGTCCTCAACCAGACCACGCCAGAAGCCGGGTTGATGGGAGCCTTCGCGGTAGGTGCGCTGATCGTAAACATCCTCGCGGTGCTGCCGCTGCTAAAGCACCGCAAGGGTGATGCCAATATGCGAGCCGTCTGGCTGTTCTCTCGCAACGACGCCATCGGCAACCTCGCCGTGGTCATCGCCGCCGGGCTGGTCGCGTGGCTTGGCAGTGCATGGCCCGACCTGATCGTCGCGTTCGCGATCGCGGGGCTTTTCCTGCATTCGTCGTGGATGATCATCCGCGATGCCCGGAGTGACTTGGTGGAAGCTGACTAACTCCATCATGGTGCGACGCGCCGGACGAAAGCCGACATTCGCGCGCCCCGCAGCATCGGTGAGTCTGGGCTCAAAGCGGCCATGCGGCGTCGCGGCGCGGGCCAGCCCTCGGTACTTCCCAGCGCGATGTCACTTCCGGCCCAAGGACGAAGCCGCTCGCGCGGCAATGGCGCCCGTGACGGGCGCTCGGGGCTGATCGCCACCCTGTGCATTTGGGAATGCGGGCACCTGCCTGACGATTGAGGCCTCTCAATCGACAGACAGGAGGTTCCCATGACCGAGGAGAGGATTTCGCCGCTACGGGCGCGGATGATCGAAGACATGCGCATCCGGGGGATGGGCGAGAAGGCACAGAAGTCCCACATCAGGGCAATCAAGGATTTCGCCCAATTCCTTGGGCATTCACCTGATACCGCCACCCCGGAGGAGTTGCGCGCCTACCAGCTGCACATGACCGACACCGGGGTCACGGCCAGCACGTTCAACGTGAGGATCGTGGCGCTGCGGTTCTTCTTCGGCATGACCTGCGGGCGCGAGGACATGAAGCGCTACATGCAGTTCCGCACCCAGCCGCGGAAGTTGCCTGTGGTGTTCAGCGTCGAGGAGGTTTCGGACATCCTGATGGCGGCACCCGGGCCGGGCCTGAAGTATCGGGCCGCGCTCAGCATCTCCTATGGTGCGGGGCTGCGCGCCGCCGAGGTCTGCAATCTCAAGATCGGCGACATCGACAGCGACCGCATGCTGATCCATGTCGAGCAAGGTAAAGGACGGAAGGACCGCAAGGTCATGCTCTCTCCGGGCCTGCTGAACCTGCTTCGTGACTGGTGGCGCGAAGCGCGTCCCGAGGGCTGGCTGTTCCCGGGCAAGCCGAAGATCAATCCGATCTCGCCTCGGCAGCTGAACCGGGCTTTCACCTCGGCCAAGCACATGGCCGGGATCAGCAAGCCGGCGACACTGCACACGCTCAGGCACAGCTTTGCGACGCACCTGCTCGAGGCCAACACGGATGTGCGGGTGATCCAGGTCCTCCTCGGCCATGCCAAGCTCACCACGACGGCGCAATACACCCATGTCGCGACCAAGACGATCCGTGACACGGTCAGCCCCTACGAGATGCTGGCCAAGCTGCAGGATCAGACGGTGAAGCGAAGTCTGGAGTGACGGGGCGCCGGGGTGCCCCGGCCAACGCTGGAGATCGCTGACATCTTTCGCGCTCATGGTCCCGCGTGGCGGCAGGCCAATGCGGGGCATGTCAGCCTGACCCAGCTGAAGGTGATGTCGGCGATTGAAGCCTGCCGGACCGAAGCGCTCGGCGGGCATGTCGCGGGCTGTGCCAAGTGTGGCCACCACCACATCGCCTACAACTCCTGCAAGAACCGCCACTGCCCGAAGTGCCAGGGACCGGCGGCACGCGACTGGATGGAAGCCCGCGCCGAGGACCTTCTGCCTGTGGAGTATTTCCACGTCGTCTTCACCCTGCCAGCCGAGATCGCGCAGATCGCCTTCTGGAACAAGAAGGCCGTCTACGGCCTGCTGTTCCGCGCGTCCGCGGAAACGGTCATGACCATCGCCGCCGATCCCAAGCGCCTCGGCGCCCGGATCGGCATGACCAGCGTGCTGCACACATGGGGATCGGCCCTGACGCATCACCCCCACATCCACATGATCGTGCCGGGCGGAGGCCTGTCGCTGGATGGCACCCGATGGGTCGCCTGCAAGCGGGGGTTCTTCCTGCATGTTCGCGTGCTGTCCCGCCTGTTCCGGCGGCTTTTCCTCGACGGCCTGCTGGCCCTGCATCGGGCCGGAGAGCTGGCTTTCTACGGCGGTCTCGAAGGATTGGCGCAGGCAGATGCCTTTGCCGCTTGGCTCAAACCGTTCCGCAGATCCGAATGGATCGTCTACGCCAAACCGCCCTTCGGCGGCCCCGAGGCGGTGCTGGCCTACCTGAGCCGCTACACCCACCGCGTCGCGATCTCGAACCATCGCCTGATCAGCGCAGACGCCGAGACGGTGGCGTTTCGATGGAAGGACTACCGCATCAAGTCCGGTAACAGGCAGAAGGTCATGCGCCTCTCGACATCGGAGTTCATCCGCCGGTTCCTGATGCATGTCCTCCCCGACGGCTTCCACCGCATCCGGCACTACGGCCTGCTGGCCAGCGCGAGCCGGAAGGTCAACATCGACCGGATCCGAACCCTGCTTGGCCAGACCATGCCGGTCCGGGATGCTCTGCCCGCCGCCGAGGCAGCGCCGCTCACCCTGCGCGAGCCGTGCCCTTGCTGCGGCGGCCCGATGCGCATCATCGAAATTTTCCGCCGCGGCCAGAAACCGATGTCGCGCGCCCCACCTCGGGAGCAGGCCGCATGACGAAACGCCCGTCACTGTCACGAACACCACTCCGGATCTTGCAGTCGGCCCGGCCCGGCTCAGCTTTGCACTACGCGGCGCCGCACCGACGAGCCGCCGACGGAATGCGCCATCCGAGACCGAACAGCATCATCTGGGCGGATCAGAGTAACGCGCTAAAGTTGGTGATGCCCTGAGGGGCGGCATATCATGGCGGTGTTCAGACGCCGTCAATTCTCAGCCGAGAAAGGGATATGCCACATGTCGGAGACTACCATCAGCACGCTGCCCGATCCATCAGGGTTGTCGCCGGATCCGCTGACGGACCTCATCCGGGAGGGTGCGCGCAAGCTGATCGAACAAGCGGTTGAGGCCGAGCTGGCAACGCTCCTCGCCTCGTTCGCTGAGGAAAGGCTCGATGACGGTCGGGCCAGGTTGGTGCGGCACGGACATTTGCCGGAGCGCGAAATCCTGACCGGGATCGGTCCGGTCGCCGTGAAGGTGCCGCGGGTGCGGGATCGCAAGCCGGGAGCGGAGAGGATCTCCTTCACGCCCAGCATACTGCCGCGCTACCTGCGCAAGGCCAAATCGGTCGAGGAACTGCTGCCCTGGCTCTACCTTAAGGGGGTCTCCACCGGCGACTTCGGCGAGGCGCTGGCCGCCCTGCTGGGGCCGGACGCCAAGGGCCTGTCGGCCAAGACCGTCACCCGCCTGAAAGCCAACTGGTGGTCCGAATACGAGGCTTGGGAAAAGCGCGACCTCGGAACCCGGCGGTTCCTCTACATCTGGGCCGACGGTGTCTACTTCAAGCCGCGCATGGCCGAGGAAAAGCAATGCGTTCTGGTCATCGTCGGGGCGGATGAATACGGCCGGAAGGAACTGCTGGCCATGACCGACGGCTTCCGCGAGAGCACCCAGAGTTGGCGCGAGGTGCTGCTCGATCTCAAGCGGCGCGGCCTCACGCAGGATCCCAAGCTCGCGATCGGCGACGGTGCCCTCGGCTTCTGGACGGCCCTGCGCGAAGTCTTCCCCACGACGCAGGAGCAGCGGTGCTGGCTGCACAAGACCATGAACGTGCTGAACGCGCTGCCGAAATCGGCGCAGGCCAGGGCCAAAGGACACCTGCACGACATCTGGCAGGCCGGGACAAAGGCCGAAGCCAACGTCGCCTTCAACTTCTTCGTCGAAACCTACGGCGTGAAATGGGACAAGGCGGTGGCCAAGCTGGTCAAGGACCGGGACGCGCTGCTGACCCTCTACGACTATCCGGCCGAGCACTGGAAACATATCCGGACGTCAAATCCGATCGAGAGCACCTTCGCCACCGTCCGGCACCGCACGCGGCGAACCAAGGGCTGCCTGAGCCGAAAGACCGGACTCGCCATGGCCTTCCGGCTGATGATGTCGGCGCAGAAGAAATGGCGGAGGCTCGACGGTCGGAACCGCCTGCCGGAGGTCATCAGCGGGGTTGAGTTCCGCGACGGCGTCCGCCACATTCAAGCTGCCGCCTGATCAAGCGTCACCAACTTTCGCGCATATCTCGGCGGATCAGGGCGCCATTGGGAACGGTCTACAGCCTTCGAACCGCACACCACGCTGCACCGGCGCTGGAAACCTCAGCGCACTTTCCCCATAGACAGCACCTGGCCACCGCGGCTTCCACCTTGGGAGGATTTCCAACGCGGGCCGACGAAGCACCGCCAGGAAATGTTGCACCACGGCCCGCGTCGAAAATCCTTCACCAAACCTGACGTTCGTGCGTTGCACAGCGGATGGCTGCTTTGAACCAGCTCGACCCTGTCAGTTGGCCTGGGGCACGGCCTCAAGCAAGGTCTAGTCCCGAGTGGGCGGCCCTCATACGATACCCCCACTGTCGGCAAAGTTGTCGCCCGACATTTCGGGCGACCGATGAGGCGCTTCGATGCTACGTAGATTGGTCAGAAGAGATAGATGACCAATCAGGTTTGAGCGTTGGCTTACAGCCGACGGACGCAACTCTCCTCGTCAATCGAGGAGAGCACGAGAAGTGCTCTATGTTGATCGAAGTGCTCCTTGCAGCGAAGGTAAACAATCGACAGAGTGTTACTAAATTCAGGATTGGCACACGGAGACAAGATGGCGAGAGAAAGCTACTCAGCAGTTCTGCTTACGCAGGGAGAACACCGTTTCTACTGAACCGCTCCGGGTTTGCCGGAGGCTCCAACTCTTGAGTAGGATGGAGCATCATGAGCAAGACAACGAACAAATATTCCCCTGAAGTGCGCGAGCGAGCGGTTCGTATGGTTTTGGACAACGCCGGTCAGCATGAGAGCCGCTGGCAAGCGATCGTATCGATCTCGGCGAAGATAGGCTGTTCGACGAACACGCTGAATGACTGGGTCAAAAAGGCAGAGATTGATCGTGGCGACCGTGCTGGGGTCAGTACCGAGATGGCCGAGAAGATGAAGGCGCTGGAGCGCGAGAACCGCGAACTCAAGCAGGCGAATGAGATCCTGCGGAAGGCGTCGGCGTATTTTGCGATGGCGGAGCTCGACCGCCGACCGAAGTCATGATCGCCTTTATCGACGATTATCGTGGAGAGCTCGGGGTCGAGCCGATCTGCAAGCACCTGCCGATTGCCCCGTCCACATACTACGATCATCTGGCCAAACGGGCCGACCCTGATCTGCGCTCGGATCGGTTCAAGCGCGACGACGAGCTTCGCCCCGAGATCGAGCGCGTGTTCGATGAGAATTACAAGGTCTATGGCGTGCGCAAAGTCTGGCGCCAGATGCGGCGGGAAGGATTTGATGTGGCCCGATGCACGATAGCCCGGTTGATGAAGGATTTGGGCCTGCAGGGCGTCATCCGGGGCAAGCCGCATAAAACGACGATCCCTGACAAGAAGCAGCCGTGCCCGATGGACAAGGTAAACCGGCAATTCCGGGTGCCGGCACCGAACATGCTCTGGGTCAGCGATTTCACCTATGTCGCCACCTGGCAAGGGTTCGTTTATGTGGCATTCGTGATCGACACGTTCGCGCGCCGGATCGTTGGGTGGCGCGTCAGCCGCACGGCTCACACAGGCTTCGTTCTCGACGCTTTGGAACAGGCTGTTCATCAGCGGCAGCCTGGTGTGGGACTGATCCATCACTCAGACCGCGGATCGCAATACCTGGCGATAAAATACACCGAACGCTTGGCCGAGGCAGGAATCGAACCCTCGGTCGGCAGCGTCGGTGACAGCTATGACAACGCTTTGGCCGAGACAATCAATGGTCTCTTCAAGGCGGAGGTCATCCACCGCCGTGGCCCGTGGCGCAGTCTGGACGCCGTGGAATACGCCACTCTGGAATGGGTCGACTGGTTCAACAATCGCCGCCTCCTCGAGCCCATCGGGAACATCCCACCAGCGGAAGCAGAGGCAAACTTCTACGCAGCTCTGGTAACTAAGACCATAGCCGCATAACTTAAACCAAACAGCCTCCGGCAAACCCGGAGCGGTTCATTCTGACGGAAATTACTACATCAACAACGCTCCGCCTGATCTTTCTCTTTATTGTCTGAGTGGCGATGATTTGAAGAAATGCCTTTCACTTGATGCATTTCGATTTTCATCGCACGCCGCACAAACGGTTCATGAGCTGGAGAAGACAACAGCATATGACAAGCTTACGTCATGGCGAGTAATTCAAGCCTACTACGCAGCATATTTCTCCGCCCACGCCGTGTTGCGCTTCTTTGGAAAGTCCTTCTCACACCTGGAGCGTGGCCATGTCGGCTTCCTTAGTGGGCGTTGCAAGAGCGAAGCGGGTTATGCGCCCAGCCTCCCATCATCGTACTATCTGATCGAATCGAATCCGAAGACGCATGATGTAAATTTTTTCAGATATGGAGAAAGTCACAAGGATCTCTGGAAGTGCTTTCTGGATCTAATTGCCGACTTGGAGCAGCAGGTCCTTACACTTCGAGCGTCTCAGGAACGCCTTCAAGAGCTCTCCGCACACTTCCTCGATTTGAAGGAAGCCTTGACCAATCGAGGTCAGTTTCCCTCTGGGAACTGGCTCTCAAGTGTTAGAAATGAAGTCAACTACAAGTCCTTGGAGGGTGTATGGTTCCCCTTCTCAAAGGCCACTCCTTCATTCGAAAATCTGCTTGGAAGAGTACGCGGCTGGAGAGTTGGCGACGTAGACTTGGGAAGGCCGACTTTGGAGGGCAATGAGCTAGAGAGGTTTTTCGCCACAGCCTTCGTGGTGGTCGATTTCTGTATTTCACTGTCGCTCGATTACAGGGCGCTGACCGAGAGAGAGGGACGGAGATCAGGTGGGTTTTCTCGCTTGGTGAAGCTTACCGCGGCAGCCTGATAAACTCGTTAGGATTCGCAACGGCGGTCATTCATGAGGTTCGCAGCGAACTCCTGCTCTCCGCCCTTCGTGTCGGCGCCTGACGTAAAGTTGCGCCTTGCAGGAATGCCGCTTGGGCTGCCACCCGCCAGCTGCTGCCATCAGCCCAAGCGACTACTTTGGTCTTGGCCGACCTAAGGCGCGCTCGCATCAACCACTCAATGCGACAGCGGGCTGCTTGCCATGGCCTCCGCCCTCGCCAGCATCCTGGACACGTGGCGCAGATTGATCTCATGCGCCTCAGCAATCTGGTCGATCACCTCGCAGATGGCGCCCAGGGCAGCATCAGATAGCCCCCGTCGTGCGCCCTCGCGCTCCGCGAAGGAGATGAGATCACTCTTGCCGGGGCCGGCGAGGCGCAGGATGTCCAGGCGGCTCAGGAATGGGGCCGGAAGCGTCCTCAGGCTGTTCGAGGTCAGGACCCAGCTGATCCACGACATGTCGAAGCCGACCTGATAATAGGGACACTTCCATGCCACGGCAGACGAGCGCTCCAGCAGCGGCAGCAACCCCTCGGCTAGGCCGTAGGCCTGCCCCTTGGTCGAGGTCGGCGTCCCGGCCTTCTCGATCTCGTCGATCACCACGATCGGGTTCGCGCAGAGGCTCTGCACGATGGTCTGCAGGGGCCGCCCAGGGAAGGCCGAGCCCCAGCCGCGTTGCGAGCCATTGACGACGAACGAGGCCTGCTCTGCGGTTCCCTCGATGCCACAACGCGGCACCCCGAGATGGCGCCCGAGCTCACGTGACCACACGCTCTTGCCAATCCCCGGCGGGCCGTCGAGCAGCACGGGCGGCAGACGGAATCCAGGCTCCCCCACCCGCACCGAGCGGCGCATTGCCTTCCAGAGGAAGTCAGTGGCGGCCGCCATCCAGGGCATCTCGGCATGAATGGCCGCGGCGATCTCATCGGCGCGGTGCTCGCTGTCGATGCCGACTAGATCCGCACCGCTGCGGAACACCTCGAGCGCGCGCCGGTCATCCGCGCTGAGATGGCTGAGCCCGGAAGCCTTGGCGCGCGCGCCCATTACCCGGCGCGCACGGCGCAGCACCTTGTTCCGGTCCTTCTCCGAGAGATGCACCGCGATGAGGTCCTCGTTCCAGCGCAACTTATCTTCAAAGTCTCCCGGAACCTTTGGGGACACCCCGTCCTGAAGGGCACGGAGCTTGCGCAGATGCCACTCGAAGCGGCGCTTGAGGGCGAACTCGTTTTCGTCGGGATCGGCGAAGCGGGCATCGATGAACTTGATCTTCGTCACGGAAGTCCTTTCTGGCGCGTTGCGCCATGCCCTCGGGCAGAGGCTCTGCTGGAGGGGGAGGTTGGGAAGAACCCGGCCGGATTGGCTCTGAGAGATGCCGAAAGCACGACTGACCGTCAACGGCGCCCACCAGGGTGGAGCCCTGCTACGGCGCATCAAAGGTCGAAAATCAGCCAGACGCGCAAGCCATTGATATAAAAAGAAACCACCGGCTGCAGCGCAGCCGATGGTCATTAATCCTGTGCCGGAATGGACAAATTACCCCGGAAATGGACAAGTTTTAGTGGGTCCTACACCTACACCCCACACCTCCCCCTCACCCGCATTTCGAATAGCCGCAGGAGGCGCAGGTCATGCAGCCTTCGATCATGCGCATGTCGTAGCTGCCGCAGGAGGGACAGGCCTTGCCGTGGGGTTTTTCGCCCATCACGGCAAGCTCGGCGGAGGGATCGGTCTTGAGCCCCATGCCCTCGCCGGCGATGAAGCCGATCTCGACGAGATGCGTTTCGATCACGCCGCCGATGGCCGCCAGGATGGAGGGAATGTATTTGCCCTTCATCCAGGCCCCGCCGCGCGGGTCGAAGACGGCCTTGAGTTCCTCGACCACGAAGGAGACGTCGCCGCCGCGCCGGAACACCGCGGAGATCATCCGCGTGAGCGCGACGGTCCAGGCGAAATGCTCCATGTTCTTCGAGTTGATGAAGATCTCGAAGGGCCGGCGATGGCCGCCGATGACGATGTCGTTGATCGTCACGTAGATCGCATGCCCGCTGTCGGGCCATTTGAGCTTGTAGGTGTTGCCTTCGAGCTGTTGCGGGCGGTCGAGCGGTTCGGAGAGATAGACAACCTCGGCGCCCTCGTCCTGTTCGGGCGCGGCCTCGGAGGTCTCCGATACGGAGAGCACGGAGCCCGTCACGTCGTTGGGACGGTAGGTGGTGCAGCCCTTGCACCCGGTCTCGTAGGCTTCCATGTAGACGTCCTTGAACGCTTCGAAAGAAATGTCCTCGGGGCAGTTGATCGTCTTGGAAATCGAGCTGTCGACCCATTTCTGCGCGGCGGCCTGCATCCGGACGTGGTCGAGCGGGGCGAGCGTCTGGGCGTTGACGAAATACTCGGGCAGCTCGGCCTCCACGCCGAACCTGTCGCGATAGAGCTTCACCGCGTAATCGACCACCTCTTCCTCTGTGCGCGATCCGTCCTTCTGGAGGACCTTGCGCGTATAGGCATAGGCGAAGACCGGCTCGATGCCGGAGGACACGTTGCCCGCGTAGAGCGAGATCGTGCCGGTCGGGGCGATGGAGGTCAGAAGCGCATTACGGATGCCGTGTTCGGCGATGGCCGCGCGCACGTCCTCGTCCATATGGACAAGCGCTCCGGAGGCCAGGTATTTCTCCGCGTCGAAGAGCGGAAAGGCGCCCTTTTCCCTCGCGAGATCCGCCGAGGCGAGATAGGCGGCGCGGGCGATCGCCTTCAGCCATGCCTCGCAGGTCGCGGCGGCCTGCTCCGAACCGTAGCGCTGGCCGATCATCAGGAGCGCATCGGCGAGCCCGGTGACGCCGAGGCCGATGCGGCGTTTCGCCTGCGCCTCCTGCGCCTGTTGTTCCAGCGGGAAGCGGGAGGCGTCCACCACATTGTCCATCATGCGCACGGCGGTGGCGACAAGCTCGGACAGCGCCGCCTCGTCCAACTTCGCGCCCGCGCCGAAGGGATCTGTCACCAGCCGCGCGAGGTTGATCGAGCCGAGGAGACAGGCGCCATAGGGCGGCAGCGGCTGTTCGCCACAGGGATTCGTGGCCGAGATCGTCTCGCAATAGGCGAGGTTGTTCATCTCGTTGATCCGGTCGATGAAGATCACGCCCGGTTCGGCATAATCATAGGTCGCGCGCATGATCCGGTTCCACAGGTCGCGCGCGCCCACGGTGTGATAGACCTTCTCGCCGAACTTGAGCTCCCAGGGACCGTCGGCCTTCACCGCGTCCATGAACGCGTCGGTGACGAGCACGGAAAGGTTGAACATGCGCAGGCGCGCGCTGTCCTGTTTCGCCTCGATGAACTGCTCGATATCCGGGTGGTCGCAGCGCATGGTGGCCATCATCGCGCCCCGGCGCGAGCCCGCCGACATGATCGTGCGGCACATCGCGTCCCAGACATCCATGAAGCTGAGCGGGCCGGAGGCATCGGCGGCCACGCCCGTCACATCCGCGCCCCTGGGCCGGATGGTGCTGAAATCGTATCCGATCCCGCCGCCCTGCTGCATGGTGAGCGCGGCCTCCTTCAGCATGTCGAAGATGCCCGCCATGCTGTCGGGGATGGTGCCCATGACGAAACAGTTGAACAGCGTCACCGTGCGCCCCGTCCCCGCGCCGGCGAGGATGCGCCCGGCGGGCAGGAATTTGAAATCCTCGAGCGCATGGTAGAATTTCTCCTCCCATGCCGCCGCGTCGGTTTCGACCTCAGCGAGCGATCGTGCGACCCGGCGCCAGCTGTCCTCGACGGAAAGATCCCGCGGCGTGCCGTCGGCCTCTTTCAGCCGGTATTTCATATCCCAGATCTGTTCGGCGATGGGGGCGGCAAAGCGGGTCATGGCGTCTCTCGAGTCGGTTTGACGAAGGGAATGGAGCGTGGCTTGTAAAGAGCTGTGCGTCGGAGAGCAATCTTGATCCGGCGAAGATTCTGCCTAAGTAACGCACAAGACCTTGGGGGCTATTGTGACAAACCACATCCATCTTGTGAAGCTCTGCGTTGGCGTGGACAGCGTCGAACAGCTTGCGGCCTATATCGAGGCTGCGCCGGGAGAGACGCGGGGGCACACCACGCGCATGTGGCCGAAGCAGGAGGAGAAGCTCCTGAACGGCGGATCGCTCTATTGGGTCATCAAGGGCGTCATCCAGGCGCGGCAGGAGATCGCGGGTCTCGAGGAAGTGATCGGCGCCGACGGCGTGCGGCGCTGCCGCATCCTGCTCCGAAAGCCGCTGATCCGCACCGCGAATGCGCTACGCCGCCCGTTCCAGGGCTGGCGCTACCTCAAGCCCGAGGACGCGCCCGCCGACCTGCCGAAGGGGCGGGAGAACGAGCCGGACCTGCCCGGAGAGCTGGCGCAGGCTCTGGCGGAGATCGGCGTGATCTGAGTATTTCCGGCACAAAGGAAACGGGAGCTCAGTCTCCGAGCCCCAGCATGTCCCGAAGTGTCACGAGCGTCGCCCGCGTCTCGTCCGTCCAGGGTGCCTGGCGGGACTTGAAGAGGGTCGCCTGCGAGCGGTGCACCGGCTCGCAATCGAGGATCTTCAGGTGGTTGGCGCGCAGCGTCTCGCCCGTCGAGGTGATGTCCGCGATGGCCTCGGCGGTGAGGTTCTTCACCGTGCCCTCGGTCGCGCCCTGGCTGTCGACGAGCTGGTAATCCGCGACGCCATGCGCCTTGAGATATTCGCGCACGAGGTGGTGGTATTTCGTCGCGATCCTGAGGCGGAAGCCATGGCGCGCGCGGAAGGCGGCCGCGGCGGCGTCGAGGTCGTCGAGCGTGTCCACATCGACCCAGACCTTCGGCACCGCGATGATGAGATCGGCATGGCCGAAGCCCATGCGCGCGAGTTCCGAGACCTTGCTGTCCCATGCCGCCAGCTTGTCGCGGACCAGATCGGACCCGGTGACGCCGAGGTGGATGCGCCCGGCGGCGAGTTCGCGCGGGATCTCCGAGGCGGAGAGGAGCACGAGTTCCATGCCGCCGATCCCCTCGACCGCGCCGGAGTATTCCCGCTCCGCCCCCGCGCGCGACAGCACGATGCCGCGCTCGGAGAACCATTCGAAGGTCTTGTCCATCAGCCGTCCCTTGGACGGCACGCCGAGTTTGACGGCCATCACGCCTCTCCCTTCAGCGACAGCATCAGCCCCGGCCGGATCACCCCGCCCACCGCCGGGATCGACCGCCCCTGCCCCAGGACCGAGGTCAGCGCGTCATAGCGGCCGCCGGTCGCCACGGGCGGAAGGTCGGGACGGCCCTCGGCGTAGAAGCCGAAGACGAAGCCGTCGTAATATTCCATCGAGGTGCGTCCGTAGGAGGCCTCGAAATCGAGATGATCCACATCGACGCCCCGCCGCGACAGCGCCTGGCAGCGCCGGTCGAGGCGGCTCACCGCCTCGGAGATCGCCGGCAGGTCGACGGCGATGTCGCGCAGCGCGGACAGGACGTGCGGCAGGGTTTCCTTCAGCGAGAGGATGTCGTCGAGCAGCCCGATCTCCGCGCCGGAAATCGGCGGCTCGGCGGCGTCCTCCTCGAGCGCGCGGATCCGGGCGTCGATCTCCGTCTGCGTGCGCAGCCCGATAAAGGGCGCTTCCGCCTCGCCGAGGTTGGCCCGCACCCGCGCGAGGTTCTGCTCGCGCAGCGCCTTCCCCGCCTCCGAAAAGCGGCTCATCAGGGCGCGGAACCGGCGCGGCCGCCAGATGTGGCGCAAAAGCGCCGCGCGGCGGCGCTCCGTCGTCCTGAGGCCTGCGACGGCCGCCTTGAGAATGCCGATATCGCCCGTGGCGGCATGCAGGCCATGGCCGGCGAGCGCCCCGGAAAACAGGGCGAAGACCTCGGCATCCGCCCCGGCCGGATCGGAGCCGTCGAACACCTCGTAGCCGACCTGGATATATTCATTCGCCCGTTCCGGCATGTCTTCCTGCTTGCGGAAGACCTCGCCCGCATAGGTATAGCGCGCCGGCTCCGCGCCGTTGGACATGTGGCTCTGCACCACGGGCACGGTGAAGTCGGGGCGCAGCATCATCTCGCCGCGTTCCGGATCGGTCGTCACATAGGCGCGGGCGCGGATGTCCTCGCCATAGAGATCGAGCAGCACTTCCGCCGGCAACAGGATGTCCGGATCGACGGCAAGGGCGCCGCGCTCCTCGAACAGGGCGCGCAGGCGCGCCGCCTCCGCGCGCACCTCGGCCTTCGGAACATCGCTCCGGGGTCTGAACGGGGGCATCAGGACGAGCTCCCGAGGATCTCGCGCACCTTCGCGACCATCTGCTCGCGCGGCACCTCGTACTGGTTCGGGCGATCCTTCCATTCCTCGAGGGAGGCGTTTTCCGCGATCTTCGCCCCGAGGACCAGATCCTTGATCTGCACCACGCCGCGCTCTTTCTCGTCGCCGCCCTGGATGATCGCGACGGGGCTCTCGCGCTTGTCGGCATATTTGAGCTGGTTGCCGAAATTCTTCGGATTGCCGAGATAGACCTCGGCGCGGATGCCCGCCCGGCGCAGCTCACCCACCATATCCATGTAATCGCCCATCCGGTCGCGGTCCATCACCGTCACCACCACCGGCCCCTGCGCCGGCGCGCCGACGCGGCCCTTCGCCCGCAGCGCGGCGAGGAGGCGGTCAACGCCGATGGAGATGCCGGTCGCCGGCACCTCCTGTCCGGTGAAGCGCCTGACGAGATCGTCATAGCGCCCGCCGCCCGCCACCGAACCGAACTGGCGCGGACGGCCCTTCTCGTCGAGGATCTCGAAGGTCAGTTCCGCCTCGAAGACGGGACCGGTGTAATAGCCGAGCCCCCGCACCACGGAAGGGTCGATGACGATCCGGTCCGGGCCGTAGCCCTGGGACGCGAGAAGATCCGCGATGGTCTCGAGCTCCGCGACACCGTCGAGGCCGGTTTGCGAGCCCTGCACGAGGGTCCTCAGCCGTTCGACCGTCTCGGCACCTGTGTCGCGCCGCGCGGCCATGAATCCCATCACCGTGTCGGCCTGCGCCTCCGACAGGCCCGCGCCAGTGGTGAAATCTCCGCTCTCGTCCATGCGTCCCTTGCCGAGCAGGAGCCGGACGCCCTCCTCCCCGAACTTGTCGAGCTTGTCGATGGCGCGCAGCACGATGCCGCGTTCGTGTTCGAATTTCGACGGGTCGGCCGGGTCGAGCACGCCCGCGACCTCCATCACGCCGTTCAGCACCTTCCGGTTGTTCACCCGCACAATATAGTCGCCGCGCGGGATGCCCACCGCCTCGAGCGTGTCCGAGAGCATCGCGCAGATCTCCGCGTCGGCAGCGACGGAGGCGGCCCCCACCGTGTCGGCGTCGCATTGGTAGAACTGGCGGAACCGCCCCGGACCCGGCTTCTCGTTACGCCAGACCGGCCCCATCGCGTAGCGGCGATAGGGCGCGGGCAGGTCGTTGCGGTATTGCGCGGCGACGCGGGCGAGCGGCGCGGTCATGTCGTAGCGCAGCGCGACCCAGTCGCCGGGCCGGTCGCTCTCGGCCTCTTCCTGCCAGGCGAAGACGCCCTCGTTCGGGCGGTCCACATCTGGCAGGAACTTGCCCAGCGCCTCGACCGTTTCCACCGCAGAGGTCTCCAGCGCCTCGAAGCCGTAAAGATGGTAGACTTCGGCAATCCGATCGAGCATGGCCTTGCGTTCGGTCACCTCGGTGCCGAAATAGTCGCGAAAGCCCTTGGGCGTGATGGCCTTGGGGCGCGGAGTCTTCTTGGGCTTGGCCATGTCGGATCCCTTTTGGTCTCGAACTCGGGGGCGGCATAGCCCAAGGGGCGGTGCGGGGCAAGCGCGCGCGGGTGAAAGCGTCGCGAATCCCCGCTATGATGGACAGGCAAACCCGGTGTCAGCCGATGGGAGGCAGAGATGGAAAACGAAACCCGTATCGTCACACTCGAGGAACAGGTGGCCTATCTGACGAAGGTCGTGGACGAGCTGTCGGACGTGGTTGCGCGGCAGGAACGCGTGATCGAGGCGGCGGAGCGCCGGCTCGGCCTGCTGATGGAGGCCGAGGCCGCGCGCCAGTCGGAGACGGAGGGCACGGTGCCGCTCGTCGACCAGCGCCCGCCGCACTGGTAAGCGGTGCTTACATATCCTCGACCATCACCACCCCGTCGAAGGAGCGGATCGCGCCCTTCACCTCCGGGGTGACGACGAAGGGCTGGGGAATGTCGATCTCCACCTCGTTGGGATAGTCGGGCGCCATGATGCAGAAGGACACCGCGCCGCGCGGGGGCTGCCGCGCCTCCCGCGTGACGCGGGCGAGAAGCTCGCTCACCTGCGTCACCGCCATGACATCGTCGCAGAAGATCCTGAGCCCCGCCCCGCCCGCATCCGCCACGATGGCCTCCATCGGCGCGACGGAGCGGATCGTCGGGTCGAACTGACCGTCGCTGAACCGGCCTTCGAGCGTGATCACCACCTTGTCGTGTGCCTCGAAGATGGCATAGGCCGCGTCATATTCGTCCTTCTTGGGGAACATCGCGATGCCGGCAAGCTGTCCGGTGGCGTCGGAGACGTTCATGCGGAAATAGCGCGTGCCCTTGCCCGATTTCATCGGACGGAAGCCGGAGACCATGACGCCGACCTTGACGATGGCACCGCCCTCGGCCTCTGCCCTGGCCTGGGCGTCGGCGAGGGTCGCGATCTTCTTGCGCCGGAGCGCGCCCGCATAGTCGTCGAGCGGATGGCCGGAGAGGAAGAAGCCGATGGCCTTCTGCTCCTCCATCAGCCGTTCGGAGGCCACCCAGTCGCCCACGGGGGACAGGCGCGGCTCCGGCAGATCCTCTCCCGCATCGCCGAAGAGCGACACCTGGGAGGAAGCTTTCTGTTCATGGATCGCCGCGGAATATTGCACCAGCGCCTCGAGACTGTCGAAGACGCGGCGGCGGTTGCCGTCGAGCTGGTCGAAGGCGCCGGCGCGCGCGAGCATCTCGAGCGGACGCTTCCCGACCTTCTTCAGGTCCACGCGGCGGGCGAAGTCGAACAGCGTCACGAAGGGCTTGCCCCCCTCCTCGCGCGCGTTCACGATGAGCTGCATCGCCTCGCCGCCGACGTTCTTCAGGGCACCCAGCGCGTAGACCAGCTTCTGATCCACCACGTCGAAGGTGGCGAGCGACCGGTTCACGCAGGGCGGCACGATCTCCACATCGAGGCCCCGCCGCACCTCCTCGGCATAGATCGCGAGCTTGTCGGTGAGATGAATATCGCAATTCATGACCCCCGCCATGAACTCGACCGGGTGGTTCGCCTTCAGCCAAGCGGTGTAATAGGACACCACGGCATAGGCCGCCGCATGGGATTTGTTGAAGCCGTAGTTGGCGAATTTCTCCAGAAGGGCAAAGACCTCCTCGGCCTTCTTCTGGTCCACACCGTTCTTCTTCGCGCCCTCGACGAATTTCGGGCGCTCGGCGTCCATCGCCTCCTTGATCTTCTTGCCCATCGCGCGGCGCAGAAGGTCGGCGCCGCCAAGCGTGTAACCCGCCATGACCTGCGCAATCTGCATCACCTGTTCCTGATAGACGATGATCCCCTGTGTCTCCTCGAGGATATGGTCGATGGTCGGATGGATGCTCTCGAGATCCTTGCGCCCGTGCTTCACGTCGCAATAGGTCGGGATGTTCTCCATCGGCCCCGGACGATAGAGCGCCACGAGGGCCACGATATCCTCGATACAGGTGGGCTTCATCTGCCGCAGCGCGGACATCATGCCCGAGCTTTCCACCTGGAACACCGCGACCGTCTTCGCGTCCGAATAGAGCCTGTAGGTCTTCGCGTCGTCGAGCGGGATGAGGTTGATCTGGTTCTCGGCCCCCGCCGCCGGCTCGTAGAGCCGCGTGCCGTCCGGCGCGACATGGAGCGGGCGGCCGTTCTTGAAGATCAGGTTCATCGCCGATTGCACGACGGTAAGCGTCTTCAGCCCCAGGAAGTCGAATTTCACGAGCCCCGCCTGCTCCACCCATTTCATGTTGAACTGGGTGGCGGGCATGTCCGAGCGCGGATCCTGGTAGAGCGGCACGAGGTCGTCGAGCGGCCGGTCCCCGATCACCACGCCCGCCGCGTGGGTGGAGGCGTTGCGCAACAGCCCCTCGACCTGGCGGCCGTAGGTCAGGAGCCGGTCCACCACCTCCTCGTTGCGTGCCTCCTCGCGCAGCTTCGGCTCGTCCTTCAGCGCCTGCTCGATGGAGACGGGCTTGACCCCCTCGACCGGAATGAGCTTCGACAGGCGATCCACCTGCCCGTAGGGCATCTGCAACACCCGCCCGATATCGCGCACGGCGGCCTTCGAGAGGAGCGCGCCGAAGGTGATGATCTGTCCGACCTTGTCGCGACCGTATTTCTCCTGGACGTAGCGGATCGTCTCCTCGCGCCGGTCCATGCAGAAATCGATGTCGAAGTCCGGCATGGACACGCGTTCGGGGTTCAGGAAGCGTTCGAACAGCAGCGAATAGCGCAGCGGGTCGAGGTCGGTGATCGTAAGCACATAGGCCACGAGCGACCCCGCACCCGAACCGCGCCCCGGCCCGACCGGAATGTCGTTGTCCTTCGACCATTTGATGAAGTCGGCAACGATGAGGAAATAGCCGGGGAATCCCATCTGCTCGATGATCCCGAGCTCGAACCTGAGCCGGTCCTCGTACTCCTCGCGCGGCGCGGCGGGCTCGATCACGGCGAGGCGCTTCTCGAGCCCCTCCCAGGCCTGCTTGCGCAGTTCCTCCACCTCGTCATCGGCGAATTTCGGCAGGATCGGGTCGCGCTTGTAGGCCTTGAACGCACAGCGGCGGGCGATTTCCACCGTGGTCTCGATCGCCTCCGGCAGATCGGCGAAGAGCGCGGCCATCTCGGCCGGGCTCTTGAAATAATGCTGCGGCGTGAGGCGGCGGCGCGGCTCCGACTGGTCGACATAGGCGCCCTCCGCGATGCAGATGAGCGCATCATGCGCCTCGTACATGTCGGCCTTGGGAAAGTAGACGTCATTCGTCGCCACGAGCGGCAGGCCGAGATCATAGGCCCATTCGACAAAGGGCCGTTCGGTCGCACGCTCCCCCACCGTATAGGTTCCGTCCTCGCCCGGATGGCGCTGGAGCTCGACGTAGAGCCGGTTCGGATAGATCGCCTTCAGCCGCTCGAGCAGCGCGCGCGCCTCCCGCGGGTGATGGTCCTGCACGAGCTTTCCGACCGGCCCCTCCGCCCCGCCGCTGAGACAGATCAGGCCGCCCGAATAGCGCTCCAGTTCCTCGAGGCTCACCTGCGGCAGCGCGCCGTGCTTGTCGATATAGAGACAGGAATTGAGCTTCATCAGATGCTCATAGCCCTGTTCGTTCTGCGCAAGCAGCACGACCGGCGCGGGCGGCTTCGGCTTCCCGCCCGGCTCGGGCTCCCAATAGGCGACGTCGACCTGGCAGCCGATGACCGGCTGAATGCCCGCCCCCTTGGCATATTCGGAAAATTCGAGCGCGCAGAACAGGTTGTTCGTATCGGTCACGGCGACCGCCGGCATGCCCATGTCCGCAACCATGCCGCTCAGCTTCTTGAGCCGCATCGCCCCCTCGAGAAGGGAGTATTCGGTATGGACGCGAAGATGGATGAAACCGGGTCTGCTCATGGCCGGACAAGGCTATCTCACCCCATGGCACCGCGCCAAGGGCGAAAAACACGTTTTCCACAGGGATTGTCGCGCCCGATTTTTAATCATTCGGGCAATTTATGCGCAAACGCCCTGCGAGAATCCCTTGCAAATCCAGGCCGGGGCGGCTTTGCTCTCTAGGACAGGGACCACGCTTTCCGCCGCATCGGGCGTGGTCGAAGAGACAAGAAAGCGGCCGGCCTGATATATGGAGATCACCTTTCGGCTCAACGGCGAGGTCGTGACGGTCACGGAGACGCCGACACGTACCCTGCTCGATCATCTGCGCGAAACCCGCGGCCTCACCGGCACGAAGGAGGGCTGCAACGAAGGCGATTGCGGCGCCTGCACGGTGATGGTCGAGGATGCGCAGGGAAAGAAGCCGCTCAACGCCTGCATCCTGTTCCTGCCGCAGCTTCACGGCAAGTCGGTGGTCACGGTCGAAGGGTTGTCGGACGGGGAGGTGCTTCACCCGGTGCAACGGGCGATGATCGAGGAGCACGGCAGCCAATGCGGCTTCTGCACGCCCGGAATCGTCATGTCGCTTGCCACCGCCCATGCGCAGGGGCGGACCGACCACGAGGACGTGCTCGCCGGCAACCTGTGCCGCTGCACCGGCTACGCGCCGATCCTGCGCGCGGCGGCGAAGGCAGCGAAGGACCCGGTGCCGGAGGGGTTCGACCACGTCGCCTTTTCCGCTCCGGCCATCGTCGAACGACCCGAGAGCGCCGACGAGTTTGCCGCGATCTACGCACTGCGCCCGGATGCGGTGCTGATCGCCGGAGCGACCGACGTGGGGCTCTGGGTCACCAAGCAGCTGCGCGATCTCGACGAGGTCATCTTCCTCGGCGGGATCGAGGATCTGCGGGGCGTGACCGAAACGCCGGACACGCTGGAGATCGGCGCCATGACCCCGGTCGGGGATCTGGTCGGACTGTTCCGCCCGCTCTGCCCCTCGCTTGCGGAAATGTATCGCCGTTTCGCCTCCGTCCAGATCCGTGCCGCTGCGACGCTCGGCGGCAATATCGCCAACGGCTCCCCCATCGGCGACAGCCCGCCGCCGCTGATCGCCGCGGGCGCGACGCTGACGCTTCGCAAGGGCGAGGACCGGCGCAGCCTCCCGCTCGAGGCATTCTTCATCGAATACGGCAGACAGGACCGCCAGCCCTCCGAATTCGTCGAGCGCATCACCGTGCCGAAGGCGGGCCTGCGCGACCTGCGGGTCTACAAGCTCTCGAAACGCTTCGACCAGGACATTTCCGCGGTCTGCGGCGCGTTCAACCTGACCGTGGAAGACGGCAGGATCACCGCGGCGCGCATCGCCTTCGGCGGCATGGCGGGAACGCCCCTGCGCGCCCGCACGGTCGAGGCGGCGCTGACCGGCAAGCCCTGGAGCGAGGCCGCGATCGAGGCCGCGCTCCCCGCCTTTGCCGAGGATTACACGCCGCTCTCGGACATGCGCGCCTCGAGCGCCTATCGCCTGACCGCCGCGCGCAACATGCTGCGCCGCTATTTCGCGGAGCGCGAGGGCCAGGGCGTGTCGGTGCTCTCCGTCAGGGAGGGCGCGTGATGGCGGTCGGTTCCCCCCTCCCCCATGATGCGGCGAAGCTGCATGTCACCGGACAGGCGCGCTACATCGACGACATCCCGATGCCCGCGAACACGCTGCACCTGGCCTTCGGCCTGTCCTCCGTCGCCCATGGCGACATCACCGCGATGGAACTCGACGCGGTGCGCGCAGCCGAGGGCGTCGTCGCGGTGATGACCGCGGAGGATTTCGACGGCGAGGTGCCGGACTGCTCGCCCTCTCTCGGCGACGAACCGCTTCTGACCTCCGACGTGGTGCATTACGTCGGCCAGCCGGTCTTCCTCGTCATCGCGACTTCGCATCTCGCCGCCCGCCGCGCCGTCCGCCTCGCAAAGATCGACTATGACGAACGCCCCGCGATCCTCGACTACGACACCGCGCTGCGTGAGAAATCGCATTTCGAGGACGGTCCGCGCATCTACAGCTGCGGCGACGCGGCGAAGGCCATCGCCGGCGCGCCGCACCGGATCGAAGGCACGATCGAGATGGGCGGACAGGAGCATTTCTATCTCGAGGGACAGGCCGCCGCCGCGCTGCCGCAGGAAGGCGGCGACATGATCGTCTATTCCTCGACACAGCACCCTTCCGAAGTGCAGCACAAGGTCGCCCACGCGCTCCACGTCCCGATGCACGCCGTGCGGGTGGAGACGCGGCGGATGGGCGGCGGCTTTGGCGGGAAGGAGAGCCAGGGCAACTGGCTCGCCATCGCCTGCGCCGTCGCCGCCCGCGCCACGGGCCGCCCCTGCAAGATGCGCTATGACCGCGACGACGACATGATCGTCACCGGCAAGCGCCACGATTTCCGCATCTCCTACACCTGCGGTTTCGACGGGGAGGGCCGTATCCTCGGCATCGACTTCCTGCAACTCACCCGCGCAGGCTGGTCGATGGACCTCACGCTGCCGGTGGCGGACCGGGCGATGCTCCATGCCGACAACGCCTATTTCCTGCCGAACGCGCGGATCGAGAGCCATCGCCTGCGGCTCAACACCCAGTCCAACACCGCCTATCGCGGCTTCGGCGGGCCGCAGGGCGTCCTCGGCATCGAACGTGTGATCGACCATATCGCCCATACGCTCGGACGCGATCCGGCGGAGGTGCGGCGGCTCAACTATTACGACGAGATGGTGGTTCCCGTGGCAGGCGAGGGCGTGCCCGAGGACCATATCGTCTCCGTCGACTACGACCCGCTGTCGCGCGGCGGCGAGGAACACGACACCGGCCATGCCCGGCTCTCGGGCGGGCGGCACAGCCCGCGCGGCAAGCTCACCCCCTACGGGCAGGAGGTCGAGGATTTCATCCTCCACGGCATGACCGAACGCCTCCTGTCGCAGGCCGACTGGAGCGCCCGGCGCAGACAGGTGGCAGAGTGGAACGCCCGCAATCCGATCCTGAAGAAGGGGCTCGGCATCTCGCCGGTCAAGTTCGGCATCTCCTTCACCCTCACCCATCTCAACCAGGCGGGCGCGCTCGTCCATGTCTACAGCGACGGCTCCCTCCATCTCAACCACGGCGGCACCGAAATGGGACAGGGCCTGTTCCAGAAGGTCGCGCAGGTCGCGGCCTCCGAATTCGGCATCGGGATCGAGCGGGTGAAGATCACCGCGACGGACACGGGCAAGGTGCCCAACACCTCGGCCACCGCCGCCTCCTCCGGCTCGGACCTGAACGGCATGGCGGTGAAGAACGCCTGCGACCGCATCCGCACCCGGCTCGAGGTCTTCCTGCTCGACTGGTTCGGCGACAGCGACGTGACATGGCAGGACGGCCGCGTCCGGTTCGGCAATCACGACATGAGCTTCGAGGAGGTCGTGAAACTCGCCTACATGAACCGCGTGAGCCTCTCGGCCACCGGCTATTACAAGACGCCAAAGATCGAATGGGACCGGATCGCCGGGCGGGGGCGGCCGTTCTTCTACTTCGCCCATGGCATCGCGATCAGCGAAGTCGTCCTCGATACGCTGACGGGGGAGAACCGCATCCTGCGCGCCGACATCCTCCATGATGTCGGCAACTCCCTCAATCCCGCCATCGACATCGGCCAGATCGAAGGCGGCTATGTGCAGGGGGCGGGCTGGCTCACCACAGAGGAACTCGTCTGGGACGCCAAGGGACGGCTCAGGACGCATGCGCCCTCCACCTACAAGATCCCGGCGGCCTCGGACGCGCCCGATGTGTTCAACATCACGCTCTGGGACGGGCAGAACCGGGAGGAGACGATCTATCGCTCGAAGGCCGTGGGCGAACCGCCCTTCATGCTCGGGATCTCCGCCTTCCTCGCCCTGTCGGATGCGGCCGCCGCCTGCGGTCCGCATTACCCGGCCCTGAATGCGCCCGCCACGCCCGAGGAATGCCTCGCGGCCATCGCCCGCGCGCGGGGAGAGGCCGCATGAGCTTTGATCGCGACGCCCTTGCCCGCGCCATTGCCGCCCACGGTCGTGTGGCGCGTATCGTCGTGGCGGAAGTGCACGGCTCCGCCCCCCGCGAAGCGGGCGCCGCGATGCTCGTCTGGCCGGGCGGCCAGGAGGGCACCATCGGCGGCGGCACGCTGGAATACGAGGCGGCGCGCACGGCCTTCACCGCGCCGCGATTGCGCCGCCTGCCGCTCGGCCCCGCCATGGGGCAATGCTGCGGCGGCGCCGTGACGCTTCTGACGGAAGTCTTCGAGACCGTGGACACGATCCCGTCCGACATCTTCGCCCGCGGACCTGGCCCCATGCCCTTCGCGGTGAAAAAGGCGCTCGCAGCGGCGCGCGGGCAAGGGACGGTCGCCCCGCGCCTCCTCGGGGACTGGATGGTCGAGCCGGTCACGCGCCCCACGCGCCCGGTCTGGGTCTGGGGCGCGGGCCATGTCGGCCGGGCCATCGTCGCCACGCTCGCCCCCCTGCCCGGTCTCGCGATCACCTGGGTGGACACGGCGGCGGAACGCTTTCCCGATCCTCTCCCCCATGACACCGTCACACGGCTCATCGCGGAAAATCCGGCGGAGTTCGTGGCCTATGCGCCACGGGAGGCCGAGCACCTGATCCTGACCTATTCGCATGCGCTCGATCTGGAATTGTGCCACCGGCTGCTGGACCGGGACTTCGCCTTTGCCGGCCTCATCGGGTCGAAGACGAAATGGGCGCGGTTCAGATCGCGGCTTGCCTCTCTCGGCCATTCGGCGCATCAGATCGACCGTATCACCTGCCCGATCGGCGATCCGGCCCTGGGCAAGCACCCGCAGGCCATCGCCATCGGCGTGGCGGCCGACCTCATCACCCGCGCGATCCGCGCCCGAGCGACACAGGAAAGATCCGCGTGACTGCCCTTCTCTCCGTCAATGGCCTGACCCGAGACTATCCCGGCGTGCGCGCCAATGACGATGTGTCCTTCGAGATCGGCGCGGGCGAGGTCCACGCGCTCCTGGGTGAGAACGGGGCGGGAAAATCCACCCTGGTCAAGATGATCTACGGGCTGGAAAAGCCGGACTCGGGCACGATGACGCTGCACGACGCGCCCTATGCGCCCGCCAGCCCGCAGGCCGCGCGCGCGGCGGGCGTGGCGATGGTGTTCCAGCATTTCTCGCTCTTCGAGGCGCTCACCGTCGCCGAGAACGTCGCCCTCGGCATGGAGAACCCGCCGAAGCGCCGCGATCTCGCCCGCGCGATCCGCGACGTGTCGGAAACCTACGGTCTGCCCCTCGATCCCGACCGGATCGTGGGAGATCTCTCTGCGGGGGAACGACAGCGGGTGGAGATCATCCGCTGCCTGCTCCAGAACCCGAAACTCCTGATCATGGACGAGCCGACCTCGGTTCTGACGCCGCAGGAGGTCGGGATCCTTTTCGAGACCCTGCGCAAGCTCCAGTCCGAGGGCACCTCCATCCTCTACATTTCCCACAAGCTCGAGGAGATCCGCGCGCTCTGCGACGGGGCGACGATCCTGCGCCTCGGCAAGGTCGTGGGCGAATGCGATCCGAAGACGACGACGGCACGCGAGATGGCGGAACTCATGGTCGGCAGGACGCTGCACGTCCCCACGCGCGAGAGTGCGCAGGCGGGGGAGGTTCTTCTGGAACTGCGGGCGCTCGACTTCGCGCCCGCCAACCCCTTCGGCACCCGGCTCAAGGGCGTCTCGCTCAGCCTGCGCGCGGGCGAGGTGCTCGGCATCGGCGGGGTCGCGGGCAACGGACAGGACGAACTGCTTTCCGTGCTCTCCGGAGAGGCGACGACGGCGAAGGGCTCGGTGCGGTTCGCCGGCACGGATGTGAGCGCCCTGGGGCCCAACCCGCGCCGCAGGCTGGGCCTGCTCACCGCGCCGGAGGAACGTCTCGGCCATGCCGCCGCACCCAACATGAGCCTCACGGAAAACGCCGCGTTGACCGGCACGATCCGGCGCAGGCTCAGCCGCAACAGGTTCCTGAACTGGCGCCGGGCCGAGGAGTTCGCACGCGAGGTCATCGCGGATTTCGACGTGCGCACGCCGGGACCGCAGGCCGCCGCGCGGTCGCTCTCGGGCGGGAACCTCCAGAAATTCGTCATCGGCCGCGAGGTGTTGCAGGACCCGAAGGTGCTCGTCGTCAACCAGCCCACATGGGGCGTCGACGCGGCGGCCGCCGCCGCGATCCGGCAGGCGCTGTTCGACCTCGCGGCGCGGGGCGCGGGCGTTGTCGTCATCTCGCAGGACCTCGACGAGCTCATGGAGATCTCCGATCATTTCGCCGCCCTGAACGAGGGCCGCCTGAGCCCGCCGCGCTCCACCACGGGGCTCACCGTGGAGGAGATCGGCCTGATGCTGGGCGGGGCGCATGACATGGAGGTTGCCGAACCGTGATCGCATTCGTGAAACGCCCGCAGCCCTCCCGCGCCTGGATGCTCGCGACGCCGCTGCTTGCCGTGATCGTCACCATGATCCTCGGCGGTATCCTCTTCGCGCTGATGGGCAAGGACCCGGTGGAGGCGATCCGCACGATCTTCTGGGATCCGCTGTTCAACCCGCAATTCGCAGGCTATTCCCGCCCGCAGCTTCTGGTGAAGGCCGCCCCGCTCATCCTCATCGCCATCGGCCTGTCGCTCGGGTTCAAGGCGGGGATCTGGAACATCGGGGCCGAGGGGCAATATATCATGGGCGCGCTCGCCGGCGCCTCGGTCGGGCTCGCGCTCTACCCGCTCGATGCCTGGTGGATCTTTCCGCTCATGGTGGTCGCGGGCGCGGTCGGCGGCTTTCTCTGGGCGCTGATCCCGGCGCTCCTGAAGACCAGGTTCAACACCAACGAGATCCTCGTCTCGCTGATGCTGGTCTATGTCGCCGAACAGCTTCTCGCCTCCGCCTCCCTCGGCCTGCTGCGCAATCCGGAGGGCAACGGCTTTCCCGGCTCGCGCAACCTCTCGCGCATCGACTGGCTGTCGAACCCGGAGCTGATCCCCGGCACCGGCGCGCACTGGGGCGTCGTCGCCGCGCTCGGCGCAGTGGTCGCGGCCTATGTCCTGCTGAACCGGCACCTCATGGGCTTCCAGATCCGGCTCACCGGCGAAAGCCCCCGCGCCGCGGGCTTCGCGGGCGTGAACGCCGCCCGGCTCGTCGTCTTCTGCCTCGGCACCGCCGGCGCATTGGCGGGGCTCGCCGGGCTTTTCGAGGTGACGGGACCGGCGGGCCAGATCTCCATCGACTTCAACGCGGGCTATGGCTTCACCGCGATCATCGTCGCCTTCCTCGGCCGGCTGCACCCGGTCGGCATCCTGCTTGCCGGGCTCCTGCTCGCGCTGACCTTCATCGGCGGCGAACTCGCGCAATTCATGCTCGGCCTGCCGTCCTCGGCCATCCAGGTGTTTCAGGGCATGCTGCTGATGACGCTCCTGGGAATGGACATCCTCGTGAACTACCGGCTCGTGATCGGCAAGGGAAAGGCCGCGTGATGGATTTCGGCTCAATCAACATCGTGGTGCTCATGGTCGCCTCGACCCCGATCCTGCTCGCCGCGCTCGGAGAGATGGTGACGGAGAAATCGGGCGTCCTGAACCTCGGCGTCGAGGGGATGATGATCACCGGCGCCGTCTGCGGCTTCATCGCCGCCGTGGAAACCGGCTCCCCGACGCTCGGCTTCCTCGCCGCCGCCCTCGGCGGCGCGACGCTTTCCATGCTTTTCGGCCTGCTCACGCAGGTCTTCCTCGCGACGCAGGTGCCCGCGGGGCTCGCGCTCACCCTCGTCGGAACCGGACTGGCCTCCCTGCTCGGACAGAACTACCAGGGCCGCACCCCGCCGCGCGTCCCGGATCTCGACATCCCCGTGCTCGAGGCGATTCCGGTCCTCGGCCCGATCCTCTTTCGCCACGACGCGATCGTCTATCTCTCGCTCCTTTCGGTGATCGCCGTCTGGGCCTTCCTCAAATTCACCCGCGCGGGCCTCATCCTGCGGGCGGTGGGCGAGAACCATGCCGCCGCCCACGCGCTCGGCTACAAGGTCAAGGCCGTGCGCCTTGCCGCGATCGGCTTCGGCGGCGCCATGGCCGGGCTCGGCGGCGCCTACATCAGCCTGGTGCGCGTGCCGCAATGGACCGACGGGATCACCGCCGGCATCGGCTGGATCGCCCTCGCCATCGTCGTCTTCGCAAGCTGGCGCGCCGGCCGCGTCCTGATCGGCGCCTATCTCTTCGGCGGCATCACCGTCCTGCAACTCAACCTTCAGGCCGCAGGGGCGCGGGTGCCGGTGGAGCTTCTGTCCATGTCGCCCTTCCTTGCGACCATCCTTGTCCTTGTCGTCATTTCCGCCCGGCGTCATGGTGCCACCAACGCACCCGCAATGCTGGGGCGGGTTTTCCATGCCTCTTGAGGCGCATCTCATTCAACAGGGGAGTAACACCATGAAACGCAGAACCTTGCTGACCGCCGCCGCCGCTTCGGCGCTCGCGCTCGGCGCAGCCCTGCCCGCCTTCGCCCAGGATCCGGTGAAGGTCGGCTTCATCTATGTCGGCCCGCGCAACGATGGCGGCTGGTCGCAGCACCACCACGAAAGCGCCATGGAGATGAAGGAGCATTTCGGCGACGCAGTCGAGCTCGTCGAACAGGAAAGCGTGCCTGAAGGCCCCGATGCCGAACGGGTGATGACCCAGATGGCCCTGTCGGGGGCCGACATCATCTTCACCACCTCCTTCGGCTACATGGATGCGACGATCAATGTGGCGGAGAAATTCCCCGATGTGAAATTCGAGCACGCGACCGGCTACAAGACCGCCGAGAACGTGGGCGTCTATTCCGCCCGCTTCTACGAGGGACGCGCGGTCGAGGGCTTCCTCGCGGGCCACATGACCGAAAGCGACAAGATCGGCTATATCGGCTCCTTCCCGATCCCCGAGGTCATCCGCGGGATCAACGCCTCCTATCTCCATGCGAAGAAGGTCAATCCCGAGGTCGAGATGTCCGTCATCTGGCTCAACACCTGGTTCGACCCGGCGAAAGAGGCCGACGCCACGCAGGCGCTGATCGACAACGGCGTGGATGTGGTGCTCCAGCACACCGATTCCACCGCGCCGCAGATCACCGCGCAGAAGGCCGGCAACGTCTATACCTTCGGCCAGGCCGCCGACATGGCTGAATTCGCGCCGATGCCGCGGATCTCCTCGATCATCGACGAATGGGCGCCCTATTACATCGAGCGCGTGCAGGCCGTGATCGACGGCACCTGGGAAAGCGACAACACCTGGGCGGGAATCGGCGACGGCATGGTCGGCATCGGCGAGATTTCCTCCGCCGTGCCCGAGGACATCAAGGCCGAGGCGGAAGCCCTGCGCGACAGCATCGCGGACGGCTCCTACCATCCGTTCACCGGCCCGATCAACAAGCAGGACGGCTCCGCCTGGCTCGCCGAGGGCGAAGTGGCCGATGACGCCACCCTCGTCGGGATGAACTTTTACATCGAGGGGCTGACGGGCGAGATCCCGCAATAAGCGCCCCTGGGAACCGTTCAGGAGAAAGGCTCGCCCTCCGCGGGCCTTTCCCATGTTGCACCGATACATTCAATAATTTGATTTCATTGATCCCGATCAAGGCCCCGCTCCCGCGCCCGTGGCAGGAAAGCTGCAACGAAGCACACCGGAGAGAAGGAGACATCAATGGGCTGGGTCGAAAAGAACGAGACGATGCGCGAGGCGCTGCGCACCCTCAACAAGGCCAACCGCAGCATCCCCGCCGGCTTCGGCGCCATGTCGAAGGCGGCGATGGAAGGCAACCACCTCGACGGGAAGACCAAGGAAATGGTCGCCCTCGCCGTCGCGGTGGGCCTGCGCTGCGAAGCCTGCATCGGCTTTCACGTCGAGGCGCTGATCAGGCAGGGAGGCACGCGCGAGGAACTCGCCGAAATGCTCGCCATGTGTATCCAGATGGGCGGCGGTCCCGTGCTGATGTACGCAGCCAAGGCGCTCGAGTGCTGGGACGAGCTGGCGGCTGTGGCATAGGTCATGTCCCGCCCGCCGCGCCGGCGGCCGGCAGCGCGGAAACCCCACGGAATTTCGGTGCAGGCGCTGCGCCGCTCCGCCCCCGTCCGTTGCAAAGGCGCACAGCCCGCCTCGCTTGCCGCCTCGCCGCGGTCTGAGTATGGTCGCGCCAGTTCGCGAGCGGCGCTGGGAGGGAAGCGATGAAAATCTGCCGGACGAAGGAAGAGATCCGTGCGGAGGTCGGTGGCTGGCATGCCGGCGGGGAGGATGTCGGCCTCGTCCCGACGATGGGCTTCCTGCACGAGGGCCACATGACGCTGGTGCAGGCCGCGCGGGCCAGCAGCGACCGCGTGGTCGTCTCGATCTTCGTCAATCCCACGCAATTCGGCGAGGCGGCCGATCTCGACGCCTATCCCCGAGATGAGGCGCGCGATTTCGCCATGCTCGAGGCGGCCGGGGTCGATGCCGTCTTCGCCCCCGACGTGGCGGAGATGTATCACGAAGACAAGCAGACGACGGTCGAGACCGAGCATCTCGCGACCATGCTGATGGGCGCCTTGCGCCCCGGCCACTACAAGGGCGTCTGCACCGTCGTCACCAAGCTCTTCAACATCACCGGCGCCGACCGGGCGTTCTTCGGCGAAAAGGACTACCAGCAGCTCCTCGTGATCCGGACCATGGTGCGCGATCTCGACATGCCCGTCGAGATCCAGGGCGTCCCGACCGTGCGCGAGCCGGACGGGCTCGCCATGTCCTCGCGCAACGTGCGCCTCTCGCCTCAGGACCGCACCGCCGCACTCGTCCTGAACAAGGCGCTGGCCTTCGCCGACTACGAGGTCTCCGACGGGCGCAGCGCGCCCGATCTCGAGGCGGAGATCCGCGCTTTCATCGCCCGCGAGCCACGCGCGACGATCGAAAGCGTCGACGTGCGCGACGCCGCGACGCTCGAGCCCGTGCCGGGGGAGATCACCCGCCCCGTGGTGATCCTTCTCGCGGCGCGCTTCGGCGATGTGCTACTCATTGACCAACGGGTCGCCAATCCGGCCTGAGGCCGAAGGAGGAAACCATGTCCACACAGACCGAAACCATCCGCCGCGTGACCGTGCCGCAGATCCGCGCGCGCAAGGGCGGCGAGCCGATCGTCTCGCTCACCGCCTATCACGCGCATACCGCCGCCATCGCGGAGAAATACTGCGATTTCCTGCTTGTGGGCGACAGCCTCGGCATGGTGATGCACGGGATGGAATCCACCGTCGGCGTGCCGCTCGAACTGATGATCATGCACGGCAAGGCCGTGGTCCGCGGCACGAAACGCGCCCTCGTGGTGGTCGACATGCCCTTCGGCTCCTATGAGGAGAGCCCGTCGCAGGCCTTCCGCAACGCCGCCCTGATCATGAAGGAAACGCAGTGCCAGGCCGTCAAGCTCGAAGGCGGCGCGCGCATGGCCGAGACGGTCAGGTTCCTCACCGAACGCGGCATTCCGGTGATGGCGCATATCGGCCTCACCCCGCAATCGACCAACATCATGGGCGGGTTCAAGACGCAGGGCCGCGAGGAAGACAGCTGGTATTTCCATATCGAGGACGCGAAGGCCGTGGCCGAGGCCGGCGCCTTCGCCGTGGTCGTCGAGGGGGTCGTCGAACCGCTCGCCGACAAGATCACCCAGGCGATCGATGTGCCCACCATCGGCATCGGCGCCTCGAAGAGCTGCGACGGGCAGATTCTCGTGATGGAGGACATGCTGGGCCTGAACGACTGGGTGCCGAAATTCGTGAAGAAATTCGGCGCGGTCGGCGCGGCGATCGAGGAAGCCATCGCGGAATATGCCGAGGACGTCAGATCCCGCGCCTTCCCCACGCCGGAGAATGTCTACAGCGTGAACAAGAAATAGGAAAAGCGCCCCCAGGGGCGCTTTTCGAGTATTTCCGGCACAAAGGAGACAGGGACGCGCCTGCCCCGGAGGGAAATGCGCCCTGGCCGCCGGTGCATGGCACTGTGGCGTCTCCGGAAGGGTTCCAGGCCCACGGGCCAGGGCGTCTCCTTCGTGCACGGTCATCGGCTCTCCAGCCTGTACCGCAGGCACAGCATGACATGACAAGATTGACGCGCTCCTAACGCGCGCCTGTTTCCTTTGTGCCCAAAATACTCCTGCGACGCCTGGCCCTGCGCGACAGTGCACAGAGGACGTTCGTCCGTGGATGTTTGCGCACAGCTCCCCGCGCCCCACATGAGGAGGAAATCCTGTCGAAGGAGACCCCTCATGACATTCCGACCCGTCAAGTCCCTCTCCGAAGGCGACTTCACCCTCGAAGGCGCCGGCGTTCACCTCTACCGCGCCTTCGGCTTTCACAAGCCGCGCGAATTCGATCCCTTCCTGCTGTTCGACGATTTCCGCAATGACGACCCCGAGAAGTTCGCGGGCGGGTTTCCCTGGCATCCCCACCGGGGGATCGAGACCATCACCTATGTGCTCGAGGGCGAGGTCGAGCACGGCGACAGCCTCGGCAACAGGGGCGTGCTCGGGGCGGGATCGGTCCAGTGGATGACCGCGGGCTCGGGCATCCTGCATCAGGAGATGCCGCGCGGCAGCGCCGCGGGCCAGATGCACGGGTTTCAGCTCTGGGCGAACCTGCCCTCCGCGCTGAAGATGACCGCGCCGCGCTACCAGGACATCCAGGGCAGCGACATTCCCGAGATCGTCGACGACGACGGCACGCGCGTGAAGATCATCACAGGCAGTTTCTGGGGACAACGTGGGCCGGTCGATGGCATCGCCGCCGATCCGCTCTATCTCGACGTCTCCGTCCCGCCGAACACGCGCAAGGTGCTTCCGGTCGACACCCATGCCAATACCTTCGCCTATATCTTTGCCGGCAGCGGCGCCTTCCGGGACGCGTCGCGCCCCTATGGCGTGCGCGTGGAGAAGGAGGTGAAGGGCGAGGAGGTGAACATTCGCGACATGTCCGGCAATCGGACGCTGGTGAACTTCGACACTGGCGACGAGATCGTGGTGAATTCGGGTCCCGAGGGCCTGCGCTTCCTGCTGATTTCCGGTCAACCGCTTCAGGAGCCCGTCGCCTGGCACGGGCCGATCGTGATGAACACGCGCGAGGAGCTCCTTCAGGCGATGCAGGAGTTGAGGAACGGCACGTTCATCCGGGACGGACGGCAATAAACGAAAAAATGCGGGGCCCCTGTCGGGACCCCGCATCCGCTCCTGCTTCTGCTGCGTTCACATCGCGGAGACGCGGGTGCTCCAGGAATTCACGGCCTCACGGGCTTCGTCCTTGGTCTTCCCGTAGTGCTCCTGGATCTTGCCCTCGAGCTGATCTCGGTTGCCGTTGATGACGTCGAGGTCGTCATCCGTGAGCTTGCCCCACTCCTCCTGGGCCTTGCCCCGGAACTGCTTCCATTTACCTTCGATGACGTCCCAGGCCATGGGATCCTCCATTGTCAGTTCGATTTGACAACATAACGCCGATCCCCCGGCGGGAAGTTCCCTCCACAGGCGAAAATGCCGCCGGGATCACAGCCGTGGCCGCAGGAGAAAACCACCCGGCCCGCCACCGCTCAGAGCTTCGCGGGATCGACCAGATCCGGCAGCGGATCCCCCTGTGCGAAGGCATGGATGTTGTGCAGGACCTTCTCCCCCATCTCGATACGCCCTTCGACCGTGGCCGATCCCATATGCGGCAGAAGCACCACGTTCGGAAGCTTGCGCAGGCGCGGGTTGATGTGATGCCCGCCCTCGAAGACGTCGAGCCCCGCGCCGCCGATCTCCCCCGCACGCAGCCCCCGCGTAAGTGCGTTCTCGTCGATCACCTCGCCGCGCGAAGTGTTCACGATCACCGCCGTCGGTTTCATGAGCTTCAGCCGCCGGGCGTTGATCTGATGATAGGTGGAGGGCGTATGCGGGCAGTTGATCGACAGGATGTCGACCCGCGACAGCATCTGGTCGAGACTGTCCCACCAGGTCGCCTCCAGATCCGCTTCGATCTCTGGCGCCACGCGCGTGCGGTTATGGTAATGCACCGACAGGCCGAAGGCGCGGGCCCGGCGTGCCACCGCCTGTCCGATCCGGCCCATTCCGAGGATGCCGAGCCGCTTGCCGGTGAGCCGTCGTCCGAGAAAGGCGGTAGGCGCCCAGCCTTCCCACGCCCCCGATTGCATCATCGCCTGGCCTTCGGAGATGCGGCGGGTGACGGCGAGGACGAGGGCCATGACGATATCGGCCGTGTCCTCCGTCGCCACGCTCGGCGTGTTCGACACGAGAATGCCGCGCCGCGCCGCCACGGCCACATCGACATGATCCATCCCGGTGCCGTAGTTCGCGATGAGCTTCAACCGCGGCCCCGCCCGTTCCAGAAGATCCGCGTCGATCCGGTCGGTGATGCAGGGCACGAGCACATCGCAGGATTGCATCGCCCGCGCCAGGTCCTCGCGCGCGAGCTTCCTGTCCCCGATGTTCAGCGTGACGTCGAACAATTCCTTCATCCGCGTCTCGACCGGCTCCGGCAAAGCCCGCGTGACAACCACCTTCAGACGGTTCTGCGCCATTCCCGCACCTCTCGGCTTCTTTTTCCCGCGCATACTGCAAACCCGATTGCATCCCGGCAAGGCGTAACGGATAAAAAGCGCGACGGCGGACGGAATGGCCGCGGCGGACCGACGTGACACCTGCGGTCGGCGCGGCCCCGGAAAAACCGCTGCGGAGCAGATCGGACGGAACGATGGTGCGCGGAGTCCCGTGTCTTCAGTCAATGCGGCGAAAGGCTGCCTGTGGCCTCGGGGCAGTCGCCCTGGCGTGCGCGCTGCTCGCCGGCCACGCCCGCGCGCAGGACGCGCCGGTCCCGACGGCGCCCCCGGCGCCGAAACCGGAAACGCCCGCCCCGGATTACACGGGGCCCAAACGCGGCTCGGTCACCAACCTGCCGCTGCCGCGTTTCGTCTCGCTGAAGGCGAACGAGGCGAATGCGCGCCGCGGCCCCTCGCTGTCGCACCGGATCGACTGGATCTTCACCCAACGCGGCTATCCGCTCGAGGTCATCGCGGAATACGGCCATTGGCGGCGCGTGCGGGATGTCGAGGGCGCGACGGGATGGCTCCATTACTCGCTGATTTCCGGCGTGCGCACCGCGCTCGTGCAGGAGGAGGAAGCGGATCTCTATTCCCGCGCCGACACCTCCTCCCGCGTCAATGCGAAGGCGGAACGCGGCGTGATCCTGCGCCTCCAGGAATGCAGCATCTCCTGGTGCAAGGTGACGGCCTCCGGCGAGAAGGGCTGGGCGCTGAAATCCGCCCTCTGGGGGGTCAGGGCGGACGAAATCCTCGAGTGACGCAGGACGGGGCAGATCAGGCCATCGCCGTGGCGTGCGGCCGTCCCGATGACCTGAGGCCGCTCCCCCGACCCGACCCGACCCGACGCCGCCTGGAACGCAACGGCCACCGACACCCGCGGCGGACGGAAACGATGGACAGTTTCGACTCTGCGGGCTATGACCTCTGGCTCCTTGAAAGGCGATGTCCCGAATCCCCGCCGCGCCCGGAGGCGGATCCGCGACAAGCCGATGCCGGACCGATCCGCCCGAAGGAGGAGTTTGCCTCATGACCGAAACGCGCCTCAATCTCTCGGCTGGCCTCGCCTCCGTCTCCGTCGCAATGGTGCTCGTGATCGCAAAGCTCTGGGCGCTCGGCGCGACCGGCTCGCTCTCCATCGCCGCCTCGCTTGCCGACAGCGGCGTGGACCTCATGGTGTCGCTCGGCGGGCTGCTCGCAATCTTCTACGCCTCCCGCCCTCCCGACGAGGATCATGCCTTCGGCCATACCTCCGCGGAGGATCTCGCCGCCCTCGGCCAGTCGATCTTCATCCTCGTCTCCGCGGGGATCATCGCCGTCACCTCCGCCCGGCGGCTGCTGTCGGACACGCCGGTCCGCGTCGAAAGCGAACTCGGCGGCATCGCGGTCATGGGGGTCTCCATCGTGCTCACCGTCTGCCTCGTCCTCTGGCAGCGGCGCGTCGCCCGCCGCACCGGGTCGAAGGTGGTCTCCGCCGACAGCCTGCATTACCTCGGGGATCTCATTCCCAATATCGGTGCCATCGTCGCGCTCTTCGCCTCCCGCGCCTTTGGCCTGGCGCAGATCGACAGCGTCGTGGCCCTCGGTGCGGCGGCGATCATGGCCTTCGGCGCGCTCAGGATCTGGAAATCCGCCTGGGACGCGCTCATGGACCGCTCCGCCCCCGCGGAGATGGTGCAGGACATCGAACGCATGGCCACCGAATATCCGGGCGTGCATGCCTATCACGACCTGAAAACCCGGATGGCCGGATCGAAACCCTTCGTCAACATCCATATCGAGGTGGATGGCGACCAGACGCTGCGCGAGGCTCACGCGATCTCCGCGGGCCTCAAGCGCCAGATCCTCGACAGCTATCCCACCGCCGACGTTATCGTGCACAAGGACGTGGCGGGCGAGGCCGATTAGGCCTCGACAAGCCCCCGCCCCTTCAGGAGCGCGCCGACCCCCGGCATCCGCCCACGGAAGGCGGTGTAAAGATCTTCCGCATCCTCCGATCCGCCACGCGAGAGGATATGCGCCTCGAGACTCTGCGCCGTCGCCGGGTCGAAGGCGCCCTTTTCCTCGAACGCCTCGAACGCATCGGCATCCATCGCTTCCGACCACATGTAGCTGTAATACCCAGCGCTGTAGCCGTCGCCTGAGAAGACATGGGCGAAATGCGGGGTCGCATGGCGCATCGTGATCGCCTTCGGCATGCCGATCCGCCCGAGCGTTTCCGCCTGCGCGGCCATCGGATCGGCGGGCGCGGCGCCGTCGTGGAAATCGAGATCGACGAGTGCGGAGGCGACATATTCCACCGTCGCAAAGCCCTGATCGTAGGTCTGCGCGGCGAGCAGCCGCTCGAGCATCTCGCGCGGCATCGGCGCGCCGGTCTTCGCATGGGTGGCGAATTCCGCCAAGACATCCGGCACTTCGAGCCAATGCTCGTAGAGCTGGCTCGGCAGTTCCACGAAATCGCGTGCCACCGACGTCCCGGAGATCGATTCGTAGGTCACGTCCGACAGCATCTGGTGCAGCGCGTGGCCGAATTCGTGGAACAGCGTGCGCGCATCGTCATAGGACAGGAGCGCCGGTTCGCCCTTCGGCGGCTTGGCGAAATTGCACACGTTGAGCACGATCGGGCGAATGTCGCCCTCGAGCTTCTGCTGGCTGCGCATCGTGGTGCACCACGCGCCCGAACGCTTCGAGCCGCGCGCGAAATAGTCGCCGATGAAGACCGCGACATGCGCACCGTTCCGCGTCACGTTCCAGGCGCGCGCATCCGGGTGATAGGTGGTCACGTCGAGCGGAGAGAATTCGAGACCGAAGAGACGGTTGGCACAGGTGAACGCCGCCTCGATCATCCGCTCGAGTTGCAGGTAGGGCTTCAGCTCCGCCTCGTCGAGATCGTGTTCCGCCTTGCGCCGTTTCTCTGAATAATAGCGCCAGTCCCACGGCTCCAGAGCGCCGTTGATCCCGTCGCGCGCCATCATGTCGGTCAGCACCTCCGCATCGCGCAGCGCCGCCGCCTTCGCCGGCTCCCAGACCCGCATCAGCAGCTCGCGCACCGCCTCCGGGGTCTTCGCCATCTCGGTTTCGAGCTTGTAGGCCGCGAAGCTTTCGTAGCCCAGAAGCTTCGCCCGTTCCTCCCGCAGCTTCAGGATCTCCGCGGCGATCTCCCGGTTGTCGGTCTCGCCGCCGTTCATGCCGCGCGCGATCCAGGCCTTGAACGCCCGTTCGCGCAGGTCGCGGCGCGGGGAGAATTGCAGGAACGGCACGATGAGCGACCGCGACAGGGTGACGACCGGCCCGGCGGCGCCCTTTTCCTCTCCGGCCGCGCGCGCCGCATCGACGACGAATTGCGGCAGGCCCTCGAGATCGCCTTCGGACAGGTCCATGAACCATGTGCGCTCGTCGGCCAGAAGGTTCTGGGTGAACTGCGTGCCGAGACTCGCGAGCCGGGACTTGATTGCTGCCATCCGCTCCTTTTCCGCGCCCTCGAGCTTTGCCCCCGACCGGACGAAGGACCGGCGGGTGAGCATCAGCACGCGGGCCTGTTCGGGCGAGAGGCCGAGGCTGTCGCGCGCCTGCCAGAGCGTCTCGATGCGCGCGAAGAGTGCGGCGTTGGCGGTGATTTCCGACGAATAGGCCGCAAGCAGCGGCGAGAGATCCCGCATCAGCGCATCGCGCGCCTCGTTCGTATCCGCGCCGGCCATGCCGTAGAACGTGCCGAGCACCCTCGACAACAGGCGATCCGCCCGTTCCAGCGCCTCGATCGTGTTGGCAAAGCTCGGCGGCTCCGGGTTTTCCGCGATCGCGGTCACGTTGTCGCGTGCCTCCGTCAGGGCCGCCTCGACCGCGGGCATGACATCGGCATCCTCCAGATCGGCGAAGGGCGGAAGAGAAAATTCGGACGTCCAGTCGGACAGATATGCGTTGCTCATCGGCGTCTCCTTTGAGGCCAAGCTATGCCCGCGCCCGTCCGGAGAAAAGGGTCAGTGGTGATTTTGCATTCCGCAGACCGGGCAATCGGCGCGCTTTTTCACCGCGATGGTCCGGCACTCCGCATAGAGGGCGTCATAGATCGTCAGGCGCCCGGCCAGCCCCTGCCCCGCGCCGGTGATCTCCTTCACCGCCTCCATCGCCATCATCGTGCCGAGAATGCCCGGCAGGGGCGCCGCGACCCCCGCCTCGGCACAGCTCGGCACCATGCCGGGCGCGGGCCGTTCGGGAAAGATGCATTGGTAGCACGGGCCGGTCTCATGCGGCTTATAGGTGCTGATCTGGCCTTCCCACTGTGTGATCGCGGCGGCGATCAGCGGCTTTTTCGCGGCAACGCAGAGCCGGTTCACGAGATAGCGGGTATCGAAATTGTCCGTGCCGTCGAGCACGAGATCGTACTCGTCGAGGAGCACCGCGCAACTTTCGTCGAAGCGGCGGTTGTAGGGGCGGATCTCGACGAAGGGATTCTGCGCCCGCATCGCCGCCGCGGCGGAGAACACCTTCGGCATGCCGAGGCTGTCGTCCTTGTGGATCACCTGGCGTTGCAGGTTCGACGGCTCCACCACATCGTCGTCGATGACGCCGATCACCCCGACGCCCGAGGCCGCGAGATATTGCAGCACCGGCGCGCCGAGCCCGCCCGCGCCGACCACGAGCACCTTCGCCTCCTTCAGGCTGCGCTGACCCGGCCCACCGATCTCGCGCAGGAGGATATGGCGCATGTAGCGCTCGAGTTCCGCCTCGCGAAACGGACCTCCGGGCGCAGGCGCGCCCGCCCCGTCCTGCGGCTCCGTCGCGCGGGCGCGCAGGGCCCGCAGGCCGAAGCGATAGGCGACCACCACGGCGGCGAAGATCCCGAGCAGCGCCCATTCTCCCGCACCGCCCCCCAGCGTCGCGCGAAACGCATTGCCCGGCGGCAGGACAAGAAGCGCAAGCAGGACGGCGAGGTAGAGCACGCCGATCATCGCCCATCGCGCCCGCGAAGGCGCTCCCATCGCATAGCCGGTTCCCCAGAGGGCGGCGGCGACGAGAAGGAAAAGGGTCATGACCGCCCGGTCGAGCCGAAGCCGCCGCCGCCCCGCGCCGTCGGGCTCAGCGTCTCGCTCACCGCGAAACGCCCCGTCACCACCGGCGCCACGACCATCTGCGCGATGCGGTCGCCATGGGAGATCGGGAAAGGCTCGCTCCCGAGGTTGATCAGGATGACTCCCACCGGACCGCGATAATCCGCGTCGATCGTGCCCGGCGCGTTCGGGATGGAAATGCCGTGTTTCAACGCCCAGCCGGAGCGCGGGCGCACCTGCACCTCATAGCCCGGCGGGATTTCCATCGCGAAGCCCGTCGGCACCAGGCGCCGCGCACCGGGCGCGAGCACAATCCCCTCGGCACGCAGTTCGGGCGGCAGGTTCGCGCGGAGATCCGCCCCCGCGGCATGTGCGGTCTCATAGGAGGGCAAGGCGACGGTGCGGTCCGCCTCCTCCAGCCATTTGATCTTGATCGCGACGGTCATGCGGCTCCTCGGCTCGTCAGGTCAGTGTTGCGACAGGTGGTCGGCGATCCGGAGCGCAAGCTGGCGCGCGACCTGCTCCTTCGTCATGCGCGGCCAGGCGTCCGCGCCGCGTTCGGTGATCAGCGTCACCGCATTCTCCGTCCCGCCCATGATCCCGGTCGCGGGCGAGACATCGTTCGCGACGATCCAGTCACAGCCCTTGCGCGCGCGTTTCGCAGTCGCATGGGCGATGACATCGTCGGTCTCGGCGGCGAAGCCGATGACGAGGCGCGGACGCCCCTCCGCCATCCGGCTCACCTGCGCGAGGATGTCCGGGTTCTCGGAAAAGTCCAGAACCGGGAGCTTTCCCTGCTCCTTCTTGATCTTCCCGGCCTTTTCCGCCGTCACCCGCCAGTCAGCCACGGCGGCGGCGAAGACGGCGGCATCGGCGGGAAGCGCGGCTTCGACCGCCGCCTTCATCTCCCGTGCCGTCTCCACCGCGATCACCTCGACACCCGCGGGCGGCGGCACGCGCGCAGGGCCGGTCACGAAACTCACCCGCGCGCCCAGATCGCGCAGCGCGGCGGCAATCGCCGCGCCCTGCGCGCCGGAGGAACGGTTGGCGATGTAGCGGACCGGGTCGATCGGCTCATGGGTCGGGCCCGAAGTGACGAGGACATGCCGGCCGGAAAGGGGCCCCTCGGCGAGCGTGGCGCGGATCGCGCCGAGGATATCCGGCACCTCCGACAGCCGTCCGGGTCCGAATTCGCCGCAGGCCATCGCTCCCTCCTCCGGCCCGACGACGCGCACGCCGTCGCCGCGAAGCGTCGCGATGTTACGCTGCATCGCCGGATGTTCCCACATCCGCACGTTCATCGCGGGCGCGACGAGCACGGGCGTGTCGGTGGCCATGAGCAGCGTGGAGGCAAGATCGCCCGCGAAGCCGTTCGCCATCTTCGCCAGCAAATCGGCGGTCGCGGGCGCGACGACCACGAGATCGGCGGCGCGGCTCAGCTGGATATGCCCCATCTCCGCCTCGTCGGTGAGATCGAAGAGATCGCGATACACCTTTTCGGCGGCGAGCGCAGAGACCGACAGCGGCGTCACGAACTCCTCGGCCGCACGGGTCAGCACGGGAACGACCCGCGCGCCCTGATCGCGCAGCCGCCGCATCAGGTCGAGCGACTTGTAGGCGGCGATCCCGCCGCCGATGATGAGAAGAATGGTCTTGCCGTTCAGCATCGCGCGCCCTTCGCCTTCCAGACAGCAGAAGGTGTAGGGCGCGCGCCCGGTGAACTCAAGCCTTAGCTCAGAAGCGAGGTCAGCGCCTCACCGTGCCGTTCCAGCGACTTGCGCATCTTCATGAATGCGCCCGCCTCGAGCTGCCGCACACGTTCCTTGGAGAGCGACAGCTCCTCGCCGAGGCTCTCGAGCGTGCGCGGATCGTCGGAGAGCTTGCGTTCGCGCAGGATGAAGCGCTCGCGTTCACTCAACTCGCCCATCGCCTCCTGGAGCCAGCCGGAAAGCTGGAGCTGATCGTGCGCCTCGCCCACGAGCTCGGCCGTCGTCTCGCCCTCGTCGGCGAGCGTGTCGATCCATTCGCGGCCCTCGTCCTCGGTCGACTGCTGCGCGTTGAGCGAGAAATCCGAGCCCGACAACCGCCCGTCCATCATCTCCACATCGCGCAGCGGCACCCCGAGATCCATCGCGATGAGTTGCAGGAGCTGGGCGTGGTCGAGATTGTCGCCCCGCGCCGTCGCCTCCCGTTCGAGACGGGCCTGAACGCGGCGCATGTTGAAGAACAGGGATTTCTGCGCGGAGGTGGAGCCGGTCCGTACCAGCGACCAATTGCGCATCACGTAATCCTGGACCGAGGCCTTGATCCACCACACCGCGTAGGTGGAGAACCGGACGCCCCGATCCGGGTCGAACTTGTCGGCCGCTTTCATCAGGCCGAGACCGGCCTCCTGGATGAGGTCGTTCATCGGTGCGCCGTAGCGCTTGAATTTCGCGGCCATCGAGATAGCTAAGCGCATATAGGCGGTGACGAGACGATGGAGGGCGGCCTCGTCGCGATAATCCCTCCAGGCGCGGGCAAGTGCGATTTCCGTGTCCGCGTCGAGCATTTCTGCCTTCATGGCGCGACGCGGCAAGCTGTGTTCCGATGCAGTCACATCGAGTGCCATTGTCAACCTCCCGGTGTTTCGGTTGCACGGCCGATAAAACCGGCCATTTGCGAGCGGCGGCTACTCCTGTTACGGAAAGCCTAACCAATTCGAATGACATTTGGTTTCACGAACATGTGCAAAAATCTCACGCTGGTCATAGGCGGCGCGTCTTCCGGGAAAACGAATATTGCTGAAAAATTGTGCGTTAACAGTAACTTGACTCTCGTCTACCTGGCCACGGCGCAGATCCTCGACGACGAAACGCGCACAAAGGTTGAGCGTCATCGCGCAGATCGGGGCGAGCTCTGGCGCACGATCGAGGAACCTTTTCGTGTCGACGAGACCGTGATCGCCGCCCGCCGGGGTGAAATTCTCCTGCTCGACTGCGCGACGATGTGGCTGACCAACCACCTGCTCGCGGATCATCCGCTCGCGGCGGAAACCGACCGCCTGCTCGCGGCCTGCGCCCGGAGCGCGGCGGAGATCGTCATCGTCACGAACGAGACCGGCATGGGCATCGTTCCGGAAAATGCGCTCGCCCGCCGGTTCCGCATCGAACAGGGCACGCTCAACCGCCGCCTCGCCGAACACGCCGCCCGCGTCATCGGCGTGATGGCCGGGCTGCCCTTCCCGCTCAAGGGCGCGCTGCCGGAGGGGGTCGCTTGAACCGGCTGTGGCTTGTCCGGCACGGCCCGACACATGCCCGCTGTTTCGTCGGCTGGAGCGATCTGCCTGCCGATCTGTCGGATCGTGCCGCGCTCGCGCGTCTCGAGGCCGCGCTGCCGCAGGTGCCGGTGATCTCCTCCGACCTGCGGCGCGCCGTGGACACGGCCACCGCGCTTCAGGGCCCGCGCCCGCGCCTCGCCCACGATCCCCGCCTGAGGGAAACCCATTTCGGCGCGTGGGAATTGCACAGCTGGGCACAGATCGAACAGGCCGACGCCGCACTGGCACGAGAGGTGTTCGAGACGCCGGGCAGCGCCGCACCGCCGGGGGGCGAAAGCTGGAACGCCTTCTCCGCCCGTGTCCATGCCGCCATAGACGCGCTCGACGGCGAGACCATCGTGGTCGCCCATATGGGCGTGGTCCTTGCCGTTCTGCAAAGGGCGCTCGGCGTCACCGCCTACGAGGCGCTGGCGCATCGCATAGACCCGCTCTCCTGCACCTGCATCGAGCGTCCCGACGGCGCGCAGGGGCACTGGCGAGCGGCAGCGATCAATCAAATTTACTGATCCATCTCATGACGCATATTCCGTGTCGCGATGACCGTTCCTTCGCTAGCATCACGACAGGCAGCGGGAGCAAAGGGCATGAGCTACGACCTCTTCATCGGTGACAGGGCCTTCTCGAGCTGGTCGCTCCGCGGCTGGCTCCTGTTCGTGAAATTCGGGATCCCGGTGCGCACGCATGTGCTCGGCCTCTATTCCGGCACGCTCTCCGACGATCTCCTCCCGCTCGCGCCGGCCCGGTTCGTCCCGACGGCGCGCACGCCGGAGGGCTGGGTGATCGGGGAGAGCATCGCGCTTGCCGAAACGCTGGCCGAACGCCATCCCGACGCCGGCCTCTGGCCCGAAGAGCCGGAGGCGCGGATCCTTGCGCGGTGGATCGTCGCGGAGATGCACGCCGGCTTCGCCGCGCTGCGCACCGCCTGCCCGATGCAGCTTTTCCACCAGTACCGGGGCTTTCAGGTGACGCCGGAGGTCTCCGCCGACCTCGCGCGGCTCGAGGAGATCCTCGGACAGGCCCTCGCCCGCTTCTCGGACGGGGGGCCGTGGCTGTTCGGGCGCTACAGCGCCGCCGACGCCTTCTACGCGCCGGTCGCGGCCCGCATCGCCGGTTACGACCTGCCGGTGTCCGACCGCCTCGCCCGCTACGTGGCGGCGCATCTCTCCGATCCGGCCTTCCGCTCCTGGCGCTCCGAAGGCATCGCCATGAGCTACGATCCCATGCCCTACGCACGCGACCTCCCGATCCGGGACTGGCCGGAGCCCGCCTGAAAAGGCGCGCCGCACGCCGCCGTTAACCGGTTGCTAACCAGCGCTGTCGTAGCACGGCAGGAGGCTGATCAGCGCGCGCAGGGCGCGAAAGGATATCGGGCATGGTGGCACGGACCTTTTCCGTCGCCTTCGAAGGCGTGGAGGCCCGGCGGGTCGAGGTGCAATGCGCCATCTCTCCGGGCCTGCCGGGATTCACCATCGTCGGCCTGCCGGACAAGGCGGTGTCGGAAGCCCGCGAAAGGGTCCGCGCCGCGCTCGCCGCCATGCAGATCGCGCTGCCCTCGAAGAAACTCGTGATCAACCTCTCCCCCGCCGACCTGCCGAAGATGGGCTCGCATTTCGACCTTCCCATCGCCCTCGCGATCCTCGCCGCCACCGGCCTCATTCCCGAGGAGGCGGCGGAGAAGACGCTCTCGCTCGGGGAGCTCGCGCTCGACGGCTCGCTCGTCGGAGTGACCGGCGCGCTGCCCGCCGCGCTCACGGCCGCCGAGACCGGCTGCGTCCTCGCCTGCCCCGTCGCCTGCGGCGCCGAAGCTGCCTGGGTCGGCGCCACCCCGGTCTACGGCGCTGCCAGCCTCGCCCATCTCCTGCGCCATTTCACCGGCGACCGTCCACTCCACGAAGCCGAACCGGGCGAGGTCACAGCCCCCGTGCATCACCGCGACCTGCGCGACGTGAAGGGACAGGAACGGGCCAAACGCGCGATGGAGATCGCCGCCGCCGGCGCGCACCACCTCCTCATGGTCGGCACGCCCGGCTCCGGCAAATCCATGCTCGCCGCCCGCCTGCCGACGATCCTGCCGCCGCTCGGCGCACATGAGGCGCTCGAAACCTCGATCATCCATTCGCTCGCGGGCCTCCTCGACGAGGGCGGCATTTCCCGCGCCCGCCCGTTCCGCGAGCCGCATCACACCGCCTCCATGGCGGCCATCGTCGGCGGCGGTCGCGGTGCACAGCCCGGCGAGATCTCCCTGGCCCATAACGGCGTGCTGTTTCTCGACGAATTGCCGGAGTTTTCCCGCGCCGTGCTCGAAACCCTGCGCCAGCCGGTCGAAACGGGCGAGGTGATGGTCGCGCGGGCCAATGCCCATATCCGCTATCCCGCCCGGTTCATGCTGGTCGCGGCCGCAAACCCGTGCAAATGCGGCTATCTGCCGGATCCGGCGCGGGCCTGCGCCCGCGTGCCCCTCTGCGGCGAAGACTACCTCGGACGCATCTCCGGTCCGCTCATGGACCGGTTCGACCTGCGGCTCGAAGTCCCGCCCGTCCAGTTTCTCGACCTGGGCCTCCCGGCCTCCGGCGACAGTTCCGCAACCGTCGCCGCCCGCGTCGCGCAGGCCCGCTCCCGGCAGGCCGACCGGCTCGAGGGGACGGGCCTGCGCACGAACGCCCAGATCGAGGGGCGCATGCTCGAGGAGGTGGCGGAGCCCGACGCCGAGGGCAAGGCACTGCTCGTGAAGGCCGCCGAAAAGCTCGGCCTCTCGGCCCGCGGCTATCACCGGGTGCTGCGCGTCGCCCGCACCATCGCCGATCTCGCGCAGGACCCCGCCGTGCGCCGCCCGCATGTGGCCGAGGCGCTGAGCTACCGCGTCGTCTCCGGCGCCCCGAACTGACGGTCGAGAAAACGGCGCACGCCCTCGAGCGCGTCATCCGCCTCCGGCAGCCATCCGTGCAGGATCTGCCAGACGTGCGGCAGATCGGGCCAGCTCTCGAGCGTCACCTGCGCCCCCTGCGCCTCCAGCCGTGCCGCCATGCGCCGGGTGTCGTCGGCAAGGATTTCGGTCCCGGCGAATTGCAACAGAACCGGCGGGCAGGCCGGAAAGGGCGCGAAGAGCGGCGAGGCGCGCGGATCGTCGGCGGGCGCGCCGCACAGATACCCGTCCCGCACCTCGGCGATCCGCTCCACCGGCAGCAGCGCCTCGCAACGCGCATTGCTCCGCAGCGTCCCACCCGTCAGCGTGAGATCGGTCCAGGGCGAAAAGGCGAAGGCGGCGCGCGGCGGGCGTCCCGCGACGCAGAGGCCGGAGAGCAGCGCGAGGCACAGGGCACCACCCGCGCTGTCCCCCCCAAGCAGCAGCGGCAGGTCGCTGCCCAGGCTCCGGCAGACCGCCTCCGCATCCTCGAAGGCGGCCGGAAACGGATGTTCGGGCGCGAGGCGATAGTCCGGCACCACGACCTCGAGCCCGGTCAGGGCGCAGAGGCGCCGGGCAAGCGGCCGGTGGGTCCGGCTCGAGCCCATCACATAGGCGCCGCCATGCAGGTACAGCAGACGCCCGCGCGCCCGGCCCCCCGGACGCAGGCGCAGGCAGGGCACGCCACCGGCGAGGATCCGCTCCTCCGCCACGCCGCGGGTGCGCTGGAACAGCCAGGCCTGCCGCTCGAACCGCCGGCGCTGCCGCGTCAGGGACCGCGCCTGCGCCAGCGCGGGCTTTTCGTGAAACCGCATCCAGGCGCTCAATAGGCGGGCCCGGCGGCTCATCTCAGCCGCGTTTCGCCTCGATGGCGATCCAGATGGCCTCCGCGGCATTGGTCCCGTCGAACCGCTCGAGCTCCTGGATGCCCGTCGGCGAGGTGACGTTGATTTCCGTGAGATAGTCGCCGATCACGTCGATCCCGACGAAGATCTGTCCCTTTTCCCGCAGGAGCGGCCCGATCCGCGCGCAGATCTCGCGGTCGCGCGCCGTCAGCCCGACCTTCTCCGGCCGGCCGCCGACATGCATGTTCGAGCGCGTCTCCCCCGCCTGGGGGACGCGATTGATCGCCCCCACCGCCTCCCCGTCGACGAGGATCACCCGCTTGTCGCCCTTCGCGACATCGGGGAGGAATTTCTGCACGATCAGCGGCTCGCGCGACATGCCGGTGAACAGCTCGTGCAGCGAGGACAGGTTGCGGTCGTTCGGGTCGAGCCGGAACACCCCCGCCCCGCCATTGCCGTAGAGCGGCTTGAGGATGATGTCGCCATGCCGCTCCTTGAAGGCGCGGATCGTCGACAGGTCGCGCGCGATGGCGGTCGGCGGCGTCAGGTCGGGAAAGCGCAGGACCAGAAGTTTCTCCGGATAGTTGCGCACCCAGAAGGGATCGTTCACCACGAGCGTGCCCGGCATGAGAAGCTCGAGAAGATGGGTCGTGGTGATATAGCCCATGTCGAAGGGCGGGTCCTGCCGCAGCCAGACCACGTCGTAATCGGACAGGTCGACCTCGGTCATCTCGCCGAGACTGTAGTGATCGCCCTCTACCCGGCGCACCTCGACCGGCCAGCCCCGCGCGGTGACCCGGCCCTCCTGGAAGGCGAGATGCTCCGGCGTGTAGTAGAAAAGGTCATGGCCGCGCGCCTGCGCCTCTTCCATGATGCGGAACGTGCTGTCGGCATTGATGTTGATCGGGCCGATCGGGTCCATCTGGATCGCGACTTTCAGGGGCAAGGCTCATCTCCGGCTGAGGCAGTTTCTCCCTAGATGGACCAGCCCCGGAAGGCATTCAACGGAAATGTCCTGTGCGAAGTCACACACAGGGCGTTCAGGCCGGTGCGTTCAGGTTGGTTGTGTTCGGGCCAGGGCGTTCAGACCAGCGCGTTCTCGAGAATCGCCACCTGCCCCTGGCCGTCGACCAGCGCCACGTCGATGCGCATGTCTGTCAGCAGCCCGTCAGGCTGGCGGCCGACATAGTCTTCCGCGCTCCGGCAGATCCGCGCGATCTGTCCCGCGCCGAGCTTTTCGGCTGCGCGTGCGTGGGTTTTCGACGCCTTCACCTCCACGAACACGAATCCCGTCCCGTCGCGAAAGATCAGGTCGATCTCCCCGCCCGCGCCGCGCCAGCGCGTTTCCGCGAGCGCATATCCCCGCGCCCCGTAATCGCGTGCGACCGAGGCTTCCGCGGCCCGGCCGAAGTCATGGGCACGCCGCCCGCGCGCCTGCCGCGCCTCCTGCGGACCGGCGCCTGCGAGATCGTCCGTAAAATCAAGTGGCATGTTCAGCGTCCTTTCCGTCCGTCATCCCGTCCGTCCCCGTTCCGGGTCCTCGTCGTCCCGTGCCTTCGCATCCATCGCGAGCGCCTTCTGATAGACCTCGCGCTTCTTCATCCCGTAGCGCGCGGCCACCTCCGCGGCCGCGTCCTTCACCGTCATCGTCGCGAGCGCGCGCTGCAACTCGGCCTCCAGATCCGGCGCGCTCACCTCCTCCTGTCCGCCGCGCCCCACGAGCAGCACGATCTCGCCCTTGACCGGCGCGTCCCGCAGAGCCACCTCCAGCTCGCGCAGGGTGCCGCGCCGCACCTCCTCGAATTTCTTCGTCAGTTCACGGCAGAGCGCGGCCGGCCGCGATTCCCCCAGAGTCTCGCAGAGTTCATTTAACGTTCGGTGAATCCGTTTCGGGCTCTCATAGAAGCCGAGCGTGGCGGGCACGGAGGCGAAGGCGCGGAAGGTCTTGAGCCGGGCGCCCTGCGCGGCCGGCGGGAAGCCCGCGAACAGGAAACGGTCCGACGGCAGGCCCGACACGGTGAGCGCCGCGATCATCGCGGAAGGGCCGGGGGCGGTGGTCACGGCCACGCCCGCCTCGAGCGCCTCCCGGCCCAGCGCGAATCCGGGATCGGCGACGAGCGGCGTCCCCGCCTCGGAGGCATAGGCGACGGATTTTCCCTCCGCGAGCAGCGCCATGATCCTCGGCCGGATGCGGGCGCCGTTGTGATCGTGATAGGCGATGAGAGGACGGCCGTTCAGGGGCAGGCCATGGATCTCCATGAGCCGGCGCAGCGAGCGGGTGTCCTCGGCGGCCAGCACATCGGCGGAGGCAAGAATATCGAGCGCGCGCAAGGTGATATCGCGTGCGTTCCCGATCGGGGTGGCGACGAAATAGAGGCCGGCGGGAAGCTGCTTGGGAATATGGGTCACGTCTCTCTCAGGGTTTTGCGGCGTTTACTCTTTCGGACGCGTCGCATAGTCTCGCCGCAAAATCACGCGACGCGCGTCGCCCCCCAACGTTCGCCGACAGGAGTGAGGTTTCCCATGTTCGCTGTTCTCCGTGCCGCCCGCAAGTCCCTCGGGAAACTTGCGCTCTGCCTTTCCTTCGTGGCCCTCGCCGCCTGTGATCCGGGTGCGATGCAGATGGGGGGCGGTCCCGCGATCAGCCGCGGAGGCCCGGTCCCCGTCGCGCTGCTCGTGCCCTACGAATCGACCCAGGGCGGCGACGTCGCGCTCGCCACCTCGCTCGAGAACGCGGCGCGCATGGCGATCGCGGATCTCGACGGGGCGCAGATCGACCTGCGGGTCTATCCCACCGGCGGCCAGGCCGAACGCGCCTCCTCTGCCGCCTCCCAGGCCGTCGCGGACGGGGCGAAGGTCATCCTCGGACCCGTCTATGGCGGCTCGGCGAAGCTCGCGGGGCTCGCGGCCGGGCGCGCGGGGGTGAACGTGCTCTCGTTCTCCAACAACCCGGACGTCGCCGGGGGCAATGTCTTCATCCTCGGCCCGACCTTCGACAACACGGCGAACCGCCTCGTCTCCTATGCCCGCGCCAACGGCAAGTCCCGGATCATGGTCGTGAACGGCCAGGCCGCGGCGGAACAGGCCGGAGCGGAGGCGATCAGGGGCGCCATCGCGCGGCAGGGCGCGACCCTGGCCGGACAGCAGAGTTTCGAACTCAGCCAGCAGGGCGTGGTGAGCGCGATCCAGCCGATCGCCTCCACCGCACGGTCCTCCGGCGCGGACGCGATCTTCTTCACCTCCGGCAACGACGGGGCGATGCCGCTCCTGGCGCAGATGCTGCCGGAAAACGGCATCCGCTCGCCCAACCCGCAATATATCGGCCTTCAGCGCTGGAACATCCCGCCCTCGGCCCTGAGCCTGCCGGGCCTCCAGGACAGCTGGTTCGCGATCCCCGACCAGCAGCTCGCCGCCAGTTTCTCCTCCCGCTATACCGCCCGCTACGGCAGCCAGCCGCACGCGCTCGCCGGGCTCGCCTATGACGGCATCGCGGCCATCGGCGCGCTCGCCTCCGAAGGCAACACCGGCACCCTGAGCGCACAGGCCCTGACCCGGCGCAACGGCTTCGTCGGCGTGAACGGCGTCTTCCGCCTCATGTCCGACGGCACGAACGAACGCGCCCTGTCGGTCGCCACGATCCAGAACAACCAGGTTATCGAGATTGACCCTGCACCCAGAGCCTTCGGCGGCTTCGGTTTCTGAGGAAGCCGGACTCGCCCGTTTCGTCCCGGCCGCTCCGGGATCCCTGATCTGCGCCGAAACCGCCATCTTCGACGTCGCCGCCGTGGCCGCCGAACTCGAAGCCGCATGGGCGGAGGCGACCGACGCGGCGGCGCTGCGCAAGGCGACGGTCGGCGTACTCGCCGCGGTGCAAAAGGCGGGGCGCGAGACGATCGCCGCCGCCATCGCCGAGGCGCCGCGCAACGCCCGTCCGGCGGTGCGCGCCTATGCCTGGCTTACCGACTGCATCGTGACATCCGTGCTCTACACCGCCCTGACGAAGCTGCATCCGAACCCGACCCCCTCGGAGGGCGAACGGATCGCGGTGCTTGCGGTCGGCGGCTACGGGCGCGGCGAGATGTCTCCCGAATCCGACGTGGACCTGCTGTTTCTCGCGCCCCACAAGATCACCGGCTGGATCGAAAGCCTCGTCGAGAGCATGCTCTACATGTTCTGGGACCTGCACCTGAAGATCGGCCATTCCACGCGCACGATCGGGGATTGCATCCGCCTAGGCCGCGAGGATTTCACGATCCGCACCGCCCTGCTCGAGCTGCGCTTCCTCGCCGGCAACCGCCGCCTCGCGAGGGATCTGCATGTCAGGCTGCGCGACGAGCTCTTCTCGGGGACGGCGCGGGAGTTCATCGAGGCGAAACTGGCCGAGCGCGAGGAACGGATCCGCAAGCAGGGCGGCCAGCGCTACGTGGTCGAACCGAACGTGAAAGAGGGCAAGGGCGGCTTGCGCGACCTGCACACGCTGTTCTGGATCGCGAAATACGTCCACGGCGTGCGCGACACCGCCGATCTCGTGCGGGCGGGGGTCTTCACCGCCGACGAATACCGCCAGTTCGAGGAGGCGGAGACCTTCCTGCACGCGGTGCGCAATGCGCTTCACCTGATCGCCGGGCGTCCGATGGACCAGCTCACCTTCGACATGCAGGTGGAGGTGGCCGACTTCCTTGGCTATGTCGACTATGGCGGCCGCCGGGCGGTGGAACATTTCATGCAGGATTACTTCCGCCATGCCACCCGCGTGGGGGAACTGACCCGCATCTTCCTCACGTCTCTCGAGGCGCAGCATGTCAAGCAGGGCCCGGCGCTCCAGCGCCTCTTCAAGCGCCGCCGCAAGATTGCCGCGCCCTACGAGCTCGTCAACAACCGGCTCGACATCGCCGATCCGAAGGCGTTCCTGTCCGATCCGGTCAATATCCTGCGCCTCTTCGAGGAGGCGCTGCGCACCGGCTATCTC